>NZ_CP049263.1:1200000-1500000 GCF_003048615.2 Campylobacter concisus
CACGCGGTTTTTCTCGCCACCACTTAAAACGCCTATCTTTTTATCCAGAAATTCCTTTGGAAAGAGGAAATTTTTAAGATAGCCATAAACATGCATATTTCGCCCGCGAACTAGCACGTGGTCGCCGCCATTTGGGCAAAATGTCTCTATAAGGCTCTTATCATCATCAAGGACATTTCTAGCTTGATCAAAATAGCCGATACTTACCTCGCCTCTTTTTATCTCACCGCTGCTTTGCTTTTCAAGTCCTAGCAAAATTTTAAGTAGCGTGCTCTTTCCACTGCCGTTTCGCCCAACTATGGCGATCCTCTCGCCCTGCAAGACTCTTGCGTCAAATTTTTCAAAAAGCACCTTGCCGTCTATGCTTTTGCCTAAATTTTTAAACTCAAAGAGCATTTTTTTGCGGTTTTGGCTCTGCGTTTGGTTGAAATTTTTACTCGCACGCTCAAGCTCTAGCCTCACTCGCCTTATCACGCCTGGGTTTTTCTTGGCCTCCTCACGCATAGCAAGCACCCGCTCTTTTCTGCCCTCATTTCGCTTTAGCCTAGCTTTTACGCCGCGCCTTAGCCACTCCTCTTCAGCCTTTAGTTGCTTTAACAGTGTCTCATGCGACTTTGCAAGGCTTGCTAAAATTTCCTCTTTTTTAGTTAGATAGTTTGCATATCCGCCCTCGAAATTTTTTAAGCTTGCATCATCGACCTCAACGCACCTAGTAGCGAGCGCATCGATAAAATATCTATCGTGGCTTATAAAAACTATGCTTTGATTTGAGTTTTTAAGCATATCTTCAAGAAATTTGACCATATAGACATCAAGGTGGTTTGTCGGCTCATCAAGCAGCAGCACATCTGGCTTTTTAAGGATGAGCGCACCCAGTGCCACGCGCCTGATCTCGCCACCACTTAGTGAGCAAATGGGTCTATTTTCATACTCTTTTAGCTTAAATTCTTGCAAAATTCGCTCGATTTTGTGCTCGATATTCCAGCCGTCCTTTGCCTCTATAAATTTTAAAAGCCTCTCTTGCTCTTTTAAAATTTCTTTGTTTTCAGGCTCATTTGCTAGTAAGACGCCGCTCTTTTCATACTCGCTTATCGCGTCAAATATCTCTTTTAGCTCGTTATTTAGCGCATCTCTTACGCTAAAAGTGGCGTTAAAATTTGGATTTTGCGCTAGCATCTCGACGCTTATCAAGCTCTGCACTATACGCCTGCCGCTATCAGCTGCCACCTCGCCAGAGATGATCTTCATAAGCGTGCTCTTGCCACTACCGTTTTTACCGATGATCGCTATCTTTTCATTTTCATTTACACTAAGGCTTACGTTGTTTAAAATTTCATTTGCGCCAAATTTTTTACTTACGTCTATCAGGTCGATTAATGCCATTTTTCTCTCAAATTTTAAATTTTTTGGATTATATCAAAAGGGAGCTAAAACCTAATTTGGCTATAATCGCCCAAAATTTAAAAAGGGAGAAATTTATGAATCTTTCTATGAAAAAACTGGTCGTACCTATATTTTTAGATATGTTTTTGCACTTTATAACGCTCATCATCAACACCTACATGGTGACAAAAGTGAGCGTGCATCTAGTTGGCGCCATGGGTGCTGGCAATCAAGTGATGGATCTTTTTATGACCATTTTTAACTTTTTAAGCATGGGCTGCTCAGTCGTCGTCGCACAAGCACTTGGAGCAAAGCAAAACGAGCTAGCTTCAAGCGTCATACACGCAAGCATCACGTCAAATACGGTCTTTGGCATCTTTTCAGCCATCATCATCTACGTCTTTGGCTACAACATCTTAAATTTACTAAACGTGCCAAGTGATCTCATAAACGATAGCTTCTCATACCTTCACATCCTTGGCTTTGCATTGCTATTTGATGGCATCGGCATGGTGCTAGCTGCGGTGCTTCGCGTCTATAATCTAGCAACTGCTGTGATGCTAACTTCGGTTTTGATGAACATCATCACCATCTTTGGCAACGCCATCGCTCTTTTTGGCTGGTTTGATCTGCCAAATTTAGGCCTGCAAGGTGTTGCTATCTCGACATTTGTGGGCAGACTAATAGGCCTTTTTGTCCTACTTTACATGCTCATACGCGTGGCAAAAGTTAGAATTTATCTTAGCGGACTGCTTGTCGTGCCGTTTGGAATTTTAAAGAAAATACTCTCAGTTGGCCTACCAAGCGCTGGCGAAAATTTACTCTGGATGGCGCAATACATGGTCGCTTTTGGCTTTATCGCGAGCATGGGCGAGGCAACTCTTAGCGTGCAGACTATCTACTTTCAGATCACACTTCTCATCTTGCTATGTGGCGCAAGTATCAGCGTGGCAAACGAGGTCATCGTGGGGCATTTAGTGGGAGCTAGCGAGTTTAACGAGGCTTACGCAAGAACCTTTAAAGCCTTGTGGCTTGGAATTTCTATCACGCTCGTCGTCGTTTTGATCGCCTACGCCTTAAAGTATAAGATCATGGACGCACTAAATTTAGATGATGGCTTGCGCAAGATAATGCTACCACTCTTTACACTCTCGATCGTGCTAGAAGCTGGCAGAACCTTTAACATCGTCATCGTAAATGCCCTTCGTGCAAGTGGCGACGCGAAATTTCCGCTAGCAACTGGGCTTATATTTATGTGGGGGCTTTCGCTGCCGCTTGGATATTTCTTAGGCATACACCTTGGCTGGGGCATTGTTGGCGTTTGGATAGGATTTTGCGCTGATGAGTGGCTAAGAGGCCTTGCAAATACCTGGCGCTGGAGAAGCAAAAAGTGGCAAGAAAAACGCCTAGTTTGAGGCAAAAGAGCCTAAATTTAGACTTTTATGGCTTAAGCGTTTTAATAAATTTTAAAACAAATGTGAAATCTATGCGATTAAGAGTTGGCAAGGATGCTAAGATCACGCTTTCTATGCCATTTTACAGCACGCAAAAGATGGCTCTTAGCTTTCTTGAAACGCACAGAATTTGGCTTGAAAACTCATATAAAAAAGCTCTTTTAAATTTACCAAAAGATGATGAGATGAAATTTCTTGGGCAAATTTATAAGATCAAATTTGATGAGAGCGTAAATGTGCCATTTTTTGAAGATAAATTTATCATAACGCCAAATTTAAAGGCACTTGAGCGCTTTAAAAAAGCAAGAGCAAAAGAGCTATTTTTAGAGCTTGTAAGCTACTATCAGCCTCATATCAATAAGCCAGTTAGTCGCATCGTCATAAGAGATAGCAAAACTCGCTGGGGCAGCTGCAACCACAAAAAAGGCTATATAAACTTAAGCCTAAGGCTCATCGAAAAGCCGCTCTCAGCCGTGCGATACGTCGTGCTTCACGAGCTTACTCACCTGCTCTATCCGCATCATCAAAGCAGTTTTTATAAATTTATAGAAGCCATCATGCCTGATTATAAAGAGCAAGAGCAAATTTTAAAATCGTAATTATTTTTCATCAAGTAAGTGTAAATTTAATATGTTAAAATTGCATATTACTTTACAAAAGGAAAATTTAATGAAAAAAATGATTTTTATCTCGCTTCTTGCAGCTTGCGCTCTAGCAGGCGACTTTGAAGATGGCTTGAAAGCTTATGCTGACTCAAATTTCACTGATGCTTTGTCTAAATTTGAAGCAGGTTGCGCAGCAAATGACGCAAGATCATGCGCAAAAGCAGGTGCGATCTATCAGCTTGGAAAAACTGACGTGCCAGATAGCAACAAAGCGTTAGAGTTTTACAACAAAGCTTGCCAAGGTGGCGAAAAAGAGGGTTGCTCAGCAGCTGGTGGAATTTATCTAAACAGCGATCCGCAAAAAGCAAGAGAGCTTTTTAACAAAGCTTGCGAGCAAAACGACGGCTACTCTTGCGGCATGATAGGCTCGATACTAATAGAAGCTAAGAAATTTAAAGAGGCTTACACCTTCTTAGTAAAAGGCTGCAAGCTAGGCGATAAGCTCGCTTGCGAGTTTGCAGGCGATCTAAAACGCTCAAAACAACTTTGATCTTTAGGCTTTAAAAGCCTAAATTCTCACTTTTTACAAAATCACTAGAAATTTATAAATAAATTTAAAAGTTTAGGCAAGAGAGCTCTTGCCTAATGTTAAATCGCTCTTATTTGATCAAGCGGTTTATCTTTTATGCCCCACTGAGTCATAAAGACAAAGCCATAAAGAGCAGCTGCCACGATGTAGGCTGTGTATTCGTTTGGCATCAGACCAAATTTCACGCAGATATTTGGCACAAGAGCTAGTGGCACGACTGGTATAAGTAGCAACCTCTCCCAAATCCTAAGCTTTGTGACGTAGTAGCCTTGCAGCAAGCTAGAAAAGGCAAACATTCCCACGATCGCCATGCCAAAGACGAGTAAAATTTCAAGCGGATTGCTCATCCAGACTATCCCTTTTGAATCAAGCGGATCGCTCGTATTTATGCTCTCAATAAGCATAAGTTTGTTGTTAAAGAAAAAGGCAAATGGCAAGATCGCTGTTCTTAGATCGTAAAAAAATCCTTGCACGCCAACGGTTATTGGATTTGCCTTGGCGATACCCGCTGCCGCGTAGGCTGCGATACCAACTGGCGGCGTATCATCGGCTAAAATTCCAAAGTAAAAAACAAAAAGATGCACGGCGATGGCTGGGATTAAGAAGCCATTTTTATGCGCTAAAAACAAGATAACTGGTGCAACAAGGCTTGAGACGACGATGTAGTTTGCTGTCGTTGGAAGCCCCATACCAAGGATGAGCGACATAAGAGCCGTTAAAAGTAGGATCATCATGATGTTATCGCCCGCTAGAAGCTCGACTAGATCAGAAAGTACTTGACCAAGGCCAGTTAGCGAGATAGAGCCTACGATGATGCCAGCAAGCGCGGTTGCGATGGCTATTGTGGTCATGCTCTTTGCAGCTGCGACCATCGCCCAAAATATATCCTCAAAGCCAAGAAGCACATCGTTTAGCCCTACCTTTTCGCCTGAAGCTAGCTTTTTGGTTGGCTTTTGAAAGATCATTATCAAAAATAAAAATCCTATCGCATTAAACGCTGCGGCTATGGCTGACTCTTTTGCTATTAAAAGCGTGTAAAGTAAAATCAAGATCGGCGTTATATAGTGAAGACCGCTAACGAAAATTTTAAATCTTGAGTGAAATTCGCTCTGATTTATGCCCTTTAGTCCAAGCTTCACGCTCTCTAAATGCACGATAAAAAATAGCGACAAATAGCACGCAAACGCTGGAATAACCGCTGCCATCATAACATTTGTATATGTCATGCCTAAAAACTCAGCGATGATAAAAGCAGCCGCACCCATGATAGGTGGCATGAGCTGTCCATTTACGCCAGCTGCAACCTCGATAGCTCCAGCTTTTGTGCGTGAAAGGCCAGCTTTTTTCATAAGCGGTATGGTAAATGTACCAACGGTTACGACGTTTGCTGTTGAGCTGCCTGAAACCATGCCAGTTAGGCCACTTGCGATGACTGAAGCCTTAGCTGGGCCACCTCTATATTTGCCAAGAAGAGAAAAGGCTAAATTTATGAAGTATTGTCCAGCGCCTGCTCGCTCAAGCAATGAGCCAAAAAGAACAAAAAGATAGATAAAGCTAACACTAACGCCAATAGGCACGCCAAAGACGCCCTCAGTCGTCAAAAACATGTGCCCTGCGATCTTTTCAAAGCTAGCGCCTTGATGAGCGATGATGTCTGGCATATAAGGACCAAAGTGATCATATATCAAAAATAATATACAAATGATAGGAAGTGCTGGTCCCATGACACGCCTGCCAGCCTCAAGCAAGACGATGATCGCCAAAAACGATATGACGATATCTTGAGTGATATAATCCCCTGTCCTATCAGCTAGCTCATAAAAATAAACCGCTGGATAAAGCACGGCAACAACGCCTACCACGCAAAAAACTAGGTCGTAAAGTGGCAAACTTGAGTGAGCCTTTTTATGAAAAGTGACTGGATAGAGCAAAAATACAAGCCCAACCGCAAAAGCTAGGTGAATAGAGCGTGAAATATTAGTATTTAGTGGGAAATACGCTATATAAAGCTGAAAAACCGACCAAGAGAAACACGCAAATGCGATAAAATAGTTGTAAAAATTGCTATTTATCTCTCTTGTCTTTACTTCGACAAATTGTTCTTCGTTGTCATTAACTTCGTTCATCTTTCTCCTTTAAAATTTAAATATATAAATTTAGAAGAAATTTGCATATTTAAATTTTATCCAGAGGCAAAAGCCCCTGGAGATGGATTATTTTAAGATACCAGCCTCTTTAAACGCAGCCTCTGCAGCTGGGTGAAGTGGAGCTGAAAGACCTTGAACAAGATCCTCTTTTTTAACTGATTTTAGTGCTGGGTGAAGAGTTTTATACTCATCAAAGTTATCTAAGATAGCTTTTATCACAGCTTTTACAGCCTCATCTTTTGTATCTTTGCTAGTTACTAAAACAGCTTTTACACCGATAGTATTTACATCGTGATCGACGCCGTCATAAGAGCCTTTTGGGATCACGCCTTTTGCAAAGTATGGTTTTTCTTTAAGAAGATTATCAATCTCGCTACCTTCGATGTTTAAGATATCGATCGGTAAAGATGTCGCTGCATCAGTGATGTTTGCAGTTGGGTGACCAACGACAAAACTATATCCATCTATCTTTTTATCTTTTAGTGCGTGTGGGCATTCGCCAACTGTTAAAACACCACGGTATCCTAGTTTTGAAACGTCAAAGCCCTTTGCTTTAAAGACCTCAAGTGTGCTCACTTCGTTACCGCTGCCTGGGTTGCCGACGTTGTATTTTTTACCTGCAAATGAAGAGAGATCGCTTGTTAGACCGCTATCTTTTGCTACTACAAATGCAAGAAGCTCTGGATAGATCGCAACTACTGAGCGTAAATTTTCATCTTTTGCTCCGTCAAATTTGCCAGTGCCGTTATACTTATCATAGACGACGTCACTTTGAACAAAGCCAAATGTAAGCTCTTTTTTAAGGACGTTATTTACGTTATAAACTGAGCCGCCAGTTGATTGAACAGAGCATTTTACGTCTGTATTTTTATTTGCTAAGCGGCAGATCGCTCCACCTATCGGATAGTATGTACCTGTCATGCCACCAGTGCCGATACTGATAAATTCTTTTGCTGAAAGTGTTGTTGCCAAAAGCAATCCAGCAAGTGCCAAAGAAGTAGTTTTCATCTAAAATCCTTTCAAAAAATTTAAGGCTATTTTATTCTATAAATTTAGCTTTGTATCTTTTTGATATGATATTTTTATGCCATTTTGGTAAAGTTGCAACTATTCTACACAATCAAGGCTTAAAAAAATATTTTCTTAAGAATAAATTTATATTTCTTTTACGAGCATTCTAAATTTTAAGAGCTAGAAATTCTAGCTCTTAAAATTAGTCGATAAACCTCTTTGTGATATTTGCGTAGGCATCGATCCTGCGGTCTCTTAAAAATGGCCAAATTCTGCGAACTTGTTCGCTTCTTTTCATATCTATCTCAACGATCTTACAAAGCTCATCTGTGCTATTTGCGCGGAAAAGCTGCTCGCCTTGTGGCCCGAAAACAAAGCTATTTCCCCAAAACTTAATCCCATCCATCACGCCGCTATCATCTTTTTCAAAGCCCACACGATTTACTGCAACAACTGGCAGGCCATTTGCCACGCTGTGACCTCTTTGCACCGCCACCCACGCTTCAAGCTGTCTTGACTTTTCATCGTCACTATCGCCCTCAAACCAGCCAATAGCCGTTGGATAGATGAGAATTTTCGCCCCTTTTAGCGCCATTAGCCTTGCTGCCTCTGGATACCACTGATCCCAGCAAACCAAAACGCCAAGCTTACCAAGGCTAGTTTCAACTGGCTCAAAGCCAATGTCACCAGGCGTGAAGTAAAATTTCTCGTAAAATCCAGGATCATCAGGGATGTGCATTTTTCTGTATTTGCCAGCCACGCTGCCGTCGCGCTCGAAGACAAAAGCGGTGTTGTGATAAAGCCCGTCAGCCCTCTTTTCAAAGAGCGAAGTGACCAAAACTACGCCATTTTCTTTTGCCACCCTGCCCCAAAAAGCGACATCCTCTTGCCACTCATTTGCGTGATCAAAGAAATTTGTATCCTCGCTTTGGCAAAAGTACTGCGTCTGGTGCAGCTCTTGGCACACAACTAGATCAGCGCCACCTTTTTTTGCCTCAGCTATTAGCTCAAGTGTCTTTGCGATGGTCGCCTCTTTTGTCCCTTTAAATTCTTGTTGAAGTAGTGCTACTTTCATCTCATCTCCCTTCTTTGTCGTTATATGGGTCTAAATGCGTGGTTATCTGCCACGAAAAATCCTTAAATTTCTCTCTTATCTCAGCTTCAAGCGATTCGGCCACTTCGTGCGCGTCGTAAAGAGAGATATCTTTGTCAAAAACTAAATGCAGCGTTAAAAATATGGTATTTGCGCTCTGTCTTGTGTTTAGGTAGTGAAAGTCTGAAATTCTCTGCTTTGCCTTTATCATCTTGATGATCTCAGCTGTGACCTCAGGGCTTGCTGCGTGATCTAGCAAGACACCAAGGGCGTCTTTGCCAAGACTTATGGCGCTTTGAGCGATGTAGCCACTTATCACGATGCCAAAGATCGCATCTATCATCACAAATCCACTAAATTTAATGATAAGCAGCGAGATGATGACTGCAAGGTTGCTAAAAAGGTCGATCTTATAGTGCAGCGCGTCTGCTTTGATGATAAGGTTGCCACTTTTTTTAGAAATTTGGTTTAAAAATAGCACCAAACATAGCGTCACTATGACCGAAAATATCATAACACCAAGGCTTAAGCCAAGGCCTATCTCTAAATTTGGCTCGCTAAATTTCTTAACACTCTCATAAAATATATACCCAGCAGCCAGCACGATGATAACGCACTCAAATAGCGCTGCTAACGCCTCTAGCTTTGTGTAGCCAAAGTTAAATCTCTCATCGGCTTGCTTTCTTGACTTTCTAAGCGCAAATAAATTTAAAAGCGAAACGATAAAATCAAGCATCGAATCAATCGCCGAGCCAAGCACAGCGACTGAGCCGCTAAAAAGTCCAGCTGCAAATTTCACAAGTGCGAGCAAAAAAGCGCATGCTCCAGCTGCGATAACTGCCTTATTTTCGCCCTGCGTGCACTCTTGCTTATTTATGCTGTTAAACTCATAATCAAACGGACTTGACAAGGCTAAGCCCTTTTGTATCTATTTTGGCTTGAGCAGTGAAGTGAGCCATTTTGACGGACAAAAACTAGCGAATTTACACCGATGATCTTTCTATCTGGCAGTGCCTGGGCTAGTAAATTTAACACCTTTTCATCGTTTTCGTCGTTATATGTTGGCACGATTAAGGCGCCATTTATAAAGATAAAGTTTGCATAGGTGCAGCCAAGCCTTTTGCCATCATAAAATTTAGGTTTTGGTAGTGGCAGAGCAAGCAGCTTAAAGCCAGTTTTTTTAAGCTCATCCTCCATCCTTTTAAGCTCATCAAAGTGCTCATCACTCTCATCTTCGCAAGCTACGTAAGCTATCGTATCAGGCGTGATAAAGCGCGCTAAAGTGTCGATGTGGCTATCTGTGTCATCGCCTCTTATAAAGCCATTTTCAAGCCAGATGATACGCTTTAAGCCAAACAAACTTTTTAATTTTTCTTCGATTTGCTCTTTGCTAAGCGCTTTGTTTCTATTTTCATTTAGCAGGCATTTTGAGGTGGTTAAAAGCACGCCATCTCCGTTAAATTCAACACTTCCGCCCTCTAGTATCATATCAACTGGCTCAAGCTTAGTTTTATAAATTTTAGCTAGCTCTAAATTTATCGCATCATCTTTTGAACTCTTAAATTTACCGCCCCAAGCGTTAAATTTAAAGTCGTAGCTCTTGACGCCGTCCTTGGTGCAAACGTCGATCATACCGTAGTCTCTGATCCAAGTATCATCAGTCTCAAGCTTTACAAACTCTACATTTTTAAATTTCTTAAATCTATCAAAATTTGCCTCATCAGGGCAGATGAGCACCACCTTTTCATAGGGCGTAACAGCAGCCACAAGCTCCTCATAGCCCGCCAAAATCTCCTCTAAATAAGGCTCCCAGTCGCTCTTACTATGTGGCAGCGATAAAAACAAAAGCTCCTGCTCTTCCCACTCTGCATACGCTCTCACGCTCTCTCCTTGTAAATTTTATAAATTCCATAAATCGTAATGATTATCCAAAAGACTTCTATCAAAAATGAACCGAGGTTAAAGTGCACAAAAAGCGAGATTATAAGTAGCACCGCACCTACTAAATTTATTATCTGATAGGCTAGATCGCGGCTATTTAGACGGCCGATCTGAAGTAAAAAGTAGCCCATCACGATGCAAATCATCCCTAAAAAGCCGATGATCTGAAAAAGATCGATCAAATTTTATCCTTTTTGTAAGCTTAAATTTAAAGCGTGATCATATCTAATTAGTTTTAAATTTATGATTATGGGATAAAATAACTCCATTTTTCAGATTGGATTAAAGTTTATGGATTTTGAGTTTATCGAGAAATTTTACCCCCTTTTTGTAAAGGCTGGGATTCTCACCTGCCAGATCGCCTTTTTAGGGATCGTTTTTTCTATTTTGATAGGCATTTTTTGCATGGCTGTGAAATTTTACAAGCTAAAATTTCTCTCAAAACTAGTTGATTGCTACGTTGAGCTTTCAAGAAACACGCCGCTTCTTATCCAACTCTTCTTTTTATACTACGGCTTGCCAAAGCTTGGAGTGTCGATGAGCGGCTTTACCTGTGCGGTCGCGGGACTTAGCTTTCTTGGTGGCAGCTATATGAGCGAGAGCTTTAGACTTGGCTTTGAGGCGGTGAGAAGGTCGCAGATAGAAGCAGGACTTAGCATCGCACTTAGTAAAAATCAGCTCCTAAGATATGTCATCTTGCCACAAGCCTTTAGCGTGGCTCTGCCAAGCATCAGCGCAAACGTCATATTTTTGCTAAAAGAGACAAGTATCGTTAGTATCGTAGCACTTGCTGATCTAGTCTACGTCGCAAAGGATCTCATCGGACTTTACTACAAGACAGACGAGGCGCTTTTTATGCTAGTTATTAGCTATCTTGTCATCATCTTGCCAGTCTCACTGGCGCTTAGCTACGTCGAAAAAAGGGTGAGAAATGCAAGGAGTTAGTATATTATTTGACACGCAAAATTTACTAAGGCTGCTTGAAGGTCTTGTGGTAAGCACTGAAATTTCATTTATCTCGATCATCATCTCCGTTATCGGCGGCCTCATACTTGGCGTTTTGATGAGCATGAAAAACAAATTTATCTATTTTGTTTTAAAAATTTGCCTCGAGATCGTTCGTATAATGCCTCAGATCGTCTGGTTATTTTTATTTTATTTTGGCGTTAGCAAGGCTTTTGATATCCACATCTCAGCATTTACTGCCTCGCTCATCGTCTTTAGCCTTTGGGGCGTTTTTGAGATGATGGATATCGTGCGCGGCGCTATCACCTCGATACCAAAGCACCAGTTTGAGTCAGCCGCCTCACTTGGACTTAGTAAATTTCAAATTTACTTTTATGTCATCATCCCGCTTGCCACAAGAAGACTGGTGCCTGGAGCTGTAAATTTACTAAGCCGTATGATAAAAACGACCTCTATCGTCGTGCTAATCGGCGTTGTGGAGGTGGTCAAAGTCGGCCAGCAGATCATCGAGCGAAATGTATTTACAAATCCTATGGCGCCATTTTGGATATACACGCTCATATTCTTTTTATATTTTACGATCTGCTATCCAGTCTCAAAACTATCGAAAAAACTAGAAGAAAAATGGAGCTAAAATGAGCGAAAATATCTTAGAACTTAAAAAAATCAATAAATTTTATGGAGAGCTTCACGCCTTAAAAGATATAAGTTTAGAGGTAAAAAGTGGCGAAGTGGTCGTGCTTCTTGGACCATCAGGCTGTGGCAAGAGCACAACTCTTAGGTGCATAAACGGCCTTGAGAGCATAGCAAGCGGCGAGATCATTATAGACGGCGAAGTGATAGACGCTAAATTTAAAGAGTGGCAAAGGATCCGCCAAAAGGTTGGCATGGTCTTTCAAAGCTACGAGCTCTTTGATCATATGAACGTCATAGACAACGTCCTTCTTGGGCCTTTAAAGGTGCAAAAAAGAGATAGAGTCGAGGCTGAAAAAACGGCTGATATGTGGCTAAGCAAGGTTGGGCTACTTGATAAGAAATTTGCTTATCCAAAGGAGCTAAGCGGCGGCCAAAAGCAGCGTATAGCCATCGTTAGAAGCCTTTGTTTAAACCCTGAGATCATGCTATTTGACGAGGTTACGGCTGCTCTTGATCCAGAGATCGTTAGAGAAGTGCTTGATGTGATACTAAATTTAGCCAAAGATGGCATGACGATGCTAATAGTCACCCACGAGATGAGCTTTGCAAGGGCGGTTGCAAATAAGATCGTATTTATGGACGCTGGAGCGATCGTGGAGATAAGCGAGCCAGAGGAGTTTTTTACTAATCCAAAGAGCGAGCGAGCGAAGAAATTTCTAAATTTATTCTCGTTTTAGAAAAAATAAGAGATAATTTGCCGTTTTTTCAAAATGCGTTTAGAGCGAGATTTGGTCGCTCTTATTTACTAAATTTTTCAAAGGAGAAAGAGTGAGAAAATTTAAATTTTTCTTATTAGCATTAGTCGCTACCGTCTTTCTAACGGGTTGTGGTGATGACAAAGGTGCGGACAAAGTAGCCGCTTCAAACCAAGCTGATACAATCGCAAAGATCAAAGAGCGTGGATATATAAGGATAGGTGTTTTCAGTGACAAACCGCCATTTGGCTACGTCGATAAAGACGGTAAAAACCAAGGCTATGACATCTACTTTGCAAAACGCATCGCAAAAGACTTACTTGGCGATGAGAGCAAGGTTAAATTTGAGCTAGTCGAAGCTGCTGGCAGGGTTGAAGTGCTCACAGCTGACAAGGTCGATATCACGCTTGCAAATTTCACAAAGACGCCTGAGCGCGCGCAAGTTGTTGATTTTGCGCTTCCATATATGAAGGTCTCACTTGGCATCGTTAGCCCAGAGGGCGCTGTGATAAAGAGCGTCGATGAGCTAAAAGATAAAACTTTAATCGTCAATAAAGGCACAACAGCGGACGCATTTTTTACGAAAAATTATCCTAATATCAAGCTTTTAAAGTATGATCAAAACACCGAAACTTTCGCGGCTTTAGTTGATAAAAGGGGTGCTGCTCTAGCGCATGATAACGCCCTACTTTTTGCCTGGGCGAAAGAGACTCCTGGCTTTGTCGTAGGCGTTGAGGCGCTTGGCGATGTGGATGTGATAGCTCCAGCTGTCAAAAAAGGCAACAAAGCCTTGCTTGATTGGCTAAATAACGAGATCATCGAGCTTGAAAAAGAAAATTTCTTCCACAAAGACTATGACGCAACGCTAAAACCGATCTATGGCGACAGCGTAAATCCTGAATCTCTAGTCGTCGAAGGCGGCAAACTCTAAATTCAAAGTGAGTGATCATAGTGAATGAATTTAATGAATATGTTCGCGATAGATTTTCTGAATTCGGCGATATTGTCATAAAATCCATGATGGGTGGATACCTTGTATATTTTAACGGTAAACTGATAGGTGACATTTGTAATAATGAACTGTTTTTAAAGAGAACGCCGACATCGGACAGACTTCTTGCAGACTCAGAACTACGTTATCCTTATAATGGCTCAAAGACGTTAATGCATGTATTCGAGAAATTTGAGGATGCGAATTTGATTGGAGAATTGTTGCGCGGCATGTATGCGGAACTGCCCGAAAAGAAACCAGCAAAAGCCAGATAAGTTGGATGTTTAAATAAAAATTTGAAAAGCATTTTGGAGTAAATTTAGCCCAAAATGCTTTTATTGGCTACATCAAGCTCTTTAGTAAATTTGTCACTTTTTGCTCGATCTCTTTTAGAAATTCCTTACTCTTTGCTTCAAATCTAGTGACGATAACTGGCGTTGTATTTGACGCACGCACAAGCGCCCAGCCATTTTCAAACTGAATCCTAATGCCATCAATATCAATGATATTTTTTATCCTTGGCAGGTCACAACCCTCGTTTTTCACGCACTCTTTTAGCTTAGCAACTATCTTAAATTTAGCCTCATCAGTCGTCTTTATCTTGATCTCATCGGTGCTAAAGACAAGTGGCATCTTATCAAGCTCGCCGTCAAGATCAAAGCCTTTATGCACTAGCTCAAGCACTCTCATCATCGCATAAAGTGCATCGTCAAAGCCAAAATAGCGCTCTTTAAAGAAGATATGGCCGCTAACTTCAGCCGCAAGATCTACGTTTAGCTCTTTCATCATTTTTTTGATGTTGCTGTGTCCGGTCTTACCCATGAAAACTTCGCCGATTTTTGCGATCTCATCGTACATATTTTGTGAGCATTTTACCTCGCCAAGCACCTTTGGATGATCCATATTTAGCGCATAAAGATAGGCTAGTTCATCGCCTTTTATATCTCTTTTTGGCGTTATAACTGCGATCCTGTCGCCATCTCCGTCAAAGCCAAATCCAAGGTCAAATTCTTTCTTTTCAATGAGCGAAAATATCTCTTTTAAATTCTCTTTTTCGCTTGGGTCTGGGTGGTGATTTGGGAAATTTCCGTCTGGATCTTCATATAAAATTTTTGCATTTAGTCCAAGTGCCTTGACGATAGGCACCAAGCTCACACCTACAGCACCATTTGCGCAGTCGATGACAAAAGGCTTTTTGAAATTTTTAAGCTCACTAAATTCTTTTACAAAAAACTCAACGTATTTTTCTAAGATGTTAAATTTCTCACAGCTCTCATCGTCTGCTATTTGCTCACCAGAGGCGATTATCTCATTCACCTTGTCTTTTAAAATTTGCAGGTCTTTGCCAAAAAAACTATCCTTTTTGATAGTGATCTTAAAGCCATTATAGTCTTTTGGATTGTGAGAGCCCGTGATCATGATGTTTGCGTCAAAATAATCAGCATAAACGCTAAAGTAGCCAACAGGAGTTGGTAGCAAGCCGATGCTATAAATTTTAAAGCCACCAGCCTTATTTAGACCACTTAGCAGATACCTAAAAAGCGTGCTAGCACTTAGCCTTGCGTCAAAGCCAACGCTTAAAGTTTTCACGCCAAATTCGTTAAATTTCTTACCCAAAGCAAGCCCTATAGCCTTGACACTGTCCTCTGTCAAGTCTTTTTCAAAAATGCCGCGGATGTCGTATTCTCTAAAAATTTCATCATATTTCATTGTAAATTCTCCCTAAAAGAATGCAAAAATGATACAAGAATAAATTTAAAAAGGAGTAAATAATTTTATAAATTTAGTGAGGTTAAAATTTAAATTCGAGCTAGAAAGCTCTAGCTCGAAAAGGGCTGCTACATCATGCCGCCCATGCCACCCATTCCGCCCATGTCAGGCATTGCAGGCATTGCTTTTTCTTCTTTTATCTCGCTGATAGTTGCTTCAGTTGTTAGTAGCAAGCTAGCCACGCTAACAGCGTTTTGAAGCGCAACTCTCTCAACCTTAACTGGGTCGATGATGCCAGCTTCAAACATATTTACATATTCGCCAGTTGCAGCATTAAAGCCAAAATTTGCATCTTTGCTTGTCTCAACAGCATTTGCTACCACGCCTGCGTCAAAGCCAGCGTTCTCAGCGATTTGGCGAAGTGGAGCACGAAGCGCTCTTCTAACGATCTCAGCACCGATTGCCTCGTCACCTTGTAAATTTAAATTTACACTCTTTGAAGCAAGGATAAGAGCTGAGCCGCCACCTACTACGATGCCCTCTTCAACAGCTGCACGAGTAGCGCTTAGAGCGTCATCTACGCGGTCTTTTTTCTCTTTCATCTCAGTCTCAGTCGCAGCACCTACTTTGATAACTGCCACGCCACCACTTAGTTTTGCAAGGCGCTCTTGAAGTTTTTCTTTGTCATAGTCGCTTGTAGTCTCAGCGATTTGCGCTTTGATCTGAGTTATTCTAGCGTCGATCGCTGACTTCTCGCCTGCACCATTTACGATAGTAGTGTTATCTTTGTCGATAACTACGCTTGAAGCTTGTCCAAGGTCGTTTATAGTGGCACTCTCAAGTGTTCTGCCTAGCTCTTCGCTGATAACTTCACCACCTGTTAAGATAGCGATATCTTCAAGCATAGCTTTTCTTCTATCGCCAAAGCCAGGAGCTTTAACAGCTGAGATGTTTAGCACGCCACGAAGTTTATTTACAACAAGCGTTGCAAGTGCCTCACCCTCGATATCTTCAGCGATGATTAGAAGTGGTTTGCCACTCTTTTGTACTTGCTCAAGCACTGGAAGCAGGTCTTTTAAATTTGTGATCTTCTTGTCAAATAGTAATATAAATGGATTGCTTAGCTCAACCTGCATCTTTTCAGGGTTTGTGATGAAGTATGGGCTTAGATATCCGCGGTCAAACTGCATACCCTCAACAACGCTTAGTTCGTCTTGGATAGACTTTGCCTCTTCTACTGTTATGACGCCATCTTTGCCGACTTTCTCCATCGCATCAGCGATAAGTTTGCCGATGCTCTCGTCTGAGTTTGCAGAGATAGTAGCGATCTGAGCGATCTCTTTTGAGCCAGAAACTTTTTTAGAGATATTTTTTAGTGCATCTATAAGAGCTGCTACTTCTTTATCCATACCACGTTTTACTTCGATAGGATTTGCGCCAGCAGTTACGTTTCTAAGACCCTCTTTAAATATCGCGTGAGCTAGCACAGTCGCTGTTGTAGTACCATCACCTGCTTGGTCGTTCGTCTTGCTCGCTACTTCTCTAACTAGGCTTGCCCCCATATTTTCGATAGTATCTTTTAGCTCAACTTCTTTAGCCACGCTAACGCCGTCTTTTGTGATGTTTGGAGCGCCAAAGCTCTTTTGGATAAGAACATTTCTGCCTCTTGGTCCCATTGTCACTTTTACAGCGTCATTTAGTTTTTTTACGCCCTCATATAGGCGGTTTCTTGCATCATCAGAGTAAAAAATTTCTTTTGCCATTGTCTTTCCTTTTTAAATTATTTAATCACGCCTAAAATGTCGTCGATGTTTAAAACAAGATATGTTTTATCATCTAAATTTACTTCAGTGCCAGCGTATTTAGCAAATACTACTTTTTCGCCAACTTTTACGCCCTCAGCTTCAGCGCCAACTGCTTTTACCTCGCCGCTTAAAGGTTTTTCTTTTGCGTTATCAGGTATAATTATGCCCGAAGCTGTCGTCTTTGTCTCTTCTACGCGTTCGACTAGGACACGCTTGCCTAATGGTTGAAAGTTCATTGTTCATCCTTTTAGTTTAATTGTCTTTTTTAGCACTCTTTATTTTTGAGTGATGAAATCCTAGCATTTTTTTCTGAAAAAGTCAATAATTTATAGCAAATTTAATTAAACCTTTAGTCCATTTGACTAAAGTTTCGTGATATATAAAACTAAATATAAAGGAATTTTATGAAAAAAGTAACTTACATAGTTGGCGCGCTTGTGCTCATAGTAGCTTGCATCTTTGGCTTTATCTTTAGCTCTTTTGGCAATAAATTTATAGCCAGTAAAATAGAAAAAGAGGCGCTAGCTCGTGGTATCGATATCAAATTTAAAGATTTTAACCTTGGTTTTAGCACCTTAAATTTAGAAGCGACAGTGATGAACGCCATAAATTTAAAGGCAAATGGCGATCTATCCTTGCTTGCTCAAAGTATGAGCTTAAACATAGATATAAACGCCAACAAGGCAAAGGCTAGCGAGCTTGGGCTAAAAAAGGACGTCGCGCTTAAAGCAAACGTGGCTGGTAAATTTAGCGACTTCAAGCTAACAGCAACCGGCACGGCGCTTGGTTCAAACATAAATTTAAACGCAAATTTAAAAGACTACCTGCCAAAAGCTCTAAATCTTGACGCTAAAAATATCGAACTCTCCGAGATATCAGCTCTTGCTAAAAAGCCAAATTTAGCTAGCGGTAAGCTTGATCTAACGAGCAATATGCAAGGAGTTGATGAGAAAAATGAGCCCATCATAAACGCTCAAATTTTAGCAAGCGATGCAGCGATAAACAAAGAAATTCTTAAAAACGAATTTGGGCTAAATTTAGCAAAAGATATAAACTTTAAAGGCGGTATAAATGCTAAATTTGCAAATGAAAAAGTGAGCGCAAAAACCATCATCATCGCACCTGAAGCCACTTTAAAAGCAAACGAGACGACTTATGATCTAGCTAGTAAAAATTTAAAGAGTGACTTTTTGCTAAATGTGCCTGATCTTGCCCTTTTTGGCAAGCTCTTAGGCGAGCAACTAAGCGGCGCAGTGGATGCAAACGGCGAAATTACAATGCAAGAAAATGCTCTTAAAAACCTAAAAGCTGAGATAAACGGGCTTGGTGGCAAGATAAATGCAAATTTCGATAGCAAAAACTTAGCACTAAATGCAGCTAACATCAAGCTAAAAGAGCTTCTAGCGCTTGCCTTGCAGCCTAACTACGCAGATGGGCAGATAAATTTAAAAGCAAATTTTAGCGGCTTTGATGAGCTAAAAAAGCTTGCAGGCGAGGCTAAATTTGAGATAAAAAACGGCCTTATAGATAAAGGGCTTGCAAAGCTTAAAAATGCGGCTAAATTTGAGATAAAAGGCGGCGCAACAGCAAAAGGTGAGCTTGTAAATTTTGACGCAAATGTACTTAGCGACCTTGGCGAGCTAAAGGATGTAAAGGGCGTTTATGACCTAAAAAACAGCCAAATTTTTAGCAAATTTGCCCTGCTCATTAGCGACCCTGAGAAATTTAAAGCGGTTAGTGGCTTTGAGGTTGGCTCAAAGATGGCGCTTGCGGGCGATGTGAAGGTTAAAGAGAGCAAGATAGATGAGCTAAATTTAGGCGGCGATGCCTTTGCTGGCAAGCTAAACGCCACCATAAAAAATGAAAATCTTGATCTTAGTCTAAAAGAGGCGCAGCTAGGAGAAATTTTAGCACTTAGCGGCAACGACAGGCTGGCAAATGCTAAGACAAATGTCCAAGCAAAGGGGCAAAATATCTTTAGCAAAAGTCCAAGCGTCACCGCAACGATCGCTTTAAATGATGGTAAATTTAACGCCGCAGCGCTTAGCAAAATGCTTGATAAAAAATTCCCAGAAAACGAGAAATTTAGCTCAAATTTGAGCCTAGACTATAAAGGCGACATAGCAAAATTTAGCGGCGACTTTCTTAGCTCGCTAGCTGATATAAAGGGCATAGATGGTAGTTTTGACGTGGGCAAAAGCACGCTAAGCTTAAAGCTTCAAGCGGTAGTTTCAGAGCTAAATAAGCTTGCGTTTTTAGCTGGCCGCGAGCTTCACGGTAAATTTGCAGCCCTAGTAACGGCGAACGGCAAAGTGGATGATCTAAGCGTGAAAGCCACTTCTGATGATCTATTTAAGGGCAAGTTAGAGGCAAACTACAAAGGTGGCGCGCTTGATGCGGTGCTAAAAAACTTTGAGGTCAAAGGGCTAACGCAGACTTTGGGGTTAGAGCATCTTTATGACGGCAACGGCGATGCTAAATTTGACTACGAAACAAAGCAAAAGCTCGGTAAATTTGATATCTTGCTAAAAGAAGGTCACCTAGCCAGCACAAATCTCACAAACAATATAAAAATCTTCACCGGCAAGGACATCACAAAAGAAATTTATAAAGACGGCAAAATTTACGGCGATATAAAGGGAGATAACGTCGTTTTTAACGTAAATTTAAGCTCGCCAAAGAGCGATATAAAGGTTACAGGCGGCACTTATAATACCGCGACAAAAATGCTTAACGCGCCACTTGTTTGCAGGCTAGAAAAGACCGATCTAAACGTGCAAATCTCAGGCACGACAGACAAGCTAAAATACGACGTCAGGTCGCAATATCTTGAAAATAAGGTCAAAAAAGAGATAGGTAGATTTTTAGATAAAAAGCTTGGCAAAGATGATGACGCAAGCGGCGAAAAACAAAATTTAAAGGGGCTTTTAAAAGGGCTATTTTAGATGAAAAAGGCGGAAAATTTAAAGTATCTAATGGGGCTTGGGCACTTTTGTAGCGACATAAACCAAAGCGCGCTTGGTGCGATGCTGCCCTTTTTCATCGCGAGCTACCACTACGACTACGCCACAGCCGCCTCGCTCGTGACCGCCACAAATTTAGCAAGCTCGCTCATCCAACCGCTTATCGGCCGCCTAAGCGACAAAAAAGAGCTTCCCTATGTCATCCCGCTTGGGCTACTTTTGGCAGGCGGGGGCATGAGTCTAACTGGCTTTGTGACAAATTACTACATCATCCTAGTTTGCGTGATGATAAGCGGTATCGGCGCCGCGCTCTTTCACCCAAGTGCCGCAAGGATCGTAAACTACGCCTCAAACGCCAAAAATAGAGCCAAAAGCATAAGCATATTTTCATTTGGTGGCAACGTGGGCTTTGCGGTTGGACCCATTTTAGTCGCCGTTTTTGTGGGAAATTTTGGACTAAAAGGGACGTTAATTTTCATAATCC
The DNA here is from genome assembly GCF_003048615.2 of Campylobacter concisus. Classification (NCBI taxonomy): domain Bacteria; kingdom Pseudomonadati; phylum Campylobacterota; class Epsilonproteobacteria; order Campylobacterales; family Campylobacteraceae; genus Campylobacter; species Campylobacter concisus. The sequence goes on from NZ_CP049263.1 coordinate 1,220,534, forward strand.
CTCAAATTTTGCTAACAATTTTATACCTTAAAAAAGGCAAATTTATAAAAGCGCTAGAAGGCAATCACAAAAAGCAAATTTCACAAAAAACAAGCGCCCTAAAAGACGATCTGGGCGCGTTTTTGAGGCTTTGTCTGTGTATATTTTCACGCTCGATCGTCGCTTTTGGCTTTGCAGCATTTTTTAGCATCTATCTCATCAAAATTTTTGGTCTTAGCAAAGAGGCTGCAAATGTAAATTTAAGTATTTTTTTTGCTGCAGGTGCGATCTCTACGCTATTTGGTGGAGCGCTAGCTGATAGATACGGCTTAGTTAGGCTCATCAAAATAAGCCTAAGCATCGCCGCGCCGCTAGTCGTGCTAATGCTCTTTATCGACAGCTACGCACTATTTCTCGTGGCCTCCATATGCGTAAGCGCCTGCATCAGCCTATCTTTTAGCCCCTCTATCGCCCTTGCACAGCTTTATCTGCCAAATCAAATCGGCCTAGCCTCAGGCGTAACGCTTGGGCTTAGCATCACAATCGGCGGTATATTCGCAACGGTCATCGGCAAGATCGCTGACATCTTTAGCCTAACGCACTCATTTTACTTTATCGCCGCAGTATCGCTCATCTGCGCAGTGTCGAGCTACTTTTTAAAGCCAGTCAGTAGAACTTAAATTTATATCCCCTGCTTCATTTTTATACAAAAAATTAAGTAATGAAATTTGCGAGTAAATTTTAATTCCTACTTGTTTTTCCATACTCACAACGAGACTTCGATACGAGGAAACAAGGCGAAATTTTACGATACAAAGGGGCATACATATAGTATGTGACTGCAGTAGAGTGAAATTTCAACGACGTATAGCAGAAAAAGACAAATCGCAAAAGACAAGAAAATTTTTGTTTCAGACAAGGCGGATGAGCAAAAACGAGGGAGCGTATATATGATACGTGACCGAAGTTTGAAGCGATATCCAACGCAGTATAAAACAAAAAGAGCTTGTCTTTTTATAACTTTCTCATCTTTGCTATTTCGTCGCGTAATGCCGCCGCCTTCTCAAACTCAAGCTGCGCCGCCGCTTCAAGCATCTGCTTTCTTAGCTCTTTTACTATCGCGGCTCGCTCGCTCGCAGGCATTTTTTCCAGATTTGCGCCTTTTCTTAAAATCTCCGTACCGTCCTCGACGTGCAGGCTCTCTTCGATATTTCTGCTGGCAGAGTGTGGCGTTATGCCGTGAGCTTTGTTGTATTCATCTTGAAATTTACGCCTAGCAGTCGTCGTATCGATCGCCTCTTTCATAGATTTTGTTATCTTTTTGGCAAACATTAGCACCTTGCCATTTACGTTTCTAGCCGCACGCCCCATCGTCTGTATAAGGCTCGTCGTAGAGCGCAAAAAGCCCTCTTTATCAGCGTCCATGATCGCTATCAAGCTCACTTCAGGCAGGTCAAGCCCCTCACGGAGCAAATTTATGCCTATTAGCATATCAAACTCGCCACTTCTAAGCCCTCTAATGATCTCATTTCGCTCGATCGCGTCGATGTCTGAGTGCATATACTTGACCTTTATGCCAAGCTCGATGTAGTAGCGGCTTAGCTCCTCGGCCATCTTCTTAGTTAGCACCGTAACCAGCACGCGCTCACCTCTAGCGATCACCGCCTTTGCCTCGTCAAATAGCGCCTCGACTTGATTGTCACTATCTTTTATCTCGATGATCGGATCAAGTAGCCCCGTAGGTCGCAAAATTTGCTCATAGACGTGCCCCTGGCTGATACCAAGCTCATACTCGTTTGGGGTGGCTGAGACAAAGAGAAATTTCGCCTTTTTACTTATAAACTCGTCAAATTTAAGCGGCCTATTATCAAGCGCTGATGGCAAGCGAAATCCATACTCCACAAGCACCTCTTTACGGCTCCTATCGCCTGCGTACATACCCCTAAACTGCGGCAAACTCACGTGGCTCTCATCGACGATGACTAGATAGTCTTTGCCGCTTATCTCAAAGTAGTCAAACATCGAGTACGGCGTCTCTCCAGCCTTTTGACCGGTTAGGTGGCGCGCGTAGTTTTCGATACCTTTACACATGCCCGTACTCGCCATCATCTCAAGGTCAAACTCCACTCTCTGCTTTAGTCTCTGCGCCTCAACTAGCTTGCCCTGCTCGTTAAATTCTTTCAAGCGCACATCAAGCTCCTCTTCGATCTCTTTCATAGCGATCTTTAGCCTATCAGCGCCCACGATAAACTGGCTGGTCGGGTAGAGGATAAATTTTTTCAGGTCGTGTCTTTTTTTGTTTTCCAGCACGTCCAGGCTATACATCGTCTCGATCTCGTCGCCGAAAAACTCGATCCTAAACGCCTCGTCGTTAAAATATGCGGGATATACGTCCACCACGTCGCCGTTTACGCGAAAGTCGCCTCGGTCGAAATAAACGTCGTTTCGCTTGTATCCCATATCCACTAGCTTTTGCAGTAGCGTGCGCTGGTTGATTTTATCGCCGACGTTTAGGTATGCGACCATGCCTTTATACTCGCTTGGATTACCAAGGCCGTAGTTTGCAGAGACTGAAGCCACACAGACGACGTCATCAAAGCTTAGCAAGCTAGCAGTTGCACTTAGACGCAGGCGCTCAAGCTCATCATTTACCGAGCTATCCTTTTCTATATATAGGTCGCTTCTTGGGATGTAGGCCTCTGGCTGGTAGTAGTCGTAGTAGCTTATGAAGTACTCGACGTGATTTTTTGGGAAAAAGCCCTTAAATTCGCTGTAAAGCTGAGCGGCAAGGGATTTATTGTGCGTCATGATGAGCGTTGGCATATTTAGCTCACGTATGACATTTGCCATGGTGAAGGTCTTGCCAGATCCTGTGACGCCTAGAAGTGTTTGATATTTATTGCCTGATTTTATACTTTTTACTATCTCTTTTATCGCTCTTGCTTGGTCGCTGCTTGGGCTAAATTTAGATGAAATTTCAAATTTACTCATTGATCGCCTTTAAATTTGGGCGAATTTTATAGCAAAGATAGTGCTTTGTCAAATGAGAATTTTAAATAGAATTTAGCCTCTGCGTGTTAGAATACGGCATTAATTATTATTTTAAAGGAACCTTTATGTTTGAAGATAATGCGATCTTAACCACACTAAGCGATAAAGTAAATGACCTCATCACAAAATACGATGAAGTTTGCAGAGTAAATGAAGAGCTACGTAACGAGATCGTAACATTAAAAGCACAAAATGAGGCAAAGAGCAATCAGATCATGCGCTTAGAAGAGGATCTTGACAAGAAAAATAGCGAAGCTGATGATGTAATGAAAAAGATCGAAGCCGTACTTGGTAGATAGTCCTAGCATAAAAAATGAAGAAAATCACGCTCACTATATCATCTCGTGACTACACTATCACGCTTGATGATGATTTTGCTAAATTCTTTGAAGATGACTGGCAAAATTTAATGGGCGGACGTCAATTTATCGAACCAAAAGAACTTCTAAATGCATTTATAGAAAAGTGTTATGAAAATTACAGTACGCTAAAAGCGGTTAAAAATTTAGCTACTGATATTGAAGAAACTTTAAAGCGAGAAGAGAGATGAAAAGACGAGCTTACACTTTACTTGAACTAATATTTATAGTAGTTATCCTTGGTGTCTTGAGTGCTGTTGCCATACCTAGATTATTTTTTAGTAGAAGTGACGCCACAATGGCAAATGCCAAAACACAGCTCGCAGCTATAAGAAGCGGCATATCGCTAAGATATAATGACAATATTTTACAGGCAAAGCCTGGCTTTCCAGCCAAACTAGACGATGGCGATCCAAACAAACTATTTTCAAAAGTTATAGACATAGCCATAAAAGATAGCGGAAGCAAAAACGGCTGGCACAGAATAAGCGATGATAAATATACATTTAAGCTTGACGGCAAAGTAGCAAATTTCAAATATGATAAAAACAGTGGTGATTTTAGCTGTAGTGACTCAAACGACATTTGTAAATCACTTCAATAATGCACTACTACATACTTGCATTTAGTGGGCTAAATTTAGCCCTTCTCACTTACGAAAGCGAACAAAAACTAGAAAAATTTCAAGGAGTAAAGGCTTCTTTACGAGGCAAAATTTTTACCGCCTTTGTTGTCGGTGAAACCAGCAAACCAGAGTTTAAAACAAACAAAATTTTAGAAATTTTACCCATCAATTTAACCCCTATCCAAAGTGAACTGGCAACTTTCATCTCACGATACTACACTTGCGAGCTTGGTATTAGTATAAATTTGTTTGAGCCAAATGATAGCAGTCTTGAAAGTTACATTTATAATAAACAAGACTTTACCATTGCACCAAATCTAAATAAGCGCCAACAAGAAGCACTTGAGTTTATAAACAATCGCAAAATTTCGCTCATCTTTGGCGACACGGGGAGTGGCAAAAGTGAAATTTACATCGCTAAAATTAGAGAAATTTTAAACGCAGGCGGCCAGGCGCTATTTTTGATGCCTGAAATTTCACTAACCCCGCAGATGCAAAAGCGCTTAGAGAGCTTCTTTGGCGAGGCTGTGGCTGTGTGGCACTCAAAGATCACGCCAAAGAAAAAAGAGCAAATTTTAAAAGACATCAAAAGCGGCAAGGCTAGGCTTATAGCTGGAGCTAGATCTGCCCTATTTTTGCCACTTGAGAAGCTAAAACTCATCATCATCGACGAAGAGCACGACGATAGCTACAAAAATACAGGCTCAAAGCCCCACTACAACGCAAGAGACCTAGCCCTCTTTTTAACTAGTAAATTTGACCTGCAAGTGGTTCTGGGTAGTGCCACGCCAAGCCTCACTAGCTTTTATAAGCAAGAATGTTTTCGCCTAAAGGGGACATACTTTGCGTCGCAAAAGAGCTATATATTTGACGAGAGCGAGACTGGCATAAGCGAAATTTTAAAAGAGCAGATCGCAAAGACGCTTGAGAATAAAAAGCAAGCCGTCATCTGCCTGCCAACAAGGGCAAATTTCAAATATCTTGTCTGCAAAAACTGCGGCGAGACAGTGAAGTGCCCGTTTTGTAGCATCGGCATGAGCTACTATAAAAAGCAAAACGTGCTAAAGTGCCAATACTGCGAGCACAAAATGGCCGTGCCAAAGACCTGCCACCAGTGCGGCAGCGAGATGATAGAGGCTAAAAAGATCGGCACGAGCGAGCTTCTTGAGAGACTTCAAGCTGAGTTTGCAAACGCTAGGATCGCTAAATTTGACAGAGACGAGATCACGACGCAAAATAAGCTCGTAAAGGCTTTGAAGGAATTTAATGATGGCAAGATAGATATCTTGCTTGGTACGCAGATGCTAAGTAAGGGGCATGATTATCACAACGTCGAGCTAGCCGTCATCATGGGCTTTGACGAGCTTTTAAATTTTCCTGATTTTAAAGCTAGAGAGCGGACACTTGCCCTTGCTATGCAAGTAGCTGGAAGAGCTGGCAGAAACGGAGCTGGCAGGGTCATCATCCAAAGCAAACAAAGGGAGTTTTTTGAAAGTTATATCAGCGACTACGATGCATTTTTAAAGGAGGAGACCAGCTACCGAGAGGGGCTATATCCGCCATTTACTAGGCTGCTTCGCGTGGTCGTTTCGCACAAAGATGAGAGCACGGCAAAGGGCGCAATGAACGAATTTGTGCAAAGGCTAGAGCCACTAAAAAGCGATGAGCTAGAGATCGTTGGATACGGCAAGTGCCAGGCTGAGTATCTTGTGGGTAAATTTAGATATGAAATTTTGCTTCGCTCAAACTCTCACACCATGCTTTTAAAAGCGGCAAACCTCTGCAAAAGCGAACTTAGTGATATTGATATAGATCCGGTAAATTTTAGCTAGAAGACGATTTAACACAAGCAAATTTTAAATTTAGCAAGTTGCTAATGCGAGTGAGAAAATTTTAAAATTTGAAAAATTTGCTTTTCTAAATCAGGTGAGCGCAAGTAAATTTTAAAATTTCATGAACGAGTAATTTCGACTCTAAAATTTGAGCTAAGCTGTAAGCGAAGCCAAATTTTAGTAGTCAATTCTTGCGAGTGAGTGGAATTTTAAAATTTGCAAAATGGATTTTTAAAATTTAAAGCTTTATTTCTTTGTTAAGGGGGAAGAGGCTTGAATTACGGTCTGCTTGCAGTTGCGAGCTCGCGAAGCAAAGAAGCTCCCTTCCCCCTTAACAATCCCCTAACCCCTACGACGTTAGAGGTGCATGCTTCAGTGCTAAAGCACTGCATGTGATTAAAAATTAAGACTAATTTTATTTATCAACCAAATAAGGGTCAAACAAATTTTAAAATTTCATGAGCAAGTGATTTTGGCTCTAAAATTTGAGCTAAGCTGTAAGCGAAGCCAAATTTTAGCAGCCAACTCTTATGGGTGAATGAAAGTTTAAAATTTGTATTTACGATGCAGGAGCTTAAATTGCAAACTGCCTGCATTTAAAAACTTTATTAATTTTTCAAGCCTTTTAAAAGCCATTTTTTCTTATAATCCCCAATAAAATTTAAAGGCAAAATTTTGCAACGATACCCGACAAAACAGATAAAAATTCGCGATGTTTTAATAGGCGGTGACGCACCGATCTCCGTGCAGTCGATGACATTTTCAAAGACAAAGGACGTAAAAGGCACGCTTGAGCAGATACAAAGGCTATATTTTGCAGGCTGTGACATCGTGCGCTGCGCAGTTTTTGACAAAGAGGACGCTAGCGCGTTAAAGCAGATCGTCGCTAGCTCACCCATCCCAGTCGTTGCAGACATTCATTTTAACCACACATACGCGCTCATCGTTAGCGAATTTGTCGATGCTATCCGCATAAATCCAGGCAACATAGGCTCAGCTAAAAACATAAAAGCAGTCGTTGATGCCTGCAAGCAGAGAAATTTACCTATCCGCATAGGCGTAAATTCTGGCTCGCTTGAAAAGCAGTTTGAGGACCGCTACGGCCGCACGGTGGAGGCGATGGTGGAGAGTGCGATGTATAACATCAAGCTTCTTGAGGATTTTGACTTTACGGACATTAAAATTTCACTTAAATCAAGCGATGTAGAGCGCACTATGCAAGCTTATAGAGCGCTTCGTCCAAAGACAAACTATCCATTTCATCTAGGCGTAACAGAGGCAGGTACTACTTTTCACGCGACTATCAAGTCCGCGATCGCACTTGGTGGGTTACTACTTGAGGGTATCGGCGATACGATGAGAGTTAGCATCACTGGCGAGCTTGAAGAGGAGATCAAAGTCGCAAAGGCGATCTTAAAAGATAGCGGCCGCCAAAAAGAGGGGCTAAACATCATCTCATGCCCAACTTGTGGGCGTTTGCAAGCCGACCTAATGGCAGCAGTAAAGCTCGTAGAAGAAAAGACAAAAGGGATAAAAGAGCCACTAAACGTCTCAGTGATGGGCTGCGTGGTAAATGCGATCGGCGAGGCAAAAGGCGCAGATGTAGCCATAGCATTTGGCAAAGGCAATGGCATGATCATGCGCCACGGCGAAGTGGTCGCAAGGCTGCCTGAGAGCGAGCTTGTGGATAGATTTTTACAAGAGATCGACGACGAGATAAAGAGCAGAGGATAAAGCAGTGGCAAAAGAGAGACTTAACGAGATAGAATTTAGCAACCTTTACGACCTTGACATGGAGCGAGCCATACTAAGCTCAATCTTACAAAACAACGACACTTTAGGCGAAATCTTTGACACGATAAAGGCAAAAGATTTTTACCTAAAAGGGCATTCGCAAATATATGAAGCAATGGTTGAGTGTTTAAACAGCGATGACCCAGTAGCTGTACCATTTTTAAAAAATAAACTTGGTGATAAGTATGATGAAGCACTTATGATCGATATCATCGGCACAAACTCATTAATAGATATAAGAAGATATGCGAGCGAACTAAAAGAAAAGTCAATAAAACGAAGTCTAGTCAAGATCGCTCACGACATCCCTAGCAAAGTAAACGAAGATAAAGCTAGTCGTGACATGGTTGATGAACTAAGTCAAGAGTTTTACTCTCTAATAGAAGGTGGAGGCACCGGAACTATCAAAGAAGGCAAAGATATTATCTTAAAAGTAGTCGAGCACATAAAAACTCAGATAGAACTTGGCGAGCAAGATATCGTTGGGCTTGATACTGGCTTTAAAAAGTTAAACGAGATGATAAAAGGCTTTAAAAACGGCGATCTCATCATTGTTGCGGCTCGTCCAGGCATGGGAAAAACGACACTTTGTCTAAATTTTATGAGTCAAGTTTTAAAAAGCGGCACTGGTGTAGTCTTTTTCTCGCTTGAGATGCCAGCAGAACAGATCATGATGAGAATACTTTCCAGCAAAACATCTATCCCGCTTCAAGACATCATGACAGGAAAAATAGACGATGAAGCTATGGCTCGCCTTAGTGATGCTTGCGGTGAGTTTTCCGAATACAAGCTATTTGTTCACGATAGTGGCTATGTAAATATCCACCAAGTAAGAACACAAATGCGCAAATTAAAGGCTATGCATCCAGAAATTTCTCTTTGTGTCATCGACTACATCGGCCTTATGATGAGTACAAACAACTTCGCCGATCGTCACATACAAATAGCTGAAATTTCTCGTGGACTAAAGCTTCTAGCGCGCGAGCTGGATATGCCTATTATCGCGCTTTCTCAGTTAAACCGTAGCCTTGAGTCTCGTGCAAACAAACGCCCGATGTTAAGTGACCTAAGAGAATCAGGAGCAATCGAGCAAGATGCCGACATCATTCTTTTTGTATATAGAGACGAATTTTACTTAGAGCAAGAAGAGAAAGAGAAAGAAAAACGCGCAAGCGCTGAAGGCAAAGAGTACAAGAGTACTCATGTCTTTAACAAGCTTCAAGAAAAAGCCGAAATAATCGTTGGTAAAAACAGAAACGGTGAAACTGGTTCAGTTGATGTGCTCTTCCAAAAGCAACACTCAAGGTTTGAAGATATCACTAGCGCACCTGTATCAGATGTCACATTTGAAGGCTGATGAGATCAAAATATCTAAAAAATAGGCAAAATTTTCTTATTTTTTGTCTATTTTGCATCTTGATATTTTTCATAAATTCGGCTATCAGCTATTATAAATATCAAATTTTTATGGATAATGGCGAACAAGAATTGACAGCAAGAGTCATCTCTAGCTATCAAAAAATGGGTAGTGACGGCAAAAAAAGACAAATTTTAAAATTACAAACAGATGATTTTACCTTTTATACCATAGGCTCTAAAAGTGATGATTTTAGAGCTGGTGATAGTATATTTTTAAGTGTTATAAATTTAGACGTTAGTTTTAAAGACTACCTTGCCTCCACATTTTATATGCCTAGTTTTTCGCGCGAGAAACTACCACAAAAGCCAGCACACAGCTTCAATCAAAAATTACAATCCTTAATCTACGCCCAACATGAAAATAGCAAAATCGCACAGCTTTATTCGGCTTTATTTTTAGGCACAAATATAGATGGCGAGCTAAGAGATGACGTCTCAAACTGGGGCGTGGCGCACCTCATCGCCATTAGCGGCTATCATCTTGGCGTCATAAGCGCGGTTTGCTTTTTTATTTTAAGGCTCGTTTTTAAGCCCATCTACGCAAGATATATGCCTTACCGCTCATACATTTTTGACTTTACGATCGTCATATTTTTGGTGCTTTGCTTTTATTTTTACATGATCGGCTTTATAGCAAGCTTTTTGCGGGCATTTTTGATGAGCGTGGCTGGCTTTTACATGATCTGTAAAAAGATAAAGATCTTAAATTTCTACACGCTCTTTGGCGTTATTTTATTTAGCGTCGCCCTATTTCCGCAGCTTCTTTTTAGTGTTGGCTTTTATTTTTCATGCCTTGGCGTCTTTTATATCTTCGTCTATCTTTTATACTTTGCGCCCAAATTTAACCTGGTAGCAAACTCGCTACTTTTAAATTTATATGTCTTTTTTGCGATGGAGGTTGCGGTGCTTTACTTTTTCCCGCTCATTAGCCTCTTACAGTTTAGCGTGCTAGCTATCAACTACCTATTTGGCGTATTTTATCCGCTAAGCTTTTTACTTCATCTCTTTGGATATGGCGACATTTTTGATGAAATTTTAAGCAAAATGCTAGCTTTTAGACTAAGCTCTGGTAGTCTTCACATAAGCACATTTGTCTTTTTACTTTATAACGCCATCACGCTTTTATGCGTTAAATTTAAGCCAGCAGCATTTTTGCCACCGCTCTTTGGCGTGGCATCATTTTTGCTCTTTTTGCTAAATTTTTCGTAGTCAAAATTTATTTAAATTTGCCGATATGCTTTTAAATTTAAAGGTGTGGCGATGCAGATAAACTCAAATTTTATAAATTTAAACAAAAACACTCCCAAAAGTGGGCTAAATTTAAAGGCTGATGAGGCAAATTCAAAGAGCGAAAATTTACAAAGCAACAAAAGCGCTATCTTGCATGACGCTTCAAATTTAGTTAGCGAGACAAATAACGAGAGCGAGAGTAGCGCCGATGTCATAAAAAAGCAGTTAGAAAAACTGCAAAAACAGCTAAAAGAGATTGAAGCTGCGATAAAGCAAGCAAGTGCGAGTAAAAACCCATACGCAAAAGAGCTGGTTGCTTCGCTTCAGACCAAAAAGGGAGCTATCTTTGCTCAGATAATGCAGCTAAACGCCCAGCTTGTAAAGATGCAAGGCGCTTAACAAGATCAAATTTAACCCTAAATTTAACCTCACGCGGCCTTTACGCCGTAAAATTTCATCACTCTATTGTGAATTAACAGCGAGATATACATTATCGCGGCTCCCAAAATAAGCCTTGTTAGGTTGGTGTCCTTTTGCCAAAAGACTAAATTTACGATGATGGCAGCTGGTATGAGGGCGTTGTTCATGATGGCAAGCACGCCGCTATCGACCTCGCAAGCGCCTTTGTTCCACATAAAATAGCCAACCCCGCTAGCGACCGCTCCAAGCCACAAAAGCACCAAAGTTTGGGTTAGATCTACGTGAAATTTAGCTGGATTGCCAAGGGTTATGAATGCGATCACTGCCACAAAAAACGCTCCAAAGTGAAAGTAGCCAAAGACCTTTTTTTGATCCACGTCATATCTCTCCAAAAGCGCCTTATACGCACTCTGCCCTGCTCCAAAGCAGATGTTTGCGCCTTGCACCAGCAAAAAGCCCTTTATCGCGCCTTCGTTTATCGCGCCATACTTGATGATAAGCGCGCCAAAGACCGCAACGCCAACGCTAAAGAGATAAAGCGGTCTAAATTTAAAGCTAAAAGCATCGTATATGAGCGTCACATAAAACGGCGTGAAAATGGTAAAAAGTGCGACTTCAGGCACGCTTAGATACAAAAACGAGTTGTAGTAGCAAAGATACATTAGCCCTATTTGCACCGCTCCTATGCCCATTATGCCAAGGGCTAGCTTTGGACTAACGCCTCGAAATTTCGTAAATGGCAAAAAGACCAAGCTTGCAAGTGTCACACGCACAAAAACAGCCAAATAGCTATCGACCTTGCCAGCTAAAAATTCCCCTATCAAACTAAAGCTAAACGCCCACAAAATGGTCACAAAGATCAGTTTATTCATTCTATCACCACCTCATTTATATTTCTTGCGCATTCAAAAAAGTATTCAAGCTTGTTTAGCTCGAGCAAATCGCCATTTAGGATGAAATTTGCCCTGTCGCTAAAATTTTTCTCACTCACAAACAAAAACTGCTCAAATTTTACCTTGCCACTAAGATAGCCATTTAGCAGATCATTAAAGTCGCTATCAAGGCTATCTTGCTTTAGTGAGTCCAAATTTAGCCTAGCGCTTAAACCCTCTATCACGCCTCTTAGATCCTTTAGCCTAGCTATTATCCTGTTTTCTTCGTCGCTTAGATCAAGTGCGGCCCTTTGCTCCTCTATGCGCTTTGTTTGGCTTTGCTTGCTAAGGCTTAGGCTATCTGGTAGCTTCCACTCAAACTCCACTCTAGGCTTGTTCGCATCAGCGTATGCCTCAGCCATCTGCGAAGTCGTCCTCTCACCTTTTTTAAAGCTGTTATTATTCACACTTTGCGTATCTTTTAAGTAAATTTTTGGAGCAAATTTGCTCTTTTGCTTCTCATTTTCTTGCTCTTTTATATATTTTTCTTGCTCCATAGCCCCAAGTTTGGCGCTTATATCATCTTTGCTAAAATCAGGCATCACTATCTTTGAGCCAGCCACAAAGCCGATCTCGCCGTTTGAGAGCAAATTTATCCTTGAGTTTAGCTCAGCTAGCTTAAGCCCAAGCTCATCTAGCTCGGCTCTTTTTTTATTAAGAGTGAAATTTATCGCATCAAATTCGCTCTTATCTATCTCACCATACTCAAACCAAAACTCATTTTCAGCTGCAGCCTTGGCAAAGCTATCTACAAATTTTGTCTCTAAATTTATCAGCGAATTTAGCGCAACAGCGTTAAAATAGACCTTTGCGACCTGAAAAGCAGTGAGATTCATAAGCTCTTCATCTTTGTAAATTTTCTCCACGCCCTTGTGGTCTAAAATCTTATCCGAAGCCTCGCTAGCACCGCCATCAAAGATGAGATACTCGACCTTTGCCGTGATCGATCCAGCCTTTGTCATATATCCGCCCTTTAGCTCGTCAGGCACAAAGGTATATCTGCCATCAAGGGATAAATTTAGCTTGTTGCTCTTATTTTTATTTATATATTCATTTTTATTAAATTCTTTCAAACTCTCAAGCTTCGCACTTTGCGCCAGAGCAATGATCTCTAGTAAATTTCCAGCCCAAAGAGGCAAAGCAAAGAGCAAAACAGCCAAAATCTTCTTCAAATTCTCTCCCTTTCATAAAATTTTCTTATAAATTTATCAAGATTATAGACCCAAGCAAAAAGCACTGGCACGACAAGCAGACTTAGCAAGGTCGAGCTAATGAGCCCAAAGATGATGCTTATAGCCATCGGCGAGTTGGCCTCAAAGCCAGCACCCCTGCTAAGAGCAAGGGGGAGCATGGCAAATATCATGGCAAAAGTGGTCATCAAAACGGCTCTTAACCTCTTTTTAGCGGCCATTTTCACAGCTTCGTTTGCCTCCATACCACTATTTGCAAAGTGATTTGCAAAATCAACCACCAAAATGGCATTTTTACCGACCATACCAAAGAGCAAGATGACGCCAACCATGACAAATAGGCTAAATGGATTGCCGCTTATAAAAAGTCCGATCACCACGCCACAAAAGGCAAGCGGCATGGCTAGCATGATGAGAAATGGCAGCAAAAAGCTCTCATAAAGCGCAGCAAGCACCATGTAAATAAGCACCGCACTAGCGCTCACTGTAAATATAAAAGAAGCGTTCGTATCGTCCATCAGCTCCACAAATCCAAGAAATTTATACTTGAAATTTGCTGGCAAAATTTCATCAAGCTTCTTTGAAATTTCATTTGCCACGCTATTTAGCGGAGCGTTGTTTTTGGTATTTGCTAGAAATTTGATCTCATCGGCTCTATTAAACCTTGAAATGCTAGCTGGCTTTTGCTCAAAACTAATCGTCGCCACATCGCCAAGTGTGACGAAAAAGCCCTCATTGCTTCTTATCTTGGTCTTTAAAATATCATCTGTATCGCTTCTAAATTTATCATCAAGGCGCATGTAAAGCTCATACTCTTTGCCATTTTCGTTTTCAAAAACAGAAACCTCGTTCTGGCTAAATGCGCTATAAACGGCGCTTGCAACGCTAGCTTTGTCTAAATTTAGCCTCTTAGCCTTATCTTCATCTATAGAAATTTGCACGCGTTTTAGCAGATCTTCTTCGGGCGAATTTACGTCCGTTGCGTCATTTATCTCTTTTAGCATTTTGCTGATCTTTGGCACAAATTTCTCTAGCTCTTTGCCATTTTCAGAGGTGATAGTAAGCTTAACTGGCTGCACATCGCCACCTTCAACAACTGGCAAGTCAGCCACGATGACGCTCATATCGTCACTTTTTAGCTTATCGCGAAACCTCTGCATGATAGCGTTTTGCCGCTCGTGATTAGCTCTATCTTTTAGCTCTTTTAGCCTAACGTAAGCTTTTACAAGATAAGGCTGCTTGGCGTCTGTGTAGCCAAGGATGAAGTAGGCGTAAGCGACCTGAGGATCAGCGTTTATGAGTGAAATTTTATCTTTTAGCCTCTCTTTGCTAGCTTGCAGGCTAAGTGAGGGATCAAGTTTAAAGTAGATGTTAAACTCCGAGTTATCCTCGCTTGGCATGAAGTCGCCACCTACAAATTTAGCCAGTCCAAACGAGCAAACAACGACCACAAGCGTTATGGATAAAAATATGAGCTTAAATTTAAGCGCTAAAGTCAAAAGCTTCTCGTAGCCATTTTCAAGCGCTTCAAAAAATGGCTCGCTCTTTATATAAAATTTGCTCTCCTTAGCATCTACAAACCTAGCGCTAAGCGTTGGCACAAGAAATATACTCACAAAAAACGAGATGACGATGCCAGCTGCTACGCTCATCGCAAAGGAGTTAAAGTACTTGCCAACGATGCCGCTCATAAAGGCTATTGGCACAAAGACGCAAAGCAGCACGAGTGAGATCGCAAAGACGCTAAATGCTATCTCTTTTATGCCTGCAAAGCTTGCCTTTAGGGCATTTGGCTCATCTTTTAGCCGGCTTGCGATGTTTTCAGTGACGACTATCGCATCATCGATAAAAATTCCAATACCAAGCGTAAGCGCTATAAGGCTTAAGCGGTTGATGTCGTAGCCTAGGGCATTTATGATGAAAAATGTCGCCACGATGCTAGTTGGTATCGCCACGACCGAGATGATGGTGATCGAGAAATTTCTTAAAAACAGATATACGATCACGATGGTTAGCAAGACGCCAAGGATCATATCAAAGGCGGTTTGATCGATGTGCTTTTGTATCACTTCGCTCTTATCGTAGGCTATTTTTACGTCGTATTCGCTACCAAGCAGGCTTTTAAACTGATCTAGTTTTGACTTAGCTAGAGCGATCACGGTTAGAGCGTTTGCGTCTGGAGCTAGCTCAAGACCCAGCAAGACGCCACTTTTTTTATCCATTATCGCTGCTTCGTTTGCATCTTTGTAAGCAAGATCAACACTTGCAATATCTTTTAAAAAGACCCCTTGCTTGATCGTTAAATTTCTTATCTCATCTATGCTTTTGGCGCTGAAATTTGACTTGATCGCCATTTGGATCTGCTCATTTTCTATCTTGCCAAGTGGCGCTTTTAAATTTTCAACCTTTATCAAATTTGCCACTTCATTTGCGCTAAGAGCGGCCTTATCTAGCTTAAACCTATCTAGTAAAATTTTAACCGCTGGCTCTAAAAAGCCATTTGTCTTAACCTTTGAAACGCCGCTTATGCGCTCTAAAAATGGCTTTGCCCCGTCATCAATCTCTTGCATGAGCTTAGTTTCGTTGCCATCAAGCCTTGTGATAAAAAGGCTAAATACAGAAGAAGAGAGCCCATTTAGCTTTTCTATCTCGTAGTTTGCGCCAACTCTCGCCTTTTGCATCTTGTCACGAACGTCGTTTGTAGCGCTCTCTAAGTCTTTGTTTAGCTCAAATTCGATGCTTACCACGCTTAGGTTGTCAAAGCTAGTTGAGTAAAGCTTTTTTATCCCCTCGATGCTTGAGACCTCGTCCTCGATCTTTTGCGTGATCTTTGTCTTGATGTAGTTCATATCGCCATTTGCGTAGGTCGTGATCTTTACTATTGGGATATTTACTTGCGGGTATAAATTTACATTCATCGTCTTTAGCGAGTAGATGCCAAAGACAACGAGGCTTAAAAATATCATAAGCGTAGTTATGGGGCGGTTTATGGCTGTTTTTATCATTTATTTTCGCCGATTATCACTTTTCCTTGACCAAACATGCCTGGCTTCATCCCCACATCGTAAGCCTCGGCGTAAAATTTTCTAGTCTCTCGCTTAATTTCTGGATGAATTAGCGCGATTTTTACCTCTTTTTCCTCACTTGTCGCGTCAAGCTTAAATTTAAACATATCGCCTATTTTTACTAAATTTGCATATTTTTCATCGATCGCTATTAAAATTTTAGCCTCCTCAGAGTTTAAGACAAAGGCTGGCTGAAGCGGCGAAGCGCTCTCGCCAAGCTCGACATTTTTACTAGCTATGACGCCATCAAAAGGAGCTTTTAAAACGGCCTTTTTAAGATGATCATCTGCGTTTAAAATGGCGATCTGGGCACTCTCTACCCTAAGAGCTGCCTCATCAAATTTATACTTTACCTCATCGAATTCTTGCTTTGAAGTGACATCCTTTACTTGGCTAAATTTATTAAAGGTGCTTTTAGCAAATTCTTTGGCATTTTTGGCAAGCGCTAGGTCGTTTTTTGCCTTTTTTAGAGCGATCTCAAGGCTTGTTTGATCAAGGCTAGCTAAAACGTCGCCCTTTTTGACGTGACTTGAGACATCTACAAAAATTTTATCTACCTTGCCGCTGCTCTCAAATGCAAGCTTTGAGCTTTGCTTGGCATAGACTTCAAAATCAGCAAAAATCTCCTCCCCTGCAAATGAAAAAATGCAAAATATCATTAAAATTATCAGCTTTTTCAATCCCTAATCCTCTCTAAAATGCTCTCCCCGCTTTCAAAAAAATACTCCGCCTTTTTAATCTCCAGCTCATCTTTCGCCCCTTCAAAAAGGCTAATGGCGTCAAATTTTTGTGAGAGCGCTTCAAGCAGGTCGCTATATCCTAAAAGCCCAGAGTTATACTTCTCATAGCTTGCTTTAAGTGCTAGATCACTCGCCTTTACATACTCATTTAGCGAGGCGATCTTTGAGCTAAGAGTTGCGATCTCGTTTTGTAAATTTTTAAGTTTTGTCTCGTTTTCACGCTTTTTATACTCTAAACTTAGCCTCGCTTCATCAAGCGCGATCTTGCTAGCTTGGCTCATCTTGCTAGTGGCAAAAAAGTCAAAAATTTTCCACCTAAAGCTAACGCCAAATTTATTGCCGTGCGTATCTTCTTTTAGATATTTATCAAGATATGGGCGGTAAGCGCTATACTTGCCAAGGTCGATGTCGTAGTTGTTTTTGTAAAATCCATAGGTGTCATAGAGCGAAATTTGAGGCAAAAAGCCAGCTCTTGTCTCACTAAGCTTAGCTTCGCTTATAAAAATATCTTGATTTAGCCTATCAAGCTCGGCGTTTTTTGAAGATAAATTCGAACCAGTCTCAGCCATTTTTGCCCCGCTAAGTGGCGAAATTTGCTCACCTGTTAACAAATTTATCTCATTTAAAATTTGCTCCATTTTGTTTTTGTATTCAAGCTCCACGCTATTTGCCAAGTGGTATTTTGCCCGCACATTTTCTAGCTCGTCTTTTGCGGCAAGTCCTGCTTTATTTGCCTTTTCAAGCTTATCTAAAACGCCTTTTAAGAAATTTGCCTGAGCGTTTTTGGCAGCTATTATATTTTCAAGTGCGCAGGCGTTAAAGTATAAATTTACAGCCTTAAATGCAAGGTAGTTTTTGGCCTCATCGCTTGCGATGGCGGCTTTATTTTTTAAAAGCTGGTTCATCTTTAGCCTAGCCTCTCTCGCCCCGCCGTCGTATAGTAGAAAATCGATCCTTGCTAGCACTCCAGCTGACTCTTTAGCGACTATGCTTGGAAAGGTGCTTGCGTTTTTGCCGTATGAGCCCTCTAGGCTAAGGCTTGGCAAGTAGGCGCTTGATGTCGCTTCGTCACTTAAATTTGCTCTTTTTAGCTCAAGCTCTTTGATCTTTGAAATTTCGTTTTGAGTGGCTTTGTTTGCTATCTCGCTTAAATTTGATCCAAATAGCGCCAAAGGCAAAAGTGCTAATAAAATTTTTTTCATCAGTGAAAACTCTTTACTAAATTTCCTATTAGCAAATTCCAGCCGTCTACCAGCACGAAGATGAGTAGTTTAAATGGCAGCGAGATCATGACAGGAGGTAGCATCATCATACCCATCGCCATCAAAACGGAGCTTACGACCATGTCGATGACAAGAAATGGCAGATAGAGCAAAAATGCTATCTCAAAAGATGTTTTTAGCTCGCTTATCATAAAAGCTGACATAGCAATGCTTAGCGGGATATCCTCTATATTTGCTGGATTTTGCAAATTTCTTATCCTAAAAAATAGCGCAAGATCTTTTTCTCTAGTGTTTTTAACCATAAATTCTTTAAACGGCTTTAAACTCTTATCAAGCATCTCCTCATAGCCTATCTGCTCGGCTATATAAGGCTTTATGCCCTCATCGTAGCTTCTTTGCCCAACTGGCTCCATGATAAAAAATGTAAGCACCATTGCAAGCGAGATAAGCACCGTTGAAGGCGGCACTTGCTGCGTACCCATAGCTTGGCGCAAAAATGAAAAGACAATGACAAGGCGCAAAAAGCTAGTCATCATAAAGATGAGTGAAGGAGCAAGTGCAAGAGCAGTGAGGATTAGTAAAACATTTAGAGAATTTACAAGCTGCTCGGCATTTTGCGGTGAATTTAGGCTTAAATTTATAGTTGGTAGCGCAGGATCAGCGCCAAAAACCACACAAAACAAAACCGCTAAACTAAGCAGTGCTTTCACGACTAATTCCTCGTATCAAGGATACTTTTCTTAGTAGCCTCTTTATTTTTTGGCTCGAGCGAAACGAAGTGAATTTCCACTCTATTGTTTTTGGCTCTGCCCTCGTCTGTGCTATTGCTAGCAATCGGATCGAAAGAGGCTCTGCCAGAAGTGATAAGCCTATCTTGTGGCACGCCATCACTAACTAGCTCTTCAAGCACGCTAAGCGCCCTTGCAGCAGAGAGCTGCCAGTTATTTTTATATATAGAGTCTTTACTTGGATTTGTATTATCAGTGTATCCGATGATATCTGTTTTTACCTCATTTGGCATTTTGGCTATGATCATGCCTATTCGCTTTAAAAAGAGCTTCGCATCCTCGCCAGAAATTTCAGCGCTATCTTTGTCAAAGAGCATAGCAGCTGGAAGCCTAACGATAAAGCCATCCTCGCTCTCCTCCATAGTGATCTCAGGTGCCCCACTAGCCGTTAGTAGCTCATTTATCTTTTTAACAGTCGAGGTAACCTCATTTTGAGCACCTTTTTGAGCTTTTGGTTTTGGAGTGCGTCTGCTTTCAGGATCTGTCTCTTTTTCTACCTGACTATCTGGTCTTGCGCCACCTTCTAGCACGCTTAGCGCACCAGCTAGCGAGCCAACAGCAGCCTCCATCTTTTTAGCATCCATCGTTGCCATAGAAAGGAGCAAAACAAAGAAGCAAAGTAGGAGTGACATAAGGTCGCCAAAGGCAGCCAACCACTCAGGCATGCACTTTGGGCACTCTTCTGGTTTTATTAACTTACCCATTATTCAAACTGACTTTTTCTATCTTTTGGAGGTAAAAATGCTAAGAGCTTAGCCTCAAGCGTTCTTGGGTTGTCCCCTGCTTGTATCGCCATGATCCCCTCTAAAATGACTTGCTTCTCAAGCGCCTCATCAGCATCGCGGATCGAGAGGATATTTGCAACAGGCGAGCCGATGATGTTACCTATCATCGCACCATAAAGTGTCGTAAGCAAAGCAACCGCCATAGATGGACCGATCGCACTAGGGTCTGACATGTTAAGAAGCATCGCAACAAGACCGATAAGCGTACCAATCATACCCATCGCACCAGCAAAACCACCGACTTGCTCGAAAATTTTGATGTTGTTTGCATGCCTTGTGCTAGTCTGATCGATATCGATCTCTAAAAGCGCTCTGATAGCGTCTGGCTCATTGCCATCGACTGCCATTGAAAGGCCTTTTTTTAAAAATTGATTTGTCTCATTATTTACTTCGCTCTCAAGTGCTAAGATGCCATCTCGCCTAGCTTTGGTTGAGTAATCAACTACTTTTTTTATAGTCTCAGGTAAATTTACTACAACTGATGGCTTAACAGCAACACCATAAAATTTACCAACACCTTTAAGCGTCTCCATCTTGAAGCCAACCATCATAACGCCGATAGTACCACCAAAAACGATCATCACAGAAGGGATATCTATGTATGGTCCTATACCAACGCCTATCGCCATTGATCCAAACAAAAGCACCAGGGTCAAAACCCAGCCGACGACGGTTCCTAAATCCATTTAAACTCGCTTTATTTATAAATTCTTAAGAATTGCTATTTTATTAGCTTTTTGTTGAAACAATCGTTAAATTAAAAAAAATGTTTGCCATTTTTTGCTACAATCTGCGAAATTTTTAACGTTAAAAGGCTTAAAAATGAACAATAATACTTCAATCATAATCCTAGCTGCTGGTCTTGGTACCAGAATGAAATCTAAACGCCCAAAAGTCCTATTTGAGCTATGTGGCGAGCCGATGATCATTCACATCTTAAAGCAAGCTTATGCGATCACAAATGACGTTAGCGTCGTGCTTCACTACGAAAAAGAGTTAATTAGCAAAAAGATAAAAGAAATTTTCCCTCAAACTAAAATTTTCGAGCAAGATCTAGCAAATTTCCCAGGCACTGCTGGCGCGATAAAGGGCGTAAGCTTAAGCGGCGAAAAGGTGCTTGTCACTTGCGGCGACATGCCACTTGTTAGATCAACTGACCTTATGCGTCTAGCAAATGCCGAAGCAGACGTAGTTATGAGCTCATTTGAAGCGGCAAATCCTTTTGGCTACGGCAGAGTTATCATAAAAAACGGCAAAGTTGAGGCCATCGTCGAGCAAAAAGATGCGAGCGAAGCGCAGCTTGCCATAAAAAGCGTAAATGCCGGCTGCTACTGCTTTAAACGCGAGGCGTTAGAGCAAATTTTACCGCTCATAAATAATCAAAACGCACAAAAAGAGTACTACCTAACTGACGCCATAAAAATAGCAAACGAAAAGGGTTTAAAGTGCGTTGCAGTAAATGTTAATGAGCAAAATTTTATGGGCATAAATGATAAATTTCAGCTTAGCATCGCTGAAAAGATCATGCAAGATGAGATCAAACAAAATTTGATGAAAGCTGGCGTTTTGATGCGCATGCCTGAGAGCATTTTCATAGATAGTAGGGCTAAATTTGAAGGCGAGTGCGTGCTAGAAGAAAACGTAAGCATCCTTGGCGAGTGCGTTATTACTGAGAGCATCATCAAAAGCTCATCGGTTATCGAAAGTAGCATCATCAAAAACTCAGACATCGGCCCACTAGCTCACATAAGGCCAAATTCTGAAATTTCTGACACGCACATAGGAAATTTCGTCGAGGTTAAAAAAGGCGTTCTTAGCGGCGTAAAAGCTGGACACTTAAGTTATCTTGGCGACTGCGAGATAGAAAGTGGCACAAATATCGGTTGTGGTACGATCACATGCAACTACGACGGCAAGGCAAAATACAAAACCAAAATCGGCAAAAACGTCTTTGTTGGCTCAGATACGCAGCTAGTTGCCCCTGTAAATATCGCTGATAACGTCATCATCGCAGCTGGCAGCACCATCACAAAAGACGTTGAGAGCGGCGCTCTAGCTATCAGCAGAGGTCGTCAAGAGAACAAAAGCGGCTTTTTTGAGAAATTCTTTGGCAAAGACGATGTTAAAAAATAAGAAAATTTTACTTGCCGTTTGCGGCAGTATCGCCTTTTACAAGGCATTCGAAATTTTATCGCTGCTTAAAAAGCAAGGTGCAGATGTTTATGTGGCTTTAAGTGACGGAGCGCTTGAATTTTGCAGTGTAAGCGGCTTTGAGGCGCTAAGTGAGCATAAAATTTTAAGCTCACAAACGCAAAACTGGCAAGACGGCGTAAATCACATAGCCTACTCTAAAATGGATCTAGTCCTCATCGCACCTGCCTCGGTAAATACGATAAATAAGCTAACAGCTGGCATCTGCGATAACGTCTTTATGCAAACGCTAATCGCCGCCTCGCACGTGCCTTTAGTCGTTGCCCCTGCTGCAAATAACAATATGATCGAGCATTTTGCGACGCAAAATTCACTTGAAATTTTAAAGAAAAACGGCGCTTTAGTGGTTGAGCCAGTGCTTAAAACTCTAGCTTGCGGCGACGTTGGCAAGGGCGGTCTTGCAAGTCCTGAAGTGATAGTAGAAGCTGCCATTAAAAGGCTTAGTAAGCCACTTTTTGCTGGCAAAAAAGTGGTGATCACAGGCGGCGCGACAACCGAAAAGATAGATGATGTAAGAGCCATTACAAATTTCTCAAGCGGAAAGATGGCAAGAGCTTTGGCTAGAGCCTTTTACTACGCAGGTGCGGAGGTAAAACTGCTTGCTAGTTTTGAAGCCGCAAACGAGCCGTTTCTTAGCCTTAAATTTAGCTCAAGTAGCGAGCTTTTAGAGCTTTGCAAGAGTGAGTGCGAGAGTGCAAATTTACTTGTAATGTGCGCTGCTGTGAGCGATTTTGTACCGACAAAGATAGATGGCAAGATAAAAAAAGAGGACGTTGGCGAGAGCTTAAATTTAAGCCTAAAGAGAAATGTCGATATCTTGCAAAGCTTAAAAGAGCTTAAATGTAAAAAGATCGGCTTTAAGCTTGAAACCTCAAACGAGAGTGCTCTTAAAAGTGCTAGATCGATGTTAGAGAAAAAAGCGCTTGATGCAGTTTGCCTAAATATTTTAGGCGAGAAAAATGGCTTTGCAAGCGAGCAAAACGAGGTAAATTTCATTACAAAGAGTGGTGAAATTTTATTGCCACTTGCCTCAAAAGATGAGATCGCAGGGCGTATCGTGGAGCTAGCAGCAAATTTATGATAGAGCAAATCTCACGCGTCCAAAAGATAGCAAAAAACAGCCAAGCTCCGCTAGTAGCGATAAATTCGTCCTTGCCACTTAGCATTTTGGTGAGCCAAAAGGTCGGCTTTAACAGATACATCTTAAATTTCGCAAATAGAAATTTAAATACAAAAAGCGTAAAAGAGCTAAACGTAGGCTCTAGATACTGGGGCGAAGTGCATAGTCAGGGCGAAAACATCGTCATAAAAAATTTATACGAGAAACCAAAAATTTTAGATGAGGACGTTTTGACTGACGGGCTAAATTTGATAGAAAATTTGGTAAAAAACG
This sequence comes from Campylobacter concisus, assembly GCF_003048615.2. NCBI lineage: Bacteria > Pseudomonadati > Campylobacterota > Epsilonproteobacteria > Campylobacterales > Campylobacteraceae > Campylobacter > Campylobacter concisus. The sequence goes on from NZ_CP049263.1 coordinate 1,243,570, forward strand.
AGAATTTATCGTGGCTTTACAGCTATTTATTTAAAAGCTTAAGCGAAGTTAAAACAAAAGATGAGATGAGAGTACTAGCAAAAATGCTCTTTGCCCTGCAAGAAAATGTCGTGCACATACCATTTGCGTATAGCGGCACAAACGGCATTTTCCAGCTTAAAAAAGAGGCAAATGAGATGAGAGTTTTTCTTGTTTTTTCAAATTTTGCGCCGCTTATTTTTAAATTTAAAGATGAAAATTTATATGAGATCGCAACTCCATTTAGCAACGTCGCAAGCTTGCTAAAAAGCGAATTCAGCGCCGCAGTTTTGGTGCAAAACGTAAGCGCTCTTTGGAGCAAAAAAGAGCAGATAATTGACTTTAAAGGCTAGACATTGAACAAACTTAACCACCTTGCTATCATCATGGACGGCAACGGACGCTGGGCGAAAAAGCGCGGATTTTTGCGAACAAATGGGCACGAGGCCGGAGCAAATGTGGTGAGCGATATGTGCGAATTTTGTATCGATAATGGGGTGAAAATTTTAAGCCTTTATGCATTTAGCACCGAAAACTGGAAAAGACCGCAAAAAGAGGTTGATTTTTTGATGAATTTGCTTAAAAAATTTCTTTTTTTAAAGCGTGATGATTTTATAAAAAATGGGATCAAATTTAACATGATCGGCGACATCTCGCCATTTAGTGACGAGCTAAAAAATGAGATAGAGATCACCAAAGACGCAACAAGGGAAAATACAAATTTACTTTTAAATTTAGCGATAAACTACGGCTCAAAAGACGAGATCATAAGAGCTGTGCGAAAACTAAATTTAAAAGGCTGCGAGATAAATGAAGCGAGCCTAAATGCGGCACTTGATGAGAGTGAGCCGGTGGATCTTCTCATTAGAACTGGTGGCGAGAGCAGACTTTCAAATTTCATGCTCTGGCAGGCAAGCTACGCGGAGCTGTTTTTCACGCCAACACTTTGGCCTGACTTTGGTAAGGATGAGCTTGCAAGCATCGTTGCTAAATTTAAAGATATAGAGCGAAGATTTGGCGGGGTTTAGTGAGATAATGGATATTTTGGTCATATTTTTTGCTGTTTTTGCTTTTGTTTTTGGCATCTGCGTGGGGTCATTTTCAAATGTGCTGATATATCGTTTGCCACGAAATGAAAGCATAAATTTCCCAGCCTCACACTGTCCAAAATGCTCTCACAAGCTAAATTTTTATCACAATATCCCACTTTTTTCATGGCTATTTTTAGGCGGAAAATGCGCCTTTTGCAAGCAAAAGATAAGCCTTGTCTATCTGCTGGTTGAGCTAGCCTCTGGATTGTTTTTTCTGATCTGCTTTTTTAAAGAGTGCGGCGAAATTTTAAGCGTAGAAACCTTGCTTTATGCGCTATTTTTAGGGCTTTGCTTTATCATGCTACTAGCCCTTAGCGTCATAGACATAAGGTATAAAGCCGTGCCAGATGCGCTTCTTTTTGCGGCGCTATTTTTTGCATTTGCCTATGCCTTGCTACTTTTTATCTTTAAAGGAAATTTTGCTCAAATTTTAAATTTAATCCTCTTTGGTCTTTTGTTTTGGGCACTGAGATTTGTCGTGAGCTATGCGATGAAAAAAGAAGCCATGGGCAGTGCCGACATATTTATCGCAGCGATCATCGGAGCCATTTTGCCGGCCAAGCTATCCCTTGTGGCGATCTATCTGGCGGCACTTCTTACGCTCCCAGTCTATGCGATCGTTCGCAAAAAGGGCTACGAGTTAGCCTTTGTGCCGTTTTTAAGCCTGGGACTGCTTGTCACCTACGCTTTTGACGCGCAAATTTTAGAAATTTTAAGGTTCATTTATGAGTAGAGTAAATAAATATCTTTTGTTTAACTTTTTAGGCACGTTTGCATCGCTATTTAGTACGCTTTTTTTGATCATGTCGATCGTCTTTTTCATCCAGATCGCGCGTATCACCTCATATATCGAGATCAGCTTTGGCGAGCTCTTTAAACTCTACTCATTTATGCTCCCACGCGTACTGCTCTTTGTCGTGCCTATCGCATTTTTCGTCTCACTTGCGATGACGCTTTTTCGGCTATCAAAAGAGAATGAAAGTATCGTTATCTTCACACTTGGTGGCTCGCCAAATAAAATAGCAAGATTTTTCCTCGCATTTTCAGCCCTTTTAAGCGCTGCCTTGCTGGTAGTTGCCATCGTCATGATACCGATAGCCGCCCAGCTAAATGCAAATTTCATCGACTATAAAAAGACGGTCGCAAAGCTAAATTTAAAGCCAACCCAGTTTGGACAAAAATTCTCCGACTGGATGGTCTATGTGGGCAGTGAAAGCGAAGATAAAAATGGCACAACCTACAAAGATATCGTGATGTTTAATCCCTTTGTCAAAGACTCACAGCGCCTAATAACCGCTAAAAACGCAAAGATCATAAACGTGGGTCAAAGCGTGGAGCTCTCTTTAAACGAGGGCAAAATGTATGACATCAGAGATGAAATTTATCATCAAAGCAACTTCAAATCGATGAAGATAAGAACCGCCCAAAGCGAGGAGATAAGCGACGTTGGCAGCATCAAAGAGTACTGGATGGAGGCAGCTAGCAGCGATAAACGTAGAAAAGACCTTAGCACTTACGTCCTAGTGGCGCTATTTCCGCTTGTAAGCACGCTCTTTGCTATCAGCCTTGGCATCGTCACATATAGATATGAAAAAGGCATGGTCTATGTGGGCACTTTTGGCGTTTTGTTTGGATATTTTACGCTCATAATGCTCTTTTCATCAAAGCCAGCACTTGCGATACCGCTCATATTTTTCGTATTTTTACTAGCTGGCGTCTTGCTTTATAAAGCCAAGATCACACGAAGATACTGATGAAAATTCAGCTAATCTACAGCTACGATGGCTCGAAATTTCAAGGCTCACAGACCCAGCCACACGAAAACGGCGTAGAGGATGAACTTGCTCGCGCCCTAGCTCACGTTGGCATTTTTGAAAGAGTGATCTCTAGCTCGCGCACCGATAAAAGCGTGCACGCAAACAACCAAAGCTCAAGTGTCGTTTGCGGCGATTACTTTAAAGACTTGAGACGCTTACAGGATCTTATAAACCGCCATGCACATCCAAGCATTCACATAAAACGCATAAATTTGGTGGATGATAGCTTTCAAGCGAGATTTGATGCGGTCGCAAGATCGTATAGATATGTGATAGATCATGGCAAATTTGATGTTTTTAGCTCAAATTACAAGGTATTTTTGCCTAAATTTGATATCAAAAAGGCAAATGAAATTTTGCGAAATTTTATCGGTGAGCATGATTTTAGCGCATATATGAAAACTGGGAGCGACACAAAAAGCCCAGTGCGCGAAATTTATAAAGCGTTTTGCTATGCACGCAAAGAGCAAACTATCATAATTTTTAAGGCAAATGGCTTTTTGCGTGGTCAAGTGCGCCTCATGGTTGCAAATTTGTTAAAAGCGCTAAAGCAAAAAGACGGCAGCGAGCTCATCAAAGCTTCACTAAATGGACGTCCTGCCCTAACTCGCATACCAGCACCTGCTGAAGGGCTATATCTAAATAGAGTTTTTTATAAATTTAGCTAAGCTCATTATATGCAACATTAAATAGTAAATTTTATGTATTTTTAAATATGCAAATTTTGCATATTTACTTAAAAGAAAATTAAAAAAAAATATTAATTTTAAAAATAATTTTATATTCTAAGGTATATAATAACCGAGTTATTAGAAATATTATTTGAAAGGAAATCTATGCAAAAGATTGTTCAAACAACCTGTCCGTATTGCGGAACTGGTTGCGGCATAGACCTTATCGTAGAAAACGGTAGGATAGTCGATGCAAAGCCGACTGATAACCACCATGTAAATGATGGCGAGTTGTGCTTAAAAGGTATGTTTGGTTGGGAATTTGTAAATTCTCCAAAACGTTTAACTAAACCAATGATGAGAAAACTAAACGGAGAGTTTAACAAAGAGGGCAAACTTGAAGAGGTTAGCTTTGAAGAGGTTTATGAATTTTTAGGAAAGACTTTTAAAAATAGCGTAGAAAAATATGGTCCAAGCTCTATCATGGGCTTTAGTTCAGCTCGTTCAAACAACGAAGACAACTATGTATTTCAAAAATTCTTTCGTGCTTTAGGAAGTAACAATGTAGATCACTGCGCTCGTCTTTGACACGCTCCAACAGTGGCAGGTCTTGCCAGCACCCTTGGAAACGGAACGATGACAAACGATCTTGTTGAATTTGCGACTGATACAGATGTATTTTTACTAATAGGCACAAACACAAGCGAATGCCACCCGATCATCGCTATGCAGATGCAAAGAGGCTTAGAGCGTGGTGCAAAAATGATCGTTGTGGATCCAAAACGCACCGATATGGCTAAAAAAGCGGATATTTTCTTGCAAATTCCAGTTGGCTCAAACATCAAAACATTAAACACAATGATGAACGTCATCATCTCTGAAAATTTACAAGATACAGAATTTATCGAAAAATATGCAGAGGGTTTTGAGTACTTAAAAGAAGCCGTAAAAGACTTCACTCCTGAGAGATTTGAGCGTGAGACTGGTGTCAAAAAAGAGCTTATCACTGAGGCTGCTAGGATGTATGCAAAAGCTGGCAGTGCTGCCATTTGCTACACTATGGGTATCACTCAGTTTAGCGACGGCACATCAAATGTATTCTCGCTTTCAAATTTAGCGATATTAACAGGAAATTTAGGTAAAAAGGGCGCTGGAGTAAATCCACTTCGTGGCCAAAACAACGTTCAAGGCTCATGCGATATGGGCGCACTACCTAACGTCATCCCAGCAGGTGCAGTAAATAGCGCTTATGCACAAGAGCAAGCTCGCAAAGTTTGGCACTTCGAGCTTAATCCAGTGCCTGGCTTTAAACTAACATACGCACCTGATAAGATGGATAGCGGCGAGCTAAAAGTGCTTTACGTTTACGGCGAAAACCCTGTTATGAGTGACCCTTGGACAGAGCACTTTGTGCATGCTACACATCACCTAGACTGCTTTATCGTGCAAGATCTATTCTTTACTGAAAGTGCTCAAAAAGCTGACGTTGTCTTACCTGCAGCTGGTTGGGGTGAGAAAGATGGTACATTTATCAACACATCTCGCCGTGTTCAAAGAACTAGAAAAGCAAGCGAGCCAGTAGGTGGCGTAGAGCCTGACTGGAAAGTAGTTTGCAACATCGCAAAAGCTATGGGACTTGAGGGATTTGACTTCTTAAGTGCAGAAGAGGTTTGGGACGAGCTTAGAAAACTAATGCCTAAATTCTTTGGCGGTATCAGCTATTATAGGCTTGAAAAACTAGGTGGCATCAGCTGGCCATGCCCTGATGAAGATCACCCAGGCACACCTGATCTTTATACCGATCACAAATCAATGCTACCTGATGGTAAATTCCGCCTAGCTCCAGTGCTTTACGCTGACGATAAAGATAAGCGTGCGAGCATGGAGGCTGAATTTAAAGCCAAAATGCATATACCTGATGGCTATCCAGTAGGCTCAGGTGCGATGAGCGAAGTACCAGATGAGGTCTATCCTTGCTTATTTACAACAGGTAGAAAAGTTTATCACTACCACACAGGTACGATGACTAGAGAGTGCCCACCGCTAGAGTATGGTGCTGGTATCGAAGGTCCGCTAATCGAAGTAAGCCCTGATATCGCAAGAGAAAGAGAGCTAGAAGATGGCTGCTACGCAATGGTAGAGAATAAACGTGGTAGGATCGCAGCTAAACTTCGCGTAAATCCTGACCTTAGAGAAAGCACGATATTTACGACTTTCCACTATAGTGAGGCTGACGGTAACGAGCTTGCAAACGCACAAGACCACGACCCACTCTCAGGTATCACACCTCTTAAGATCACTATAGCTAACATAAAAAGGTTAAGCGAAGAGGAGTATATAGCATTTAGGCAACAAAACGAGATGTCTATGCACTCTGAAAAACCTTATCTTTCACCTGTTAGATCATAATTTCAAGGGCGCAATGCCCTTGAAATTAGTTTGCTTCACTCTCCTCGTATATCAATCATATATTCATAAATTTACTTTGTGCATCGAGCTTGTTAATATCACAGTTATGGTATATGTATCATATATTGATTTTTGTCTCTTGTTTTTATTATAGAAAGAATGTAGAAAATTTGGCGCAGAAGCTCTACGCCAAATTTATAAATTTACGCTTTTAGTTTTAGTCTGTCGCCAGCGTAGTAAGCGATCTTCCAAACAGTAGTTTGCTTTAGGTCTTTTTCGCCATAGCCTCTTGCGGTAACTCTGTCATTGTAGATTTTCTCGATCACATCTGACTCACCAACTAACAAAGCCTTTGTAGAGCACATCGCAGCACAAACTGGCACTTTGCCCTCAGAAATTCTATCTTGTCCATATACTTCGCGCTCTTCTTCACTATTAGTTGGTAGCGGACCGCCTGCACACATGGTGCATTTATCCATTACGCCTCTTGCGCCAAACGCACCATCTTTAGGGAATTGCGGTGCGCCAAATGGGCAAGCATACAAGCAGTATCCGCAGCCTATGCAGATATCTTTATCGTGAAGCACAATGCCATCAGCTCTGATGTAGAAACAATCAACTGGGCAAACAAGCGAACAAGGCGCATCTTCGCAGTGCATACATGCGATTGACGTTGAAATTTCTTTACCAGGCATACCTTCATTTAGTGTGACGACGCGGCGTCTTCTAACGCCGATAGGCAACTCATGAGCTTCATCACACGCTACCGCGCAACCGTTGCAATCAATGCATCTATCTGTGTCGCAGTAAAATTTAAGTCTATTGTTATCGTTAAATGCGCTCATATTATGCCCTTTCTATGCGGCAAAGACCGCCTTTTGTTTCTGGAATTTGAGTGACTATGTCATATCCGTAGTTTGTTACGGTATTTGCGCTCTCGCCAACTGCAAAAGGTCTTGTTCCCTCAGGGAAATTTCCAGTCATATCAACACCTTGCATATATCCAGCCCAGTGGAATGGCAAGAAGATCATATTAGGCTTAACCGATGGCACGATCCTTGCGCGAACCTTGATCTTAGTGCCCTCAGGTGAATGAACCCAAACAAAATCCCAATTTTTAATGCCATGTTTAGCCGCTAGCTCTGGGTGGATGTCGGCAAACATCTCAGGCGTAATGCGTGATAGATACTTGCTAGCACGCGTCTCCATACCAGCACCACTGAAATTTACGAGACGAGCTGTGATGAGGTTGATAGGGAATTCTTTTGAGAAGTCCTTACTTTGTTGCAAGCTCTTATACTTCGTATAGACGCGGTAGTGATTTGGTTTATCCTCAAAGCTTGGATATTTTTGCGCAAGATCTTGACGCTGTGAGTGGATAGGCTCTCTATGCTGAGGGATCTGATCAACAAATGTCCAAACTATCGCTCTAGCACGTGCATTGCCGTATGGAGCTATGCCTTTTTGCATACATTTTTCAGCGATTATACCACTGCCATCAGTCGCCCATGTAGCGCCCATTTTTTCACGCTCTTCATCTGTAAGTTTTATGCCAAGAACCTCTTCGATATTTTTCTTAGTTATCTCAGGATATCCGCCATTTATCACGCCTTGTTCTGGAGCAGAGCCCATTGCAGCAAGCTGATTAACGCCGTTATGCTCTAAACCAAAGCGGTTTCTAAATCCCATACCACCTTGCATTACTGGTTTGCTTATATCATATAAATTTGGACTACCAGGGTGCTTTTCTGTCCAGCAAGGCCATGGCAAGCCATAATACTCACCAGCTACGTCAGTGCCCTCTTTGCCCATAAGTGTTTTTTCATCAAATTTATCCCAGTTCTCTTGGTGACGTTTTAGGCGTTCAGGTGTCCAGCCTGTAAGTCCGATGCTTTTTACGATATTTGCTATCTCGCGGGTAGCAGCTTCTGGCCACTCTATCTTGCCATCAGCGTCCCTTATAGTGCGAGTTAGCTCATCATAGAAACCTATGCGTTTAGCTAGTTCAAATAAAACTTCATGATCTGGCATGCTCTCATAAAGTGGCTTACATACTTGGCTTCTCCATTGACCACTTCTGTTTGTAGCTACGACTGTGCCGCTAGTTTCGTATTGAGTTGCTGCTGGGAGAAGATAAACGCCATCTTTTTTATTAGTGATAACGCCAGCATCATTTACAAATGGATCCATAAGCACTAAAAGCTCAAGTCCGTCAAGACCCTCTTGAACCTTTGCTTGTTGCGCAGTAGATGTTATGCCGTTACCTATAACTACAAGAGCTTTTAGGCTATCGCCTGCGTTTTCAATAGCGTCGTTGCCATCTTTGCCATCAAGCACACCAGCCCACCAGCGAGCTAGAGTAAATCCAGGCTTCATCATCCACTCTGGTTTTACGAAATTTCCTTGTAACCACTCGTAATCCACTTTCCACATTTTGGCAAAATATTTCCATGTAGCTTCGTTTTTAGCGTAGTATCCAGGCAAGCTGTCAGGTGCGTTTGCCATGTCGCTAGCGCCCTGAACGTTGTCGTGGCCTCTTAGGATGTTGCATCCGCCACCACTTACGCCCATGTTGCCAAGAACTAGTTGCAAGATCGGAGCTATACGAGTATTTGAGCTGCCTATTGTGTGCTGAGTTAGACCCATCGCCCAAACGACTGAGCCAGGGCGGTTTTTAGCATAAATTTCTGTGATCTCTTTTAGTGTTGCAGCGCTCACTCCAGTCACATCTTCAACGACTTCTGGTGTCCATTTTGCAGCCTCTTTACGGATCTCATCGATGCCGTATGTGCGCTCATCTATAAATTTCTTATCTTCCCAGCCATTTTCAAAGATGAGATTCATCATGCCATACATAAATGGTATGTCTGTGCCTGGGCGAATTTGTGCGAAATAATCAGCCTTTGCCGCAGTTCTTGTGTATCTTGGATCGACAACGATTAGTTTTGCGCCATTATTCTCTTTTGCTTTTAAAAAGTGTCTAAAACCAACTGGGTGATTTACTGCTGGATTTGCGCCGATTATAAAGATAGACTTCGCGTTTTGGATATCTCCAAGGTGATTTGTCATAGCTCCATAACCCCACGTATTCGCCACACCGGCGACTGTTGCGCTATGTCAAATTCTTGCTTGGTGATCTAGGTTGTTTGTCCCAAACATCGCAGAGAATTTACTGATGTAGTAGCTCTGCTCATTGCTATCTTTTGCTGAACCCAAAAACATAACTTGCTCTGGATTTTTCTCGCGGTAAGCTTTTAGCTTTGCGCCGATCTCGTCAAGTGCTTGCGTCATAGAGATGCGTTGCCACTTGCCGCCAACTTTTTTCATCGGATATTTTACACGGCAGTGTGAGCGCACCATATCGATAACGTCTGCACCTTTACAGCAGTGACCACCAGCACTTACTGGGTGATCTTGTGCTACTTCTTGACGTACCCATGCACCATTTTCTACCTCTGCTAATACTCCGCATCCTACAGAGCAAACTGTGCAGACAGTTTTTACTATTTTTGAGTCTGGAAATGGGTTTGCCATCTCTTGAGCTGTTGCTTCTCTTGTGACATTGCTTGCTGCAAAGCCAGCCGCGCCACAAGTACTTGCTAATGCAGCCATTTTTAAAAACGATCTACGACCGATGTTGTTTGGCGTAGTGTTTAATCTAGCTTCAGACATTTTCATCCTTTCTTAAATTTCTATCAAATTTTATTTTGCTTGTTTGTAGTAAAGTTCCCAGTTTTTGCTTCTTTTATAAAGCACTTCGGTCTTTTTACTCTTTCCTGATTTTAAATTTTCATTAGCATTTGCTGCTACCGCACCACTTGCTGCCACAGCGCCAACTAGACCGACTTTTTTTAGAAATTCGCGTCTATTTTGCATATGTACCCTCCGTTCTTAGTTTTCTTATCCTATTTTTTTCTCTTCTTATGCTTTCAGATCTTGAAAGACCATCGCTCTTTTTGTGGTCTATCTTGACCGGTTTTGGTGAGTTTAGTGCCACGCGCTCAAACGCGATAAATTCGTTTAGCAAAACGGCCACATCCTTGTAAATTTCACTATTTTTATGCTCATATAAATTTTCTATAAACTCATCAATGTTTGGATTTATAATATTTTTAAAAAGCTCCTCTTCGCACTCGTCAAATTTACCGATAAACTCGTTCATAAGTGTAAAGACAAAGCCCACGTTATCTTCATTCTCTTTAAATTTGCTCTCATCTCTTCTGATGTTTGTCTTAGCTAAAATTTTACGCACATCAGCACAAACATGACCCACTTCATAACCCTCATCGTAAAAAGAGAGCGAGTTTCGAAGCGGACTTGGCGGAGTGTGAAAAATGTCATCAAATTCGGTGATCAAATTCTCTGGACTTTTTTCATTAAATTTACTTTTTATATTAGCTACAGCATGCGAGACTTCATCATTTAGGCTGTATTCTTCTATGAGATCAAGCATTTTACTAAGGCCATCAAATCTCTTTTCATCTTCACTAAATACGAAGAATTTAGAGAAAGTAGCGTAGTAAAGTTTTCTGCCAGCTGCAAATTCCTCTTTTGTGCTCACCTTTTTCCTTAAATAGTTTTTTAACGATACCGAAACTATACAATTAATTGCCTTATTAATGTGGCTTAAAATAAAATAAATTAGAAAAGTTAAAAAAAGCTTAAATATGCCTTATATGCATATTTAAAAACGCTATTTTTAGGGGATTACACAAAATATGATTTTTTAGCAGGATTATTAAAATTTAGCTCTTTTTTGATATCCATTTTTATTTTTGGGCTAAATTTAAAGAGTGGGAGTAAATTTTACTCCAAAGCGAGCATCGAGCCATCTTCAAATTCTAAAAATACTCTCTCGCCGATCTTTGTAATTTCATCATCGTGGCTAAAAATTTTGATCAAAAAGTCGCCAACTTTGACCTTCAAAAGCTTTTCATCGCCCATGTAAAGCGAGGCTGAGTGTAAAACCCCTGAAATTTGACCCTCCCCACCTGTTTTAGAAATTTTTATCTTGCTTGGGTTGATCGTGATCTTGCTTTTACCTTTAAAATTTGAAGGCAAATTTAACTTTGCTTCATCGCCAAAGCTTAGCACGCCACCTTCTATCTCAAAGATATTTTTGTATTCAAACTCGCAGACCCTACCCTTGTGTAAGAAGACGCACTCATTTGCTAGCATGCTAAGCCACTTCTCGTCGTGACTTGCGATGACAAAGCCGCAGCCATATTTCTCGTGCATCAAATTTATAGCCTTGCTAAAGAGCTTTGAAGTGCCGATATCAACGCTATTTGTCGGCTCATCAAGCAGATAAAATGGCACCCTTAAAGAAAGTGCAAGTGCAAATGCGATGCGCTGCGTCTGACCAGAGCTTAGCTCAAAGTGGCGCTTGTTTAAAAACTTCTCATCAAGTCCTACAAGAGCGAGTGCTTCGCTAGTTCGCTCCTCAAATTCGCTTAGTAAATTTCTACTTTTTAAGATGACTTTGAAATTTTCTCTAACGCTTCTTTTTAAAAGGGTAGGCTCAGGTAGCAAAACGCAAATTTTACGCAGCATTTCAAGGCTTGGTCTATTTTCTCCCCAAAGTGAAATTTCGCCGCTATCTGGGCTTTGCAGGCGTGAGAGCACTCTTATTAGCGTGCTTTTGCCACTGCCATTACTGCCCATTAAAGCGGTTATCTTTTTGGTATTTATATCAAGGCTTGGGATATTTAGGATCTCGCTTTTGCCGTAGCTTAGGTGTAAATTTCTTATCTTTATCAAAATTTGCTCCTATTTGTCGAGTTTTTTGAGCGCAAAGATCGCTAAATTTACTAAAAATGCGATAAATATCAAAACCATGGCAAGCGCTATACCCATGGCAAATTCGCCCTTGTTCGTCTCAAGCGAAACGGCTGTGGTGATCGTTCTAGTAAAATACTTGATGTTGCCACCTATCATCATCGCAACGCCCACTTCAGCCACGATCCTGCCGTATGCGGTGGCGATAACTACCATGAGAGCGTAACGCAGCTCGTAAAGCACACAGCAAACTAGCTTTGCTGGTGCAAGGCGTAAATTTAGGATAGTTAGATAGTGCTTTTTCTCCATATTTTCAACCACGCTTGCAGTAAGCGAGATGATGATAGGAAGGGCGAGCACAAACTGACCCAGCATGACTGCTTTTAGCGTAAAGAGTAAATTTAAGCTGCCAAGCGGGCCATTTCTAGTGATAAATGCGTATAAGATAAGACCAATGGCAACTGTTGGCATGGCAAGAGCCGTGTCACTTAAAAGACGTAAAATTTTTCGGCCCCTAAAGTCATAAAAGCCAAGCATGAAACCAAGCGGAAAACCAACAATAACGGCAAGAAGTATCGACACGCTTGATGTGTAAAGTGTAGCCTTGATGGCTGAATATGTTTCAAGGTTGCCGTTTAAAAGCAGATTAAAGGCTTCTGCAAAGCCGTTAAGTAAAAAATCCAATTATTCTTTCCTAGCATATTTCTTAAGATTATTTTAAATGTGCTATAATATCACAATTTTTTTTAAAGGAGAAAAATGAAAAAGATTATTTTAGGCTCACTAGCAGCCGCAGTTTTGGCGTTTGGCGCTGACAATGAACTAATCATGGCGACTACAACAAGTACAGACAACACTGGCTTGCTTGATGCAATCTATCCAGCTTATAAGGCAAAAACAGGTGTTGATATAAAATGGACAGCTGTTGGTACAGGTGCAGCTCTAAAGCTTGGCGAAGACTGCAACGCTGACATACTTTTCGTTCACTCACCAAAAGTTGAGAAAGAATTTGTAGAAAAAGGTTTTGGCTTAAAGAGAAATGCCGTAATGTACAATGACTTCGTCGTTATCGCCGATAAATCAATCGCTGATAAATTTAAAGGTAAAGATATCAAACAAAGCTTTGAACTTATTAAAAAAGATGGTATCAAATTCTTCTCACGTGGCGACAAATCAGGCACAGATAATAAAGAAAAAGGCATCTGGAAAAAGATCGCTGGTGAAGTCCCTGAAAAAGATAGCTGGTATATGCAAACAGGTCAAGGCATGCTAGCTACGATAAATGCTGCTGCTGAGCAAAAAGGCGTTACATTTACTGATCGCGGTACTTACATTAAATATGAAGCAAATCAAAAAGGTCATCCTGAGATGGTCATCATCAATGAGGGCGACAACGACCTTAAAAACTTCTACTCTCTAATCGCAGTAAATCCAAAACACTGCCCTAAAACTGACATCGAAAATGCAGAGAAATTTATAAAATGGGCGACAAGCGAAGAGGGTCAGAAATTTATAGGCGACTTCAAACTTCTTGATAAGCCACTTTTCACTCCAGACGCAAACACACGCAAAAACTAACAGAGTTTCTAGGGATACAAAGTTGTCCCTAGAAACTTTATTTTTACTCCTGTTAGACTAAGATTGAGGTTTATAAAATTATTTTAATACCCATATTACTTTTTATAGCCTTACAAAAAATGCTAAAGTGAGAATATAACTATTTTTGCACCTTGACTAATTTTATTTTTAGTTAGCCTATTTACTGCTTTAGCTTTTACGCCGTCGCTTATGTCTTTATTTAGTAGCACTTTCTTAACTAAGCCTACCTTGTCGCTACTTGTATCTATCGCGTCAAGTAGCTTAAGCTTTGGGTTTTCAAACTTCATAGGCTCTTTTAAGTTTCTATCAGAATAAAAGGTTATAATGTCATCATTAGCGGAGGTTGAAGTAATTGCGGAGTGTATCCCGCTTCCTCCGTTTTTATCCTTTATATCATTTATGACAAGCCTAAATCTTACACCATCTTTATCTTCCCACTCATAAAGCCTTGCTTTGCGATCATTTATAAATGGTTCTTTATATTCTTTTATAAATTTACGCATATTCTCGCCCATATTTAATAGTTCTTGCTTCGTAACATAACTTTCCTTTGTTGTGTCTTCTAAATGCTTTATCTCGATATGCTTGGCTCCTTTGTTTTTATTTCCTATCGCATATCTTACCGCTCCCTCTACATCCTCTAAATCCTTATAAACTGGCGTTGAGAATTTGCCATTATTGTAACATTATAAATGCCTCTTTTTTCTTGTTTGGCAAATTTATCTGCTCCTGCATTATCTACTATCTTTCTTACCTCTTCGCTTGGCTTTTTTGATATGCTTAGTATCTTATTATAAAGTTCAGGGCTTACTTTTTTTACCCCATCAGCTGTTATCTTTGATCCAAACAATGCATAGATAAAACCTTTTGCAAACTCTTCAGGGCTTACGTTGCCGTTTTCATCAGCACCATTTGCTGTGCCACCAAGCAAGCCGCTTGCTATATGTGGGCTTGCGTTGATAGTTTTAGTTTTTTTGTCTTTTTGTGGTATAATGCTTTTATTAGAGAGCTTTAATAATTCGCCATCCTCCTTATTTAGAGAGGTTTCCAGAGCTGGCGTCCTGGTAAGCTCTTTCTCATCTAAAAGTGCTTTTGCACCATCCGCCGTTGGCTCTGTGGCTTCGCCAAGAGTGAGCTGTGTGGGAGTAGGCGACCCCACTAGATGAGAATTTCCATTTTGTGTTTGTTTTGATATAATCTCATCTGGCAGCCCAAGCTCGCTATTTGATTTGCTGCCTGGCTGGATGAAAGTTTGGATAATGCCAGCATCTTTAGAATTCTCTCTACTAACTTTATCAAGGCGTTTTAAATCTTTTTCTTTTACTTTTGTTGCATGTTTTACTTCTCCACTTTCTTTATCGATCGCAAGCTTTCCAATTTTGTTTTCGTCCATTCGTTTTACTATCAAAGCATAGTCTAGTCTATTATTATTAAAAAAATGTGTTGGTTCATTTTTGATCTCTCTAATCAGCCTAAAAAAATCACTTGGCTTACTAAACATCTCTGGGTGTTTGCTAGCTAGATAATCTAAATCTGCGCTTATTTCTTCAGTTGTTATCTTCGATAAATCCCTTACGTTTGGGGCTAAGTCCATTTTTACATTTAAATCACTCTTTGGCGCTGGACTTTCTTTTGTGATGAAATTATCCCCTTTTATTTCTCCAGTTTGAGCCTCTTCTCTTAACGCCTTTACCTCGTTTTTAAAAGCTTCTAGTAGTTTAGTTGAGTTCTCTGGTGCATCTTTTATCTCTATCTTTTCAAGATTATTAATGACACTTTTTAGATCGCCTGCATTATTAATTGCATTTCTTATATGATTTTTTAAAGATGCGTCATTGCCTAATACTGGGAGTAGTGATTTTAACCTTTCAATGGCTAAATTTCTCTTCATTGTCATAAGTGCTCCAGTTACTGAATGCCCTATGCCTTGTTGTAGCTCTTTAGCCTTTGGATTAATCGCTGTTAGTTTTCAAGCAGTGAAGACGTGTTATTTAGTATAGGAGCTTTTTTGTTTAGCTCACCCATTATCTCCACCGCTCTTTTACTCTCAAATGGAGCATTTTTTAAAGTATTGCTTACTTTAGAAAAATCAGTTATTCCATCTTTGGTAAATTTTTCTATTACGCCACGGATCAGGCTAGTTTCTAACGCTTCTTGTTCGCTGCTACTTAATCTAGCTGTAAGAGCTTTTAAATCTAAGCCGTTTTCCGCATTAAGAGCTTTTAAGAGTGAGTTTGTTATATCGCCACTACTCTTTAGCTCACCCATTACATCATGGTAAATTTTAGAGTTTTGAAGTTCTTTAAAAAGAGCGTATTCGCTTCTTGCTTGTTTTAAAACATCTTTTGCTTTTTGACTAAGAGCTGGGTTGCTAAAAGCTTGCTCGGCGACATTGTCTATTAAGCTCTGTCTTTACTTTTCAAGCAAAGGATCATATTATCATTAAGTAAAATTCAGTCTAAAGATTTTAAAAACTGGCATAAAAATAAATTTAAAACATAATCAAACCAATAATCTAAAAATAAATATAAGAATCTTATCATATATAAAAAATAACAATAATAACTAAGATTAATAATATAAGAATTAAAAGCAGATAAATAACAAAGCCCGCAACGACCTACTTTTCCAACATCCCAGTAAGGGAGAGTATCATGAGCCAGGACGAGCTTAGCTTCTTGGTTCGAGATGGAGCAAGGCGTTTCCTCGTCTGTATAGTCACGGGCAGTGTTAAATAAAAGATATAATAGCTAAATCTTTTATTTAACACTACTAGATAAAGTTAAAAGTCATAAACAAAGTTTTATAAAAACATATCTTATTAAGTTTTTACCCTTAACAAGGAAGTGATGCTTATTAAAAGATAAGCAGACGAGCTATTAGTACTGGTCAGCTAAAGGACTTTCATCCATTACACACCCAGCCTATCAAACACATAGTCTATATGAGCTCTTAAAAGAAGATTCATCTTGGAGTTGGCTTCCTGCTTAGATGCTTTCAGCAGTTATCACATCCCAACATAGCTACCGAGCGGTGCCCTTGGCAGGACAACTCGTACACCAGTGGTTGGTTCGACCCGGTCCTCTCGTACTAGGGTCAACTCTCCTCAATCTTCTTGCGCCCACGGCAGATAGGGACCGAACTGTCTCACGACGTTCTGAACCCAGCTCGCGTACCGCTTTAAATGGCGAACAGCCATACCCTTGGGACCTGCTCCAGCCCCAGGATGCGATGAGCCGACATCGAGGTGCCAAACCTCCCCGTCGATGTGAGCTCTTGGGGGAGATCAGCCTGTTATCCCCGGGGTACCTTTTATCCTTTGAGCGATGGCCCTTCCACACAGAACCACCGGATCACTAAGACCGACTTTCGTCTCTGCTTGACGTGTATGTCTCGCAGTTAAGCTGGCTTATGCCTTTATACTCTACGAACGATTTCCAACCGTTCTGAGCCAACCTTTGTAAGCCTCCGTTACATTTTGGGAGGCGACCGCCCCAGTCAAACTACCCACCAGACATTGTCCTACTTGAGGATAACTCAAGCTAGTTAGCTATCAGAATAAAAAAGAGCGGTATCTCAACAATGGCTCACCATAAACTGGCGTCTATGGATCAAAGCCTCCCGCCTATCCTGCACATTTTTATCCCAATAGCAGTGTCAAGCTGTAGTAAAGGTCCACGGGGTCTTTCCGTCTTGCCGCGGGTAGGAGGAATTTTCACCTCCACTACAATTTCACTGGATCCCTCTTCGAGACAGCTCCCATCTCGTTACGCCATTCATGCAGGTCGATATTTAATCGACAAGGAATTTCGCTACCTTAGGACCGTTATAGTTACGGCCGCCGTTTACTCGGGCTTCGATCAAACGCTTCGCAGAGCTAACGTCATCAATTAACCTTCGAGCACCGGGCAGGCGTCACACCCTATACATCCTCTTACGAGTTAGCAGAGTGCTGTGTTTTTGGTAAACAGTCGGGAGGGACTCTTTGTTGTAACCTTCAATGCTTACGGAGTAAATCCTTCACAAAGTTAGGCACACCTTATACCGAAGATACGGTGCTATTTTGCAGAGTTCCTTGAAGAGAGTTCTTCCACGCGCCTTAGAATACTCATCCCACCCACCTGTGTCGGTTTACGGTACGGGCAACTATAACTAAACTTAGAAACTTTTCTTGGCTCGACAGTATAAAGGATTTACGATTCATTCCGAAGAACTTCACGCACCTGTAAGGCCTCGGCTTAAAGGAGTTCGGATTTGCCTGAACTCCAACCTGCACCTTTCGACCAGCACTACCATCCGCTGGCTCCTCTAACTCTAAGCGTCCTTCCATCGCACATTATAGTTGGCATTGGAATATTAACCAATTTTCCATCGCATACCCCTTTCGGACTTTGCTTAGGACCCGGCTAACCCTACGATGACGAGCATCGCGTAGGAAACCTTGGGTTTACGGCGTTGGGGATTCTCACCCCAATTATCGCTACTCATGCCTGCATGCTCACTTGTATTCGCTCCAGCACTCCTTACCGGTATACCTTCAACGCAAATACAACGCTCTCCTACCACTTAGTAAAACTAAGTCTAAAGCTTCGGTACTCATTTTAGCCCCGTTATATTTTCCGCGCAGAATCACTAGACCAGTGAGCTATTACGCTTTCTTTAAAGGATGGCTGCTTCTAAGCCAACCTCCTGGTTGTTTAAGTAACTCCACATCGTTTTCCACTTAAATGAGATTTAGGGACCTTAGCTGTTAGTCTGGGTTGTTCCCCTCTCGACGACGGATTTTATCACTCGCCGCCTGACTGCCATGATTACACACTAGGTATTCGGAGTTTGATAGGGTTTGGTACATTGGTGTATGCCCTAGCCCATTCAGTGCTCTACCCCCTAGTGTTACTACATGACGCTATACCTAAATATATTTCGGAGAGAACCAGCTATCACGATGTTTGATTGGCCTTTCACCCCTATCCACAAGTCATCCCATAGCTTTTCAACGCTAGCGGGTTCGGTCCTCCACCGGCTCTTACACCGGTTTCAACCTGCTCATGGATAGATCACATCGTTTCGGGTCTGCAACGTCTGACTAAACGCCCTATTAAGACTCGCTTTCGCTACGGCTCCGGGTTTCCTTAACCTCGCCAGACATCACAACTCGCAGGCTCATTATGCAAAAGGCAGTCCATCACCCTGATAAATCATAGGGCTCTGAATGATTGTAAGCAAATGGTTTCAGGTTCTATTTCACTCTGATCACCTCAGTTCTTTTCACCTTTCCCTCACGGTACTTGTGCACTATCGGTCTAGTAGTAGTATTTAGGGTTGGATAGTGGTCTACCCAGCTTCAGACAGAATATCACGTGTTCCGCCCTACTCAGGATACTGCTAAGTAAAACAAAGCTTTCATATACGGGGGTATCACCCTCTGTGCCTAACCTTTCCAGGTCGTTCTATTAGCTAAGTTTAGTCTATATTGCAGTCCTACAACCCCACTAGTAAACTAGTGGTTTGCCCTCTTACGCGTTCGCTCGCCGCTACTAGCGTAATCTCTTTTGATTTCTTTTCCTGAGGGTACTAAGATGTTTCAATTCCCCTCGTTCGCTCCGTTATACGGTAACTAATATCTCTATTAGTTGGGTTGCCCCATTCAGAAATTCCCGGATCAAAGCCCCTTGACGGCTCCCCGAGACTTATCGCAGCCTGGCACGTCTTTCATCGCCTCTACTAGCCAAGGCATCCACCACTTGCTCTTTGTAGCTTACCTTTTCTATATTAGATTATTCTAATTCGCATCACTTCCTTGTTAAAGATAACTTTATGTTACTACATTTAAATTCTAGCTCTCAAGACGGAAAGCATTGACTACTATTTAGATAAGTTTTAAATCCTAAATAGATTGTGATGTCAAACTTTTGCATTAAATGCAAAGAGAATAGAAATTTAAATCTTTAACAAGTCCTGTAAAATTGTTTTTAAAACTTGCTTGTGACTATTAACAATATTAATTAAAAGAACATTTAGACTTCGCAGACTAGCAAGCTAGCCTTTACGACCAAAGAGTTACACCCTTTGGAAACCCCTAAAGCACAAAGTTGCTTTAGGCAACTTCGTAATCAATAAAGATTAAGACGCTTAAAAGTCTAAAGTAAATGCTTCTAAAAACACTTAATATAGACTTTTAGTGTTAAACTATTTTATGGTGGAGAATAGCGGGATCGAACCGCTGACCTCCTGCGTGCAAAGCAGGCGCTCTCCCAGCTGAGCTAATTCCCCAATTAAATTCTCTGGTGGGCCTAACAAGACTTGAACTTGTGACCTCACCCTTATCAGGGGTGCACTCTAACCAGCTGAGCTATAGGCCCCTATAGGTCTATCAATCTTTCAAAACTAAACAAGGATGATTGAGAATATCTTTCTTATAGATATCTTGTGAGGGAATATCTATATGTACTCTAGAAAGGAGGTGATCCAACCGCAGGTTCTCCTACGGTTACCTTGTTACGACTTCACCCCAGTCGCTGATTCCACTGTGGACGGTAACTAATTTAGTATTCCGGCTTCGAGTGAAATCAACTCCCATGGTGTGACGGGCGGTGAGTACAAGACCCGGGAACGTATTCACCGTAGCATGGCTGATCTACGATTACTAGCGATTCCGGCTTCATGGAGTCGAGTTGCAGACTCCAATCCGAACTGGGACATATTTTATAGATTTGCTCCATCTCGCGATATTGCTTCTCATTGTATATGCCATTGTAGCACGTGTGTCGCCCCGGACATAAGGGCCATGATGACTTGACGTCGTCCACACCTTCCTCCTCCTTACGAAGGCAGTCTCATTAGAGTGCTCAGCCGAACTGTTAGCAACTAATGACGTGGGTTGCGCTCGTTGCGGGACTTAACCCAACATCTCACGACACGAGCTGACGACAGCCGTGCAGCACCTGTCTTAACATTTCTGCAAGCAGACACTCTTCTATCTCTAGATGATTTGTTAGATATCAAGTCCGGGTAAGGTTCTTCGCGTATCTTCGAATTAAACCACATGCTCCACCGCTTGTGCGGGTCCCCGTCTATTCCTTTGAGTTTTAATCTTGCGACCGTACTCCCCAGGCGGTATACTTAATCCGTTAGGTGCATTACTGCCAAGACTAGCTTAGCAACAACTAGTATACATCGTTTAGGGCGTGGACTACCAGGGTATCTAATCCTGTTTGCTCCCCACGCTTTCACGCATTAGCGTCAGTTGAGTTCCAGCAGATCGCCTTCGCAATGGGTATTCCTGGTGATCTCTACGGATTTTACCCCTACACCACCAATTCCATCTGCCTCTCCCTCACTCTAGATTATCAGTTTCCCAAGCAGTTCTATGGTTAAGCCATAGGATTTCACAAGAGACTTGATAATCCGCCTACGCGTCCTTTACGCCCAGTGATTCCGAGTAACGCTTGCACCCTCCGTATTACCGCGGCTGCTGGCACGGAGTTAGCCGGTGCTTATTCGTTAGGTACCGTCATTGTTCTTCCCTAACAAAAGGAGTTTACGCTCCGAAAAGTGTCATCCTCCACGCGGCGTTGCTGCTTCAGGGTTTCCCCCATTGAGCAATATTCCCTACTGCTGCCTCCCGTAGGAGTCTGGACCGTGTCTCAGTTCCAGTGTGACTGATCATCCTCTCAGACCAGTTATGCGTCATAGCCTTGGTGAGCCATTACCTCACCAACTAGCTGATACAATATAGCCTCATCCTACACCGAAAAACTTTCCCTATCTAACTTATGCTAGAGAGGAGTATAGAGTATTAGCAGTCGTTTCCAACTGTTGTCCTCTAGTGTAGGGCAGATTAGCTATACATTACTCACCCGTGCGCCACTAACTCATAAGAGCAAGCTCTTACTCGTCCGTTCGACTTGCATGTATTAGGCACGCCGCCAGCGTTCACTCTGAGCCAGGATCAAACTCTCCATATTAATTACCTATCTAATAGATAGGATTTTTATTATGAAGTTTTTAATCAAAAAAACTTTTAGTTTTTATATTAGTTTGTCTAATCTATTATTTAATCATAATAGACTGGCTCAATCGATCACTTGTTTAGATTTCAAAGATTGACTAATAGTTTAACAATTGTAAGTTAAAAGAACAACGATAAGAAAAAGGCTTTATTAACGTTGAAGTTAAAGGTGGTTTCTCGTTTCGTGAGCTGGAATTATATATGAGGGATGCTTAAAGATAGTTGAAATAATGGAGAGAAAATTTATTTTATAAAAAATCAATTTATATACGCAAATCCAGTTTTTTTCTCTATATTTATGCTGGCAGTATTATTATTTTTATCTGTTAAAACTATTTTGCAATCTTCTTTAAATAACTTAGAATAAGGTCGTTTTGCACTCCTTATAGCTGTTGAGCTTACAACTCTCATTGGACGGCCAAGCTCATCAAAATTAATAGTTTGCGATCCATTTCTAGAACAATCACCAATAAATTTAACTGATTTTATCCCATATTTTTTTTCAATATTTAAATCTTTATTTATCTTGTCGCAATAGGATTTAGGCATGCCACTCCAACCAGCGCTTAAAAATTTATTAGATTTTTGTGTATCAATAGCAACCTCATCTTTAGAATTTACATTGCCAGAAAATTTATTACCAGCACCTTTTTTATCGTAAAAAACACTATATTTCCATGTGCTTGACCCAGGCTCATCTATAGAACATGTTTGTTGTAAACTAGTATTATTAAAGGTTATCCCCCATCTCATTTTAAACCAAAGTTTTTCGTTTTTAGAGTAGACAAATTTATCATCTTGCATAGCAAGGTGCTGGGCGTATCTTATGTGAGTTAACAGCTGTGTAGCAGCTTCTTTTGCACCATTTCGCTCCAGTCTTGGCATTATCATTGCTGCAAGTATACCAACAACAACAATAACAAAAATAAGCTCTATCATCGTAAAAGCTCTTTTTTTCATAGCCTATCGTTCCTTGATATTGAAATTTGCAACTACTTTTCCCATTTTTTCTATACTAAATTTTGACTTCTCATCTAAATCGGCACTTGCTAATAAATTTTTAGAGTAGCTTTTTGTTTTTATCCCATAAAATTTAAGCCTTAGCGCAAGCCTTGTATCTTCAGTCGCTATATCTTGCACTCCAGCCTCTTTTAGCTTATCTGCTAGCTCTTTTGCTACATCAAATTTATAAGTGAGGTGTTTTGTAGGATCGTTTAAAAAAAGGTAAAAAATTTGATTAAAGATGATCGCTGACCAGTTAAATATCAAAAAAAGCATCACTAAGCTAGTGCAAATTTTATGACCTTTTCTAAATTTTGGCAGCCTCACGCGATATGAGTTGAAAAAAACTCTTACCATAAGTGGCGTTGCGATCACGCAAAATGGCAAAAACTGCTCAAGCTCCAGCCTTTGGCGCACAGAGACTATCATACAAAAGCAAAATGAGCAAATGGCGATAAACCACAAAAGGTCCTTCTTCTCCTTAACCCAAATTCTATAAATCGTATATACAAAAAAGATAAAGACAAATGGCGAAAATACAGCAGCAAATATGCCAAAGGTATCGATAAAGTGCCCGCTTGGTCTGCCATTTGTTTCAAAACCAAAAAAGTAAAGTGTCAGCAAAAATAAAATGGCGCTTAGCCAAGCAAGAGGCGGCTTTCTTTTGTAAAGTGCAAATATAAAAAATCCTGCATAAAATATCAAAAAATCGCCATCTATGAAAAAGGCTAGGCAGAAAAAGATGCCAAATAAAATTTTCTTTTTAATATGAAAAAGATATATACACAAAAGCGCTAGAGTGATGCAAATTCCAGCATTATTTATGATAAGGGCTGAAGCTAGCGTGCCAGGAAGCAGCACAAAAAGCAGAACCGCTATGATCCTGTCAAACTCGAGCTTAATGTAAAATTTACTCACCTTATACATCAAAACCACGCTTGCGATGTGAAAAAAGATCATCACGCCTCGCACAGCAAGGTCATTTTGACCAAAAAAGTGAGTGCTTAGTTTTAAGATATAGCTTAAAAGGCTGTGCTTTTGAAAGAAAATTTCAGCCTCATTGTAGCTTATACTAAGAGAATTTGCCGCATAAAGTAGAAAAACAAAATCAATCAAACATATCAAAAATACGCTAAAAGCGATGTGTCTGCTAGCAAATTCTCTAACTCTTTCTAACAAATTTAGCCCTTAAATATGTATATCCCAGAAAAACTCAACCCAGTCATGAGCCTCTTTTACCTTAAATTCAGGCAAAAGCAGAGCCTTTTCTTTATAAAATACAGTAGCTATCTTTATATCTAAATTTGGATAGCGTTTAAGCAGCTCTCTTTTTATCTCGACCATGCTCTCGCCGCTATCGATGATGTCATCAACAAGCAAAATTTTAGTGTATTTGCTAAGATCTGGCACGTTAAAAATTTGTATTGTATCAAGCTTGTTTGTATCCTCGTAGTGGATAGAATTTAAAGTAAATAAATTTCTATTTTCAAGCGCGACAGCTAGCGAGTGACCAAGCGTTAGACCGCCTCTTGCCACAGCTAGTATCACCTCTGGATCAAACTCATCTTTTATCTGTTTTGCCATCTTTTTGGCATCAATGGCAAATTCATCGTAGCTATAAAATATCATCTTTCATCCTTATCAATGCACTAAAAATACGATAAAACTAATGAGCGCTAGCACAACTACACCTAAATTTATATCGCTAAATTCTCTCTTTATGAGCTTAACTATGACGTATGACATAAAGCCAAATGCAAGGCCGTTTGTGATCGAGTAAGTAAGCGGGATGAGCACAACTATGAAAAATGTCGCAACGGCGATGGCTGGATCTTTGAAATTTATGCTAGCAAGCTCGGCAAACATAAGCACGCCGACCATTACGAGGATCGGATAGATGGCATTGCCAGGGATAGCTTTAAAAAGTGGCAACATAAATAGTGTAAGTATGAATAAAAGTCCGCAAAATACAGCCGTTAGACCAGTCCTACCGCCCTCTTCTACGCCGCTAGCACTCTCTACAAACGATGTGGTCGTACTTACACCTACAAGCGAGCCAGCTGCAGTAGCAACGGCATCAGCTTCAAGAGTTTTTTCAAGTTTTACGACACCATCTTTTTTGTTTTCGTCAAATATCCCAGCCCTTGTGCCAACGCCAGCTAGTGTGCCTATCGAGTCAAAAAGATCGGTCACAAAAAATGTGATAATAACCGGTAGCAAGGCTAGGCTAAAGGCACCTTTTATGTCAAGCTCTAAAAATATCGGAGAGATAGAGGCTGGAGTTGAAAAAATTTCTGTTGGATGAGGAGCGATGCCAAGCACCCAAGCTATCACTGAAGTGACAAGTACAGCTAGGATAAACGCGCCCTTTATCTTCCATGCCCAAAAGCAAATAACCAAAAATAGCCCCAAAACGCCAAGAAGCACGTTTGGATCTCTGAAATTTCCTATGCCGACTAAAACCGCGTCGTTATTTACGATAAAGCCCATTTGCTGAAATGCGACAAAGCTGATAAATGTGCCTATGCCAGCGCTTATCGCTCTTCTTAGATCAAGCGGGATGGATCTAATTATCCACATCCTAAAATTTGTAAAAGACAAGACGACAAATATCACGCCACTCAAGAAAACAACGCCAAGAGCCGTTTGCCAAGGCACTTTCATACCAATGCAAAGACCAAATGTAAAATAAGCATTAAGCCCCATGCCAACGCTCATCGCAACTGGCGTGTTCGCCCAAAGACCATTTAATATAGTAGAAAATATGGTAATTAGCGCAGTTGCAGTGATGAGTGCCTCATAAGGCATGCCTGTTTTGCTCATAATGATCGCATTTACCGGTACGATATACATCATCGCCAAAAATGTCGTAAGTCCCGCTCCAAATTCCTGCTTCACACTCGTTTTGTTTTGTGCTAAGTCAAAAAATTTCACCCCAAACTCCTTTAGTAAATTTTAAGTTCGTTATATAAGCTATCACGCTCAACCGGCGTAAAACCAGATGTTTTAATAAGATCGCAAAATGTCTTTAGCGTAACGCCATTTGCGCTGTTTGCGCCAGCTGCACTTTGTATGCTCTCTTTTTCTATCGTGCCATCAAGATCATCAGCGCCAAATTCCTGAGCGATCATCGCTAAATTTAGCGTCGATGTAGCCCAGTATGCCTTTATGTGCGGGACATTATCAAGCACCAAGCGAGATATCGCCATGGTCTTTAAAATTTCAGCCGATCCTAGAAATTTCACATCTTTTAAGTAGTTATTTTCTCTTTGATAAACTAGCGGGATAAATGCGTTAAATCCACCCGTTTCATCCTGTAAGTCCCTGATCCTTAGCATGTGATCAATCCTATTTTCGCGGCTTTCTATATGTCCAAAAAGCATTGTTGCATTGCTTTGTCTGCCTTTATCGTGCCACATTTTGTGGATCTTTAGCCAGTTCTCGCTACTTACTTTACCTTTGCAAATTTTAGCCCTGACCTCTTCGTCAAAAATTTCAGCCCCACCCCCTGGCATGCTATCGACGCCGTATTCAAGCATCTTTTCTATCACCTCATCGTAGCTTAAGCCGTAATGCCTTGATAAAAAATCAATCTCAGCCGCCGTCATCGCCTTTACGTGAAGCTCTGGATGAGCTGCCTTTATCTTTTTAAAAATTTCTAAATACCACTGCCAGCCGCTAGTTGCGTTGTGGGCGGAGACGATGTGTATCTCTTTTACGCCGTGACTCACGCTCTCATCAACGATCTTTAAAATTTCTTCGTGGCTCATTAGGTATGGATTTGGATTTTTTCTGTGGGCTGAAAATGCGCAAAATTTACAGATGTCAGCACAGATATTTGTTGGGTTTATGTGGCGATTTACGTTAAAAAAGACCTTGTTGCCGTGCAGTTTTCTGCGCTTTTTGTCGGCAAATTTAGCCAAGGTAAAAAGATCAAGCCCATAAAGCGAAAAAGCCTCTTGCTTGCTTAATCTCTCGCCACTTTCTAGTTTTTGTAATAGATTCATTATTTATATCGTCCTAAAGCTGAACTTAAGGCTTTATTATAAGCAAATAAAGCTTTGTTTTTGCAAAAATTATGTAACATTTGCCAAGATATTTTTAACAATGGAAACACTAAATGCTAGCTGATAAAAGTGCCAAAAATAGCGATAATTATTCAAAGATCAAAGAGAAATTTCTTGATTTTAAGGCAAATTTGCCAAAACATTTTCAAAAAAATCAAGGTAGAAATTTCACAAATTTCTTAGCCAAAGAGTATGATGATTTTATAAAATCTTATTTAAATGAAACTATGCGAGAATTTTTTGATGAGTTTGTGCCACAAAATGACAGCTTTGCTTTTAGCGTTCTAGCCACTGGCAAATACGCTCAAACGCTGCTTAGCGCAAATAGCGAGCTTGAAATTTTACTAGTTTATAAAAATTTAAAGGGCTATAATATAAAAAATTTCTTAAAAGAATTTTCTGAAATTTTAGATAGCTCTGGCATGAAATTTGTGATAAAAATTGCTGAAGTGGATGAAATTTTTATAAATTTCAAAGATGACCTTAAATTTAAAAGCGAAACCTCGCAAGTTCGCTATATTTGTGGCTCAAAAAGCCTCTACCGCTTAGTAAAAAGCGAGATCATAAAGATAAAAGAATTTAATAAAAAAGCCTTTTTAAACTACCATTTAAAGGCATTTTTGCCATTTTCTAGCATAAGCTACTTGGCACAAGAGCCAAATTTAAAAAGTGGCTTTGGCGGGATCGATGAAATTTACCGCTTAAACTGCATACTAAACTGCCTTGATAGCGACGTTTCAGTTAGATCACAAGCTCTTAAAGTGATGAATGAAAAAGAGATTGCGAGTTTTAATCTAAATGTGGATTTTTTACTAAGCTTGCTAAGTGCTTTAAATTTGACCCAAAACACCGATACTTTCAGCGCTTCAAGTGTCGAGATCACGACAAATTTCATGCAGACAAAGTCCAAAAAACTTCAAGACAACGAGAGCGTCATCAGCCAAAAGATGCTAAGCTCGATGAATAACGTAGCCATTTATTCAAGATTTATCGCAGCTTCGCTTTGCAGGCCATTTTTCAAAAGCGAGCTAAGCTTCGAGCAGAGAAAATTTGCTAGGCTAAAAAATGGATTTTATGAGATAAATGGCGTCATCTACGTGCCACTTCACAAAAAGCCAGCGCTCATCGAGCATCTCATAAATGAGCTTTTAGAGCTAAAAGATGTGGATTATAAATTTGATATAAGCGCGATCTTTTATATCAAGCGAGCCATCATCACAAAAGATGGCTTAGAGCGCGCTATCAGCGAGTTTAAGAAGATATTTTTAAGAGAAAATTCCTACGCCATTTTAAAATCCTTGCTCGATGCGCAGATGATACAAATTTTGATAAAACCGATGGAGCACATCTCCCAGCTAGCAGAATATGACGGCTATCACGAATTTACGGTTGATGAGCATAGTATCTTAAGTGTCAAATTTCTTGAAAACATAAAAGATAAATTTATAAAAAATCTCTATGCTGAGCTTTGCTTAGAGGGCAAAACGATGCTAAAGATCGTGACACTTATGCACGATGTTGGTAAAGGACTTGGCGGCAAAGATCACGCAAACATCGGTGCAAACATATTTAGAGCCTATGCGAACAAGCTAAATTTAAGCCAAAAAGCTATCAACATCGGCGTCGTCTTGATAAAATATCACACCCTAATGAGCAACGTCTCAAACAGAGAGGATATCTACTCACAGCGCGTCATCTTCGCCTTCATCTCAAAGCTAGGCGACAAGCAGGTTTTAAAGCTACTTTACATCCTTAGCTACTGCGTGATAAACGCCACAAATGAGAGGCTTTATAACGCCTACACAGCAAAGCTTTTAAGAGAGCTTTATGAAATTTCTCTTAGCGCATTTAGCGATGAAAATTTACTTGATGAGGCGACAAGGCGGGTAAAAAAAGAGCAGTCTATAAAACGAAATAGCGAGTTTTTGGCGCTTGAGCCAAAGCTTCAAGAGAAAATTTTTAAGATCACATCAAATTTGGTCTTTACAAAATATAGCGCGAGCGAGATCATAAATTTAAGCAAAGTGGCTGATAGCTTAAACGAAACCGAAATTTTCATAAACAATACTAAAAATTTAAGCATTCAAATTTATACAAACAAGAGCCTAAATTTAAGCGCCCTGCTCTATGAATTTGCCAAATTTGACCTTGCATATATGGAGATATTTGAGCTTTTTGAGAAGAAATTTTATATCAGGCTTGACTTTAACCAAAATGTAAAAAATCATGAGCTCGAAAACACTAAAATTTTAGCCCTAAAATCCCTAAATAGCGAGGTTTTAAGAGAGCCTTTGAAACCAAATATTAACAAAGATGAGATAAACTTCGAGCTAAATCACTCAAAAGATTACGCCAAACTTAGCATCAACGCAAAAGATCAGCGCGGGCTAATGGCTTATGTGATGAGTGTTTTTGACAGGCTTCATTTTCAAGTCACGAGTGCTAGAATTCAGACGGTTAAAAATAGAACGAGAAATCTCTTTTTGATCGAGAAAAACGAGCGACTTGAGAGTAAAGGCGAAGAGATATTAAATTTATTAATAAGCGAGTAAAACATGTGTGGAATCGTAGGATACATCGGAGATAAAGAGAAAAAAGAGGTCATTTTAAGCGGGCTAAAAGAGCTTGAGTATCGCGGATACGACAGCGCTGGCATGGCTGTGATGAGTGATGGCAAGATCGACTTTTTCAAAGCTGTTGGCAAGCTTGAAAATTTAGCCCTAAAGACAAAGGACTTTACATCAGAGGGCTTTGGCGTGGCGATAGGTCACACACGCTGGGCAACTCACGGCAAACCAACTGAGATCAATGCTCACCCGCACCTTGGAGAACACTCATTTGTCGTTCACAACGGCATCATCGAAAACTACAAAGAGCTTAAAGATGAGCTTGAGGCAAAAGGCGTGAAATTTGTCAGCCAAACCGACACCGAAGTGATCGTGCACCTTTTTGAAGAAATTTTAAAAGAGAAAAAAGACCCTTTTAAGGCTTATGAGGCGACTATCGCAAAGCTAAGAGGCGCTTATGCGACGCTGCTTATCACCAAAACTGCACCTGATAAGATATTTTTCGCAAAAGATGCCGCTCCTATGGCGATAGGCAAAAGCGACAAAAAAGAGCTATATTTTGCCTCATCAGATGCCCCACTTATTGGCAACGCAGCCGAAGTGGCCTACTTAGATGATAACAACTACGGCTACGTGAGCTTAGATGAAATAGCTGTTTTTAAACACGGCAAAAAGGCTAGCATAACATTTAACGCACTGCCAAAAGATAAGAGCTATGCCCAAAAAGAGGGTTATACATTTTTTATGGAGAAAGAAATTTACGAGCAAGGTGCAGTCGTATCTGAAACCATCATGGGCAGAGTTAAAAACCACAAAGTCACCCTTGAAAATTTAGACGACGAATACCTAAAAGGCATCGATGATGTTGTGCTTTGCGCGTGCGGTACGAGCTACCATGCAGCACTAACTGCAAGCTATCTTTTTGAAAGGCTTGCCAAAGTTAGAACAAAGGTCGAAGTGGCAAGCGAATTTAGATATAGAAAGCCTTATCTAAACAAAAACTCGCTCTTCATCGTCATCTCGCAAAGTGGCGAGACAGCTGACACTCTTGAAGCACTTAGGATAGCAAAAGAGGCTGGGCTAAGGACACTTGCGATTTGCAACGTCGATAACTCATCTATCGTTAGACTAGCTGATAATACGCTTCTAACTCGCGCTGGCATCGAAAAAGGTGTGGCAAGCACAAAGGCCTTTGCTACGCAGATCATCGTGCTTTGGATGCTTGTACTTCAAATGGCATCAGCAAAGGGATCTATCAGTAAAAAGGAGCTTGATCACGAGATCAAAACGCTTCTTCACATCCCGCAAATTTTAAATATAGATAACTCTTTGCAAGAGAAGCTTCACCGCCTAAGCAAGCACTATTTGCACGGTCATGGCTTCTTCTTTATCGGTAGAGATATCTTCTATCCGCTGGCACTTGAAGGTGCGTTAAAACTTAAAGAAATTTCATATCTTCACGCCGAGGGTTATCCATCAGGCGAGATGAAGCACGGCCCTATCGCACTTGCAGATGAGAAGCTATTTACGATCGCTTTAATGCCTCAAAACTTACTATATGAAAAGACAAAGAGTAACGTCGAAGAGCTCGCTGCAAGAGATGCATATATCCTAGCGATAAGCCCACTTGAGTTTGAACTAAGCGATGACTACGTAAAAACAAGCGTTCAAGATCACTATATGAGCGAATTTTTCGAGATGATGCTTGTGCTTCAGCTACTTGCACTTGAAATTTCCGTTAGACTTGGCAACAACGTCGATATGCCAAGAAACCTCGCAAAAAGCGTAACTGTCGAATAATTTATGTGGCTGGCATCTTGCTGGCCGCTTAAATTTTACTTTTATATTTTTCTTTTAAAATTTAAGTTTTCACAAAATATTATTTTCTTATAATATTTGCACTTCTAATTACATTAAAAAGGATCTTCATGAAAAAGAGATTTTTAGCATCTAAGGTCTTTAGCAGCATTGCCGCTCTTTGTTTATTTGCTGGATGCGCTAGCAGCAATAGCGGTGTAACTGGTGCCGCAGCAGGAGATACATCCAAAAATGCCAACACGAAAATCGAGCGTTGCAGCCAAACACTAGGAACATTATCTTTTTATGAGGATCAAAGTAGCTCATGGTACTCATATCTAACTAGAGATTATCAGCTTGGCTCAACCGTGCCGGTGCTAAGGATCTTAGCTCAGCAAACTGGCTGCTTCGTCATCGTAGAGCGTGGCAGAAGTATGGATAATATGATGCAAGAGCGCGCACTTGAAGCTAGTGGCGAGCTAAGAAAAGGCTCTAAATTTCACAAAGGTCAAGTCGTAGCGGCTGATTATACCATGCAGCCAGAGATCACATTTAGCAAAGAGGATACTGGCGGTATCAGCGGACTTGTAGGCGCTGTCTTTGGCAACGTTGCTGGCAAGGTAAGCGGAGGCTTTTCAAAGAGCGAAACACAAACATCTTTGCTTCTCATAGACAACCGCTCAGGCGTACAGATCGCTGGTGCAGTCGGCAGTGATAGCAACTTTGACTTCTTTGGCATGGGGTCAAATTCATTTTCACGTGTGAGCGCTGGACTTGGTGGCTACACAAAGACACCAGAGGGCAGGATGATTGTAAATGCCTTTATGGATGCGATGAACCAACTTATAGTCGCGCTAAAAGACTATAAAGTCCAAAATGTAAAAGGCGGTCTTGGCAAAGGCGGAAATATAAAAATAGGAGACTAAGATGAAATTTATAGCCATTTTGTTTTGTACATTTACGATGTTGCTAGCTGTAAACTATACTAAAAAGATAGAGATCGGGCTTTGCAAACTTATAAACGAAAGAGAAATGGCTAAATTTTATGGCGACACGAGAAACTACGACGCCCTTAGTAAAAAGATAGACGGATATAAATTTCGTTTTGGATTGAAAGATTTTGATGAGGATAGCTGCCGCATGAGTGGCTACTATCCTATTGATCCAAACTATGCGCCATATCCGCCTAACTACCGCCCATACTATCAAAATGAGTACGAAAGATTTGATAGATTTCAGCGTGGTTACCGTGGAGGCTACTATAACGATGACGACTACGACGATGGTTTTGAGCGTGGATATAGACGTGGCTACAATGACGCTAGAAGAGAGTATAGAAGACCTTATAGATAGGCACAAAAGCCGTAATCTTTAAAGAAATTTGATGCAAAACCTGTGGATATGGCAACATCCTAACTACCCAAATTTTTCTTTCGATAAAAGTGCAATAGATACCCTTGCAAATAAGCTAAAGCAAAATCACGAAATTTTAAAAGAGATAATAAGCAAGACCAGCAGAAACGATCTTCTAAAGGTGCAAATTAACGCCCTAGAAGATGAGATCTTTTACTCATCTCTTATAGAGGGCGAGAGGCTAAAAAGATCAAGCATTCGCTCATCGGCAAAAAAGAGACTAGATGAAAATTTTGACTGGCTAGCCGACACTCATGCGACTAGACACAGTGATAATCTAGTCTCGCTAATGCTTGAAGCAAATTTAAACAAAGCTTATATGAACTTCGAGCGGTTACATGGCTGGCACAATGCCTTGTTTGAATATAGCCATAGCAAAACTTACAAGATAAAACGAGCTAAATTTAGAGATGATGAGATGAGCGTCGTCTCAGGTCCTTCAAAAATGTGCAAATCCACTACGAAGCCTTGCCAGCAGAATGCATAGGGGATGAGATGAGAAATTTTTTAGGTTTTATCAATAAAAGCTCCGAAAACGCCTATGTAAAAAGTGCCTTGACGCACCTTTGGTTTGCGATCATCCATCCTTATGAGGGCGGCAAAGATTATTATGAAATTTTAAAGCAGACGACAAAGCTTGAAAATAATTTAAACTTTGACTTCACAGCGTGGATAAAGTGGCATTTAGAAGCGGTAAATAGCGCCATAAAACAAGCTATAAGATCATTAAAAAGATAAAATTTCTATCAAATTTAAGAGCCAAAGCCCTTAAATTTTATCTTTACTTAGGATTTTTGTGAGCTGCTCTTTGATCTCATCATCAAATTCGCTAACACTTATCACACCCCTGCTCTCGCACATCTTAGCGTCATTTACCTCGCAGTAGCCACTCAGCGCGTTTTTGTATCCGCCCCTTATGCAGGCCTCTCTATCTTCTAAAAATCCAGCCCCGCCAAGGATGAGCACGCCAAGGTCAAAGCCGATCTTAAATTTCGCACTCGCTGAGCTTTTTATCCAGCTTAAAAATATCTCGTCATATCTTAGACCAAGCGCTCCAACGCCATCTGGCACGACCAAGATATCCACGCCGTAAAGGCTCTCAGCGTAAATTTCAGGATGAAGCCTGACGCCAAATTCATCGACTATCTCAGGCTTTAGGGCGTAGGTTTTGATGTTAAAACCTTCAAATTTATGCAAAAAATCATAAATTTTGGCAAAGCTTAACAAATTTATCTTGTCAAACATCAAAATGCCAACTTTCATGCTAGCTCCTTTTAATGAAGTGCCTCATTTAGCTTGATCGCCCTTTTGCTCGCACTTGCAGTGATCTGACCTGTTTGGCTATTTTGTCTAAAATGAAGCCCGTTTAGCCCGCCAAGCTCAAGCGCCTTGTAAATTTCAGCTTCAAATTTAAACTCTGGATTTAGCTTAGCCAGCTTTTCGCGCTCGCTGGCTGAGATATAGACCTTTGTTCCTTCAAGTACCGCTATGCCAGCATCCACGATGCAGTTATCGCCAAGTGGCACGCCTGTGACTGAGTTTGCGCCAAGCAAGCAGTGTTTGCCGATGCTTACAGGGTTGCCGTTTGTGCCGCTTAGCACGCCAAGTATGCTAGCTCCGCCACCTACGTCGCTGCCCTCGCCCACGACGACAGAGCTGCTAACCCTGCCTTCAACCATCACGCCACCAGTCGTGCCTGCGTTAAAGTTGATATAAGCAGCCCCTGGCATGACGACTGTGCCAGGATGCACAGCAGCGCCCATGCGGACTTTAGCAGCGTCTAAAATTCTCGTGTTATCAGCTGGGATGATGTGACTTAAAAATCTTGGGAATTTATCCACGCTCACGATCGCTGGATACTCGCCAAACATCTTTAGAGAAATTTCATTTTCTCTTAGCCACTCAAGCTCGATCGGGATGTTTTGGCTAGTCCAAGCGACATTTGGTAGCACTCCAAAGGCTCCATCAAGCACGATCGTCCTAGGTGCGACCTTGCCAAGTGAGATCAAGTAGAGCTTGAGATAGACA
Source organism: Campylobacter concisus (assembly GCF_003048615.2). NCBI lineage: Bacteria > Pseudomonadati > Campylobacterota > Epsilonproteobacteria > Campylobacterales > Campylobacteraceae > Campylobacter > Campylobacter concisus. The sequence goes on from NZ_CP049263.1 coordinate 1,277,838, forward strand.
GCTTCTACGCTAAGTGGCTTTGCGTCATCAAATAAAAATACAAGCTTAAATTTATTCTCGTTTAGCTCAAGATCGTCATCAAATGCCATCTTCACAGCGTGTAAATTCTCCACGTTTTTGTGTGATTTTATATCTTTTTCAAAGATACTAAAGAGCTTGCTAGCCTTTTTTGCTACCTTTGGCGTGAGATCAGTGACAAACTCGTGAGCGCCAAAATCAACCTCAACATCGCACTTTTGCAAGGCGTAGATAAAAGCAGCTGCGCTTAAAAAGCTCTCTTTATAATTTACAACGGCGTAACTTGCCTGCAAAATTTTGTCGCTATTTTTTTGTCCGCGATCGACTCTTGCGATGCCAAAAGCAACTGGATCTTTGTAGCCATCTTTTTTTCTAAATTCTTCAAAAAATTCCTTAAATTCGTTTGCGTCTTTAAACTCTTTAGACATCTATTCTCCTTTAAATTTTTTCTTAGTCTAGCCAAAAATGGCTAAAAATTTTATGATTTTAAAGCATTTGAGCTTTGATAAATTTATAAATTATAATAATGATTAACCTTATCATAAAGAAAATAGAAAAAAATGCCTCAAATTTTACAAGGAGACAAAATGTCAAATTTAGCTACCAAACCAAAATTTGCTCTAGCTGCGTTGATCGGCCTCGTCGCTGGCGTAGTTTCAGCTTTTGTCAAATGGGGTGCAGAAGTGCCACTTCCGCCAAGAAGCCCTATGGATATGTTTAACGCTGCTTGCGGACCAGAAAGTGCCATCAGAGCGGCTGATGCGATCGACTGCTCGAGAAATTTTCTAAATCCACCTTATGTGTTCTTAAGAGATTATGTCGGTATCGCCGATCCAAACGCCACTATCTACGAGTTTGCAGGGCATGCATTTAACTACGTGATGCTAACGCACATTATCTTCTCAGTCGTCTTTGCCGTTGGCTACTGCGTCGTGGCTGAAAAATTTCCAAAGATCACGATGTGGCAAGGCGTGATGGCTGGTATCTTAGCAACTATTGCAGTTCACGGCATCTCACTGCCGCTTCTTGGCCTCACTCCGCCACTTTGGACACTTCCTTGGTATGAGTATGTCTCTGAGTTTGTGGGTCACATGGTCTGGTTTTGGTCGATAGAGATCATCCGCCACGACCTAAGAGCTAGGATCACAAAAGAAAAAGATCCGAGCGACTGCTGCAACGCATAGCTTATAAATTTGCTGTTTTGGGCGCAAAACCTAAGACAGCAAAATTTAATAATTTAAAAAACCCTAGCGCCTCTTGATCGCAGCCAATACCTAAAAACAAAATTTTCATCATTTTTTGCAAAGCTTGAAAATCTTAACTAGCTTTTAATGCATAAATTTAAAAATTTAAGCGTTTAGTACTCACTGCTAAGCTCCAAATTTTCTAAACAAAGTGGCTTTTCACCCTCAAAGATCACCCCAATACCATAAGGCTCGCAAATATCAAGCTCGCCCCCTGCGAATCTCATCAGCCACTGCTTATCGTGCGCATAAAAAGTGCATTGTGGCGAGCTAAATGGTAGTTTGCAAACTGGCAAGTCAAGTAATTTAAGCTCGTCCTTGCTCAAAAAGCACCCTCGCCTAAGCTCATCTTTTAAAAAGACAAGCGCCTCTTTTACATACCGGTCGATATCACTGGCGATGCGCTCTGCTAGTAAAGTAGTCTCATCATCCATGTCTGCCCCATCTGTGCTAACAAGGCAAAATGGCACTTGACCAAAAATTTCGCTTTTTAGCTTCGCCTCCGCATACCAGATAAAGCCATCATCTGTTGCAACTTTTTCAAGTTCGCCAAATTTCAAAGTCATTTTTTATTCTCATTTTTGTAGTTTTGCTACTCTTTTGCAAAAAGAGCCAAATTTAAGCAAATTTGTAGTTACATAAAATAGAAATAGCTTGTAAATTTGCCCTTTTAGCATAAAGCAAAAAGCTAAATTTACAAGCAAATTTTCAGTTTTTCTCGCTATTTAAAAGCAAAATTTCTCATCAGTGCCATTTTGCTTGCGCATAGCTTTAAAGTTAGCAAGATTGTCTTTATCTAAAAAGTAATCTTTCTCTTTTTTATTGCGGGCTTCTAGCTTTTCTATGCCTTTTGCAAGGGCTGCTTTTCTATCTTCGTGAGGCGAGCTAAATTCTGGCGAAAACATCGCTTCATAGGCATTTTTCTTAGTCCATTCAAGCGCTTTATCAGCGATCTCTTGTTGCTTTTTGATATCGCAAAATGCATAAGGATTGACCACGTCGCCAACAAGCTTCATAAACGCCCCTATCGCAGCCACCACGTCAGCAAATTTCTCACCCTCCATGTCTATAACGCCTCTTAGCAAGATCGCGCGGTTTTTTGCCGCATAAAACCAAAATACCGCATCATCGCGAAGCCCAAGATCATAAGCGCGAGCTGAGAGAACAAAAAGAGTTATCGGAGAGACCATTTGTGGGGCGTCTTGCACGATCTTTTCAGCCTTTTTGAAGTCCTCTTCTTTGCCACTTTTTAAAAGCTCATCTATCTTGTCATAGACCTTGACATACTCCACCTTGCCAGCGTTTGCTGAGTAGTAAGGCGTGACGTAGATGTCGATACTTCTTACTTTGCCATCGTTTGCAAAGCCACATACTGCTCCAAAAAGTAGCGCCGTAAGCAGTGATAAAATTTTCATTTTAACTCCTTAGTTTAAAATTTTTATTATTTTAACTAAAAGCAGTTGAAAAGTCGGGGTAAATTTAAGAGAAAGTCCGCAAATTTAAAGCGGACTTTGAAGATTAATTTTTAAAACTATGAATTGGTGCTGGAATTTGTCCGCCACGAGCGATAAAGTCGGCACTTGAGGCTTTATTTATCTTCATCACAGGCGCTCTTCCTAAAAGGCCGCCAAACTCGATCATATCGCCCTCACGGCCCAAAGGTATGATACGAACGGCTGTTGTTTTTTGATTTATAACGCCGATAGCCGCCTCATCAGCGATCATCGCAGCTATACTCTCACTCGGCGTATCCGCAGGTATGGCGATCATATCAAGTCCAACTGAGCATATCGCAGTCATCGCTTCAAGCTTTTCTAAATTTAATGATCCCGCGCGCACCGCAGCTATCATGCCCTCGTCCTCTGAGACTGGGATAAACGCACCGCTTAAGCCACCCACTTGATTGCACGCCATTACGCCACCTTTTTTGACCGCGTCATTTAGCAGAGCTAGTGCCGCAGTCGTGCCGTGCGTGCCAACAGCTTCAAGCCCCATCTCCTCAAGCACGCGAGCCACCGAGTCGCCCACAGCAGGCGTTGGAGCAAGAGATAGATCGACGATGCCAAATTTAACCCCAAGGCGCTCGCTCGCCATTTGACCAACGAGCTGACCGATACGAGTGATCTTAAATGCCGTCTTTTTCACGGTCTCAGCCACCACGTCAAAGCTCTCGCCACGCACCTTTTCAAGCGCTCTTTTTACGACGCCTGGGCCTGAAACGCCGACATTTATCACCACATCAGCCTCGCCCACGCCGTGAAATGCACCAGCCATGAAAGGATTATCTTCGACTGCGTTTGCAAAGACAACAAGCTTCGCACAGCCCATCTCTGAAGCTGCTGCCGTCTCTTTTATGATACGTCCCATGTCACGCACTGCGCTCATATTTATGCCACTTTTTGTTGAGCCGACATTGACGCTTGAGCACACTTTTGCGGTTTGTGCGAGTGCTTGCGGGATAGAATTTATCAAAATTTCATCGCCCTTTTGGTAGCCCTTTTGCACTAGAGCCGAAAAACCACCTATAAAATCAATACCAACTTCAATAGCTGCCCTATCAAGCGTCTTTGCGATCATCACGTAGTCTTTTGCATCTGTTGCGGCGCCGATTATCGAGATAGGCGTCACGCTCACTCTTTTATTGACGATTGGTATGCCTAGCTCAGCGGAAATTTCGTTGCCCACTCTAACTAGGTCTTTGGCTTTAGTGGTGATTTTTGCGTAAATTTTGTCGCAGGCTTTATTGATGTCAGGGTCGATGCAATCAAGCAAACTAATGCCCATCGTGATCGTTCTGATGTCAAAATTTTGCTCCTCGATCATCGAGATCGTTTCGGTTACATTTTTGATATCCATCTTTTGTCCTTAAATTTTGTGCATAGCATCAAAAATGGCTGAGCTTTGGATATTTATCTTTACTTTTAGGCTCTCTCCAAGCTTATCTAGCTCCGCTCTTAAGGCTGTAAAGTCCTTATTTTCATCGCTTGAAACCACCGCCATCATCGTGAAAAAGTCGCTCAAAATAGTCTGACTTATATCATCTATGTTTAGACCTAGCTCGCTAAGCTTTGCTGAGACGCCAGCAACGATGCCAACTCTATCTTTTCCGACTACGGTTACGATCGCTTTCATCTTTTCTCCTGTTAAATTTTCTTTTTAATGATTGCATTTTGGCTCCAAAATTTAAGCTAAGCACCAAACAAAGCCAAATTTTGGTAGCCAAATTTAATTAAAATTTGCTCTAAATTTTATCTTTTGTAAATTTACTTCGAGCAAGCACTCTTGCCGTCATTTACTGGCTGGATCGCTGAGTTATCAGCCCCGCCGCCGTTATTTATGTTTTCTATTATCTCCCAAAGCCTTGCAGCTGCGCTCTCATAGCGTTTTGCAGTGACTGAGTTTGGCTCGTAAAAGCTAACTGGCTTGCCATTATCGCCACCCACTCTAACAGCTGGCTCGATAGGAATTTCAGCTAAAATTTGAGTGTTGTAAGCCTTTGCTACCTCTTCAGTCGTGCCTTTGCCAAAGATGTCATACTCTTTGCCGTTATCTGGGCAGATAAAACCGCTCATATTTTCGATGACGCCAGCGATTGGGATGTGAAGCTTCTCAAACATATCAAGCGCACGCTTGCTATCGTCAAGCGCTACAACTTGAGGCGTTGTGACGCAGACACCTGCCGTTACTGGCACGCTTTGAGCTAGAGTTAGCTGCGCATCGCCCGTTCCTGGAGGCATATCGAGAAACAATACATCAAGCTCGCTCCAAAGCACGTCTCTTAGCAGCTGCTCGATCGCTTTCATGATCATCGAGCCACGCCAGATAAGGCTCATGCCCTCCTCCATCAAAACACCCATACTCATCATCTCCACACCATGGCTAAGTATCGGTTTTAGCTTGTTGCCAACGACTTGTGGCTGAGTATTTACTTCGCCAAGCATCCTTGGGATATTTGGTCCGTAGATGTCAGCGTCTAAGATGCCCACTTTTTTGCCTAGTTTTGCCATTGAGATGGCTAAATTTAGCGTTGTGGTTGATTTACCAACGCCGCCTTTTCCAGAGCTTACCATTACGAAATTTTTAACTTGTGGCGCGATATTTTTGCCACTTTGAGTATTACTTTTCTCCTCAGGTATCTTTGGCTGGATCAAATTTAGCACGTACTCATTTGAGCCCATGACACGTTTGATGTCTGTTTTTAGCTCGTTTGCCACCTCTGGGCTTGAGCTAACGATCTCGACTTCGATTAAAATTTTCTCGCCGATCTCCACATTTTTTACAAAGCCAAAGCTAACTATATCCTTTTCAAACCCCGGATATATGACGCCTTTTAGTCTATTTAAGACCTCTTCTTTATTTAACATTTTTCTCCTTTTTCTAGATCTTTTGAAATTTTATATGCACAAAATTTTGGTCCGCACATCGAACAAAAATGAGCGCTCTTAAACGCATCTTCTGGCAAGCTCTCATCGTGAAGCTCTCTAGCCTTTTTTGGATCAAAGCTAAGCTCAAACTGCTTGTTCCAGTCAAACGCATATCTAGCGTCACTCATCACATGGTCTTTTTCGATAGCTCCTGCCTTACCAAGCGCGACGTCTGCGGCATGAGCTGCTATCTTGTGAGCTACGATGCCCTCTCTTACGTCATTTTCATTTGGTAGTCCTAGGTGCTCTTTTTGCGTCACGTAGCAAAGCATGCTAGCGCCGTGAAATGCTGCCATCGTACCACCTATCGCTGAAGTGATATGATCATACCCCGCGCCGATATCGCTAACTAGCGGTCCAAGTACGTAAAATGGGGCGTCATGGCAGAGCTCTTGTTCGATTTTCATATTATACTCAATTTGACTTAATGGCACATGACCAGGGCCTTCTATCATCACTTGCACATCTTTTTGCCACGCCCTAAGCGTAAGCTCTCCAAGCACCTTTAGCTCGCTAAGCTGTGCCTCATCTGTCGCGTCGTAAAGGCAACCTGGGCGAAGTCCGTCGCCAAGCGAGAGCGAGACGTCATATTTTGCGCAAATTTCTAAAATTTGATCAAAAATCTCATAAAATGGATTTTGCCTATTTAGCTTTGACATATAGCTAGCGCTCAGGCTGCCGCCACGGCTAACTATGCCCATTTTACGCTTTTTAACAAGTGGCAAAAACTCACGCAAAAAGCCAGCGTGTATCGTAAAGTAACTAACCCCTTGCCTTGCTTGTTTCTCTAGCACGCTTAAAATTAGCTCATTTGTGATATTTGTAACCTCTTTTGCCTCTTTTAAAATTTCATACATCGGCACTGTGCCAACTGGCACGCTTGAGTGCTCAATGATCGCACTTCTAATAGCGTCTAAATCGCCGTCCGTGCTTAGATCCATAACCGTATCAGCGCCAAATTCTAGGCAAATTTCAAGCTTTCTAAGCTCAGCGCAAATGTCGCTACTTAGGCTTGAGTTGCCGATATTTGCATTGACCTTTGTCTTTAGCTTTCTTCCTATACCCATTGGCTTTAAATTTATGTGATTTACATTTGCTGGGATGATGATGCTGCCTTTTGCCACCTCATCCATCACTAAATTTTCGCCTATCCCCTCGACCTTTGCCACATAGCTCATCTGCTTTGTGAGCTCACCACGCCTAGCATAGTACATCTGCGTCTTATCTCTCATGAGTAGCCTTTTTAAATTTATAAAAAAGCTAATTTTAGTCCTTTTTATATTTGAACTAACTAAATAAATCTAAATTTCTACTCTTTTTTAAAAAGATTTTTTCAAGTTTTAGAATGTATAATTCCGTAACAATCTTCAAAGGAGCTACCTTGCTTGATATCTCACTTATAATGCTAGGAGCAGGAAATTCCAGTCGTTTTGAGCTACCTGTAAAGAAGCAATGGCTTCGTATAGGTAGCGACCCACTTTGGCTATTTGCCACTAAAAATTTGAGTAACTTTTACACATTTAAAGAGATCATCGTCGTTAGTAAAGAGTGCAAATATATGTCTAAATTTGCTCCAAATTATAAATTTGTTGATGGCGGCGAGACAAGGCAAGATAGTCTAAAAAATGCACTTGAGCTAGTAAGTAGCGAATTTGTCCTAGTTAGCGACATCGCGCGCCCTTGCATATCAAGCGAGCTCTTTCACAAGATCATCGAGGCGGCCGCTCAGGCTGACTGCGTGGTGCCTGCGCTAAAGATCGCAGACACTGCCTATCTTGGCGAAAATGCGATCGATAGAGAAAAGGTAAAACTTATCCAAACGCCGCAGCTCTCGCGCACAGCACTTCTTAAAAAAGCTCTTAGTAGCGGTGAAATTTACACAGATGATAGCTCGGCTATGAGAGCTATAGGCGCAAGCGTTTGGCACATTTTGGGCGATGAGATGGCTAGAAAGATCACTTTTAAAGAGGACCTAGCTAAAATTTCAGCCCTAAAAGCACCAGAAAATGAGCTCTTTGTAGGTAGCGGCTTTGACGTGCATGAGTTTGAAAAGGGGCGTCCGCTTGTGCTTTGTGGCGAAAAGATCGACTATGAGTTTGGGCTAAAGGCTCACAGCGACGGCGATGTGGCACTTCATGCGCTAACAGACGCTATCTTGGGAGCTGCTGGGCTTGGCGACATAGGCGAACTATTTCCTGATACGGACGATAAATTTAAAGATATTAGCTCTATTTATCTGCTACAAGAAGCCTACAAAAGGGTGCAAAGCGTGGGCTTTGTGCTAACAAACGCTGATATCACGATAATGGCGCAAAAGCCAAAAATCTCAAGGCTAAAATCAAAAATGGAGGCAAACATCGCTCAGGCTCTAAATTTAAGCCAGAGCCGCATAAATGTAAAGGCGACAACAACTGAAGGGCTTGGCTTTGTCGGCAGATGCGAGGGGATCGCTGTCATGGCAAGTGCTAGCCTTAAATTTTACAACTGGACACAAATATGAAAATTTTAATAGTAGAAAACGAAATTTACCTAGCTGGCTCGATGGCTAGCAAGCTAGCTGACTTTGGCTACGACTGCGAGATCGCAAAGAGCGTAAAAGAGGCTTTGAAATTTGAAAATTTTGACGTAGTGTTACTTTCTACCACACTCCCTGGGCAGGACTTCTACCCAGTCATAGAGAAATTTAAAAGCTCTATCATCATCTTACTCATCGCCTATATCAACAGCGACACCGTGATAAAGCCGATACAAGCGGGCGCGGTTGATTACATACAAAAGCCATTTATGATAGAAGAGCTTGTTAGAAAGATAAGGCATTTTGAAGAGTTTAGAGGCTTTAAAAACGAGATCAAAAACTACGAAAACTATATAAATTTCGCCCTAAAAGACTATGAAATACCTTGTTTTGAAGCTAAAAAGATCAAATTTCCACTTCTTTTAAAATCAAGCAAAAATGGCTACAGCGATAAATTTATCTTTAACTATGTAAAGGCAAACAAAACGCCATTTTTGTTTTTAGGTAAAGCCTGTTTTAGCGAGCTTGAAAAAGCACTTGTTCAAAGTGGCGACGAGCTAATATACATCACAAATCTTGAAGAGCTAAAAGATGATGAAAAAGAGAAAATTTTAGAGCTTTGCAAAAAGAAAAAAGTGGCTATACAAACTAGCGATTTTGCGCAAAGTGCGCCATTTGAGGAGCTTGAACTCTCCGTCCGAGATAAAAACTTTGACATCGGCGAGATCGTCACGATCGATGAATATATAAAATATATCATCATTAATTATCAAGATAAATTCCCCGACACTGAGCTTAGCAAAAAGCTTGGAATTTCTAGAAAATCACTTTGGGAAAAGAGAAAGAAATATGACGTCAGCAAGAAAAAATAGTGAAATTTCTATAAACACCGAAGTTTATGGCGCCTTAGAGCTTATCAAAAACAAAATTCTCTCAAATTTTAGCGCCCTGATGGACGACGAGCAGATCAAAGAGGTGGCAAAAAAGGGCTACTTTAACGGCGAGCCGATGCCCTACTCTTTTGGCTTTGCTCCATTTGGCGAGGTCAATCAAAATATCGCTAGCAAGCTGCATGCTGGACAAAGAGTAAATTTAAATATGGACGGCAAGATCGTTGGGCATATCGACGTGGCAAAGGTCTTTAAATTTGACGAGAGCATGCGAGCTAAAAATATATTTTTAGCAAATGAATCAAACAGCGAAATGTCACTAAATTTAGGCAAATACGGCATAAGTGGCGAATTTGAGCTATATGATGAGAGCCTGCAAATAAGCAAAGATGCGCTAAATGAGCTAATAAAAGAGAGTGGCGCCAAGAAGATAACGGCTGTTTTTTTAACGGCTGATCCATTTAACCGCGCGCATGAACGCCTAGTTAGGATGACTATCGACAAGGCCGATCTCGTGGTCGTTTTTCTAATAAGAACGCGCGAAGAGAGGCACATCGACTACGAGATCAGAAAGCAGGTGCTTGACTTTTTTAACCAAAACTATCTGCCAACAAAAAAGGTCTTTGTCTTTGCACTGAAAAACACAACCCTTTTTAGCTCGCACGCCAACCCAACGCTTGAGTGCATCGCAGCTTCAAGACTTGGTGCAAACAAGCTAGTCATCGGACAAAACCACTCTGGCATTGGCATGTTTTTTGATCACAACGAAGTTCATACGATACTTGACATCTACAAAAACGATCTAAATTTAGACGTGATCGTCCTGCCAGAGCTCGTTTATTGCAATAAGTGCAAGACGCTAGTTAGCACAAAAAGCTGCCCGCACGGACAGCACCACCAGATCAAATACCACCCAGACGTGATCAAGGAGTTGCTATTTAATGGCATCATGCCACCAGCTATACTAGTAAGGCCTGAAATTTCAGCGCTCATCTTAAGCAAGCTCTATGTAAATCGCTTCAAAGATATACAAAAGCTCTGCGACGATCTCTTTGTAAATTCTGGACTGCTTGAAAACAAGACCGACCGCGACTTTTACGAGGAACTCATGAAGCTCTACCAAACATCATCACTCACTTAAGGAAATTTATGCAAAAGCTATTTTTGACATTTTTTGGATTTGGACTTTTACCAAAGGCGCCTGGCACTTGGGGCTCGGTGGCTGGGGCTGTGGTGGCTTATTTTGTGCTATATTTTTTCTCATCTACCACGCTTTTGCTAGCTAGCATTTTGTTATTTTTGGTGAGCATCAGTGTCATTGATGATTTTGAAAAAAAGGTAAATTCGCACGACGAGAGTTTTATCGTGATCGACGAAGTTGCTGGCGTTTGGCTCGCTATAGCCATTAGCGGAGCGACTATCTCTCAGCTAGTTCTCTCACTCGTGCTTTTTAGAGTGCTTGATATCAAAAAACCATCGATCATTGGCAGGATCGACCGCAACGTAAAGGGCGGGCTTGGCGTCATGGGCGATGATATGGTTGCTGGATTTTTCGCTGGCATTATTAGCGCGATGATATATGGCGTGGCTATGAAATTTGGCGTAGTTTTGCCATAAATTTGAGCTAAATTTTATTTTTTGGATCTAGGCAAGCGGCCTAGATCCAGAATTTATGCAAGTCCAAGTTCATTTAAGACAGAGCTTAAATTTACAGAATTATTTGTATTTTTGCCAAGGCTATTTTGCTTTTCAAGCAGTGTTTGGCTCGTAAGTGCCATGTTTAGCTCTTTGCGGTAGTCACTTAAAATTTTATCCATGATTTTAAGTAGCTCATTTTTTTGATCCTGCGTTTTGGTCGGATCATTTATGCTTAAAAGCTCAGTTAGCTCCTCTTTTTTCTGAGCTATTTTCTCTTCTATTTTGTTTGAATTTAGCTCATTTATAAAGCCAGCAGCACCGATTTCTGTAAGCCTTTTCTTAAACTGTTCAAGCTTGTCTGAAACCTTTGCCTCGCTTGTGATCTTATCAAGCGTTAGACTTAAAATTTCATCAAAACTATTTTTTTTATCTTTAGCTTTGCTTGAGCCTGACTGCAACAAATAATCGATAATATCGTTATTTTGAACCTTCATACATCTCCTTTTAAATTTGAGATGCTTTTTATAAGCAAGATTTATTCCTAAAGGCTAAATTCTCTAGTGTTTTTTGACTTTTCTAGGATAAAACTAGCAAATTCATCACTAAAATTTGGACACTCCACCACTTTATAAAAGCTAAAATTTAGCTCTTTTGCAAGCTTGGCATACTCGATAACTAGCTCAAAAATAGTCTCAGAATTATCTATACAAAAAGATAGCGGATAGATAAGCACTTTTTTATTTTCGCACTTTGCCAAAGCCTCATTTAGAGATGGCTCTAACCATTTAATTGGGCCAAGGCGTGACTGATAAGCAAGGCTCACATCTTTAAAATTTAGCCCCTGCTCTTTTAGCATTTTGCCTAAAATTTGCACATGCTCGTTTATGTGTTTTTCGTAGATATCACCTTTTTCAATGATCTTGCGAGGCAAAGAGTGAGCTGAAAAGATGAGGCTAATATCGCTTGTATCAATATCTTTTATCGCTTCGCGGATGTGAGAGATAATGATCTTATTGTAAGCGTCATCATCATAAAATGGCTCACAAAGTGAAATTTTAGCTTTTATATTAAGCTCCTCTTTTGCCTTTTTAAAATCAGCTAAGCTTGAAGTTATCGTAGTTTGTGAGTGATGAGGGTAGAGCGGTAAAAGCACTATCTCATCAAAATCTTCATACTTTTTAAGCACATCTTTTACAAATGGCGAAGTGTAGTTCATCGCAAAATCAACCGCGTCAAATTCGCTTTTAAGGCTTGAAATTTTCTCACAAAGCCTAGCTGTAAGCTCGCAAAGTGGCGACTTTCCGCCTATTTGCTCGTAGTTGTGCTTCGCAGTTTTTAGTCTGCCTTTTGTGATCATGAAAGCTACAAATTTTCTTAAAAATTTATTTTTTATACTCAAAATATATGGGTCATTAAACATATTTGTTAAAAAAATTTCGACATCATCTAGGCTGTTTGCACCGCCCATATTTAAAAGCAAAAGAGCTTTTTTCATCAAAAGAGCTCTTTAATCTTTATAGCATCATCGATGTTTGAAAGTTCACTACTCTCGCCACTTTGGCAAAGATCATAAAAGGCCTCGTATTGTGCTTTTATCTCATTATTTAAAGAGTCGGTCTTTAAATTCATCTGACCATTTTCACTTACTCTGTGAAGTTTGTAATCAATCAAATCTCCAAAATAAACACCATCTTTTGCATTTACTTCTATTTTAAAACGCTCCAAAGAACCGCAAAATGAGTCAGTAATGTTAACTAAAATTTGATTTTTCATTTTAAGACTAATGCCAACGTTATCGCTTAACCTCTTATTTGTCTTGTTTGTTTGAGTATAAAAAAAGTCACAAATTTCACTGCCAGCTAAATTTTTAGCAAGATCAATGTCGCAAAGAGAGAGTTCATTTATAATATTTCCTTCACAAAGTGGCTTAAAATGAGCAATTGAGATGCTATAAATTTCTTCTTCTCTTAAAAGCGCTTTTTTTAGTGAAAAGACAGTTGGATTAAAACGCTCATCAACCCCAGTACAAACCCTTGCCTTATTTACACCTGCTGCGTATTTTATCTCTTTTAGCTCACTTACACTTTTAAATATTGGTCTTGAAATTAATATATTTTGACAGTATTTTACACACTGACAAAAAGCTTCAATCATCTCATGCTGTGGCAAACAAAGTACAACTGCCTGAGGCTGTGCATTCTCTATAAATTCTTTAAAATCATCAAAAAATGGAGCCCTGCAAGCATCGTCTCTATTTTCTCTATCAAAAACTCCACAAACTTCAAATTTGTCAGAACGCCTAAGTTCCATATAGTGTCTCTTACCGACTAAATTATATCCGACAATACCAATTTTGAGTTTCACTAAAAACCTTTTATTTGTAAAATTTTAATTATTTTATTTACAAATCGCTTTTAAACAAATAAATTTATCAAATATCTTAAGAAAATATTAATTTTATATATTTTTATAAATTTACAAACGAATTTTGGCTAAAATCAAGCAAAATTTTAAAGACTACAAGGACAAAAATGCAAAATTTAGATATAAGAAAGGCATATCTTGATTTTTTCAAATCAAAAGGTCACGAAGTCGTAGCTTCTGCACCACTCGTGCCAAACGATGCAACACTACTTTTTACAAATGCTGGCATGGTGCCGTTTAAGAGCATTTTTACTGGCGAAGTGCCACGCCCAACGCCACCTATCCGCACAAGCTGTCAGACCTGCATAAGAGCTGGAGGCAAGCACAACGACCTTGATAACGTCGGCTACACAGCGCGTCACCACACATTTTTTGAGATGCTTGGTAACTTTAGCTTTGGCGAATACTTCAAAAAAGAGGCGATCGCTTATGCTTGGGAATTTGTCACAGAGGTGCTAAAACTACCAAAAGATAAGCTTTATGTAACCGTTCACGAAAGCGACGATGAGGCGTTTGAAATTTGGAGCACTCACATCGCAAAAGAGAGAATTTACCGCTTTGGCGACCATGATAACTTCTGGCAAATGGGCGACACTGGACCATGCGGCCCTTGCAGTGAAATTTTTTACGATCAAGGCGCTGAGCACTTTAACACACCAGAAGATTACATGGGCGGCGATGGAGATAGATTTTTAGAGATCTGGAACCTTGTTTTCATGCAGTATGAAAGAAGCGCGGATGGCAAACTAAGCCCACTACCAAAGCCAAGCATCGATACTGGCATGGGACTTGAGCGCGTTACAGCTATCTTGCAGGGTAAATTTAGCAACTACGACAGCACACTTTTTATGCCGCTAATTAGCGAAGTGGCAAAGCTTTGCGGCAAGCCATACGTCTATGAGAGTGGCGCTAGCTACCGCGTCATAAGCGATCACATCCGCTCGGTCACATTTTTGCTAGCTCAAGGCACAACATTTGACAAAGAAGGCCGTGGCTACGTGCTTCGCCGTATCTTACGCCGTGCGATCCGACATGGATACTTACTAGGCATAAAAGAGCCATTTATGTATAAGCTTGTCGATAAAGTTTGCGAGCTTATGGGCGGACACTACACCTATCTAAACGATAAAAAAGCGGCTGTAAAAGAGCAGATCAAGCTTGAAGAAGAGAGATTTTTAGCGACTATCGCAAGCGGACTTGAACTATTTGAGAGTGAGCTTAAAAATACAAAAGAAATTTTTAGCGGAGAGGCTGCGTTTAAGCTCTATGATACATTTGGCTTCCCACTTGATCTAACGGCTGATATGCTTAGAGAAAAGGGCTTAAAGGTCGATGAGGCAAGGTTTGATGAGCTTATGAGCGAGCAAAAAGCACGTGCAAAAGCTGCTTGGAAAGGCAGTGGCGACAAGAGTGCGAAGGGCGATTTTAAAGAGCTACTTGAGAAATTTGGCGAGAATAAATTTATTGGCTACGAAGAGCTTAAGAGTAAAAGTAAAATTCTAGCCTTGCTTGATGAGGAATTTAAAAATGTAGATAGCCTAGATGCTGGCAAAGAGGGCTGGGTGATGTTTGATGTCACTCCATTTTACGCTCAAAGTGGCGGCCAGTGCGGCGACAGCGGTAAGATAGCAGGTAAAGCAAATGTGCTTGATACGCAAAAATTCCACGGGCTAAATTTATCTTTAGTAAAAACTAGCGCGGCACTAAAAGTTGGCGACGAAGTAGAGCTTGAAGTGGGCAGTGATAGAGCGGAGACTGCGCGACATCACAGCGCTACACACTTGCTTCACGCAGCCCTTAGAAGCGTGCTTGGCACACACATTGCTCAAGCTGGCTCAAACGTCGAGGCAGATAGACTAAGGTTTGACTTCTCTCATCCAAAGGCGCTTACTGGCGAAGAAATTTCAAAGGTCGAAAACCTTGTAAATGAGTGGATATTAACTGGTGCAAATGCAAAAACGCAGGTTATGGAGCTTGAAGAGGCTAAAAAAAGCGGAGCGATCGCGTTATTTAACGAAAAATATGCCGACAAAGTAAGGGTTGTGAGCTTTGGCGATGTCAGCAAAGAGCTTTGCGGCGGCACACACGTGAAAAATATAGATGAGATCGGCTCATTTTTCATCACAAAAGAGAGTGGCGTAAGTGCTGGCGTTAGGCGTATAGAGGCTGTTTGTTCAAGAGCTGCGCTAAATTTAGCAAGGTCATTTAGAGCTGAGCTTGAAGAGCTAAAAGATGAGTTAAAGAGCACAGAGCCACTAAATGCCGTTAAAAAGCTAAAAGGCGAGATAAAAGGCTTAAAAGATAAGCTAAAAAACGCTAAAAGCTCTGAAGAGCTAGCCTTTATAAATGTAAATGATACCAAGCTTTGCGTAGCAAGCATCGATGGTGGTGACATAAAAACTTTGATAGATGAGTTTAAAAATGGGCACGAAAAAGCTGCTATTTTACTGATCCAAACAGATGAAGATGGTAAAATTTCTCTTGCAGCTGGCGTGAAAAATGCTCCACTAAAAGCTGGCGCTTGGGTTAAATTTGCAGCGCAAATTCTAGGCGGCAATGGCGGTGGAAAAGACGACTTTGCAACAGCTGGCGGCAAAAACGCTCTAGCTATCGAAGACGCCATAAAAAGCTCACTTGAGTATGCAAGGCAAGCTTTAGAAAAATGATTCATCAAGAGATCGCTTTTTTTAAATTTGATCAACTAATCATCTTCTTGCACATTAGTTTCGTAGCTCTTTTTATAGGGCTACAAGCTGGTTTGGTGCTTGCTGGAAGCTATTTTATAAAAAATAAATTTGAAGATAAAGAGCGCTATCACATCTTGCTTCACATCATAAGACGCTTTGGACTAGCCATCTTTGCGCTAGTTCTTGGCATCGCGCTAACTAGCCTGATAATGATCTTTTACTTTGATGATGGCAAAATGCAAAACCCGATGGCAAGTGCCATAGTAGCGACCAAATGGGCGATAGAGATATTTTTACTCTTAAATTTAAGCTATATCTTTTATAGATACAAAAAGGCTTTAAAAACTCTAAGATCGCACGAGATGATCGAGCTAAACGAAAGCCTAATCGTCATCATCTACTACTTCACGCCTCTAAATTTACTAGCCTCGCTTGCGGCTGTCTATCTTGGCGTGAGCTATAGGAGCTTTTGATGATCACTCTTGCTTCTAGCTCGCCAACAAGGGCAAATTTACTAAAAAATGCTGGGATAGAATTTAAACAAATTTCTTGCAGCTTTGATGAGAGCATGATAGCAAAGAGCCTAAGACCAGAAATTTACGTCCAAAACGTCGTAAAAACTAAAAAAGAGCAGTTTTTAAGGGCAAATGGCAAGCTTTTAAATTTACTCTTTGCAGATAGCTGCGTGGCTTGTGGGGATAAAATTTTAGGCAAGGCAAATGACAAAAACGAAGCACTTGCTATGCTAAATTTACAAAGTGGCAATGAGTGTAGCGTCTATACGGCGATGATATTTTTAGGCGAATTTGAGCTTATAAATGTGAGTAAGACTACATATAAATTTGATAAATTTAGCGAGCAAGAGCTAAAAAGCTACCTAGAAAGTGGCGAGTGGCAAGGCAAGGCTGGAGCCATGACGATAGAAAATTTTAATAAAAAATACATCACCTCCCAGCACGGCGAGACGAGCACGGCAATGGGGCTAAATTTAAAAATATTAAAGGCATTTTTATGAAATATATCTTGGCATTTATCTTCGTAGTTGCCATCGCACTTGGCGGAGCGTTTTTATACTTTTATTCGCAGGTGAGATTTGACGCTTATACCATCATCGACTACAAGCCAAAGCTTGCGACACAAATTTTTGATAGAAACAACGAGCTCATCGCAAATATCTTTGAAGAAAATAGAATTTACGTAAAATATAACGACATCCCGCCACGTGTCATCGAAGCACTCGTGGCTATCGAGGATACGAGCTACTTTGAGCATGGCGGTATCAACGTAGAAGCCATGGCAAGAGCAGCGATAAAGGACATCAAAGCTAGAAAGCTAGTCGAGGGCGCATCTACGCTAACTCAGCAGCTCATAAAAAACCTAGCCCTAAGCCGCGAAAAGAAATTTACAAGAAAGATAAAAGAGGTTGTGCTCGCTATGAAGCTTGAAAGCGAGCTTAGCAAAGAGGACATCATCGAAAGATACCTAAATCACGTATATTTCGGCCACGGCTACTATGGCATCAAAACGGCTGCAGAGGGCTACTTTAGAAAAGAGCTAAATGAGCTAAGCATAAAAGAGATAGCGATGCTAGTTGGCATGCCAAAAGCGCCAAGTACTTATGATCCTACAAAGCACCTCGACCTCTCGCTTAGCCGTGCAAACAGGGTTCTTGAGAGGATGTATAGCATCGGCTGGATAAACGAGGATGAGTACCGCAAGGGCGTGCTTGAAGAACCAGCAGTTTTTGACGATACGCTCACAAGAAATAAAGCTCCTTACGTGGTCGATGAGATCATAAAAGAGGCTTCAAAGAAATTTGACGATATAAAAACTGGCGGTTACAAGATACAAAGCACCGTCGATCTAAACGTGCAAAAGATCGCTCAAGACGCTCTAGTATATGGTTACAATGAAATTTTAAAAAGAGATAAAAAGGCAAATCCAGAGATGCTAAATGGCGCTATCGTCGTCACTCATCCACAAAGCGGTCAAATTTTAGCTCTAATTGGCGGCATCGACTACGCAAAAAGTAGCTACAACAGAGCGACACAAAGCAAGCGCCAGCCAGGATCAAGCTTTAAGCCATTTATCTATCAAATAGCCCTTGATAGCGGCTACTCGGTCGTCTCTCAGGTAGCTGATATCGCTAGGACGTTTGACATGGGCAATGGCAAAGAGTGGACGCCAAAGAACTATAGCGGTGGCTTTCAAGGCTACATCACGATAAAATCAGCCTTAACCCAGTCTCGCAACCTCGCAACCATAAATTTACTAAACGATCTTGGTCTTAGCTCGGTTCGCAAACAGCTTACAGATATGGGCTTTAACGACATCCCTGAAAATTTATCAATCGCACTTGGTAGCTTTGGAATTTCGCCACTTGACTTTGCGAAATTTTACTCGATGTTTCCAAACGATGGCGAAGTGGTCGAGCCTACGCTCATCAAGCATATAGAAAATAGCTTTGGCGCGTCGATGGACTATGAGCCTCAAAAGAAGCAGGTGCTAAAACCTGAGCAGGCATTTTTGATGACTACCTTGCTTCAAAATGTCGTAAACAACGGTACCGGACGCAACGCAAAGGTAAATGGCATCCAGATCGCTGGCAAGACTGGTACGACAAATAACAACATCGATGCTTGGTTTTGCGGCTACTCACCTGATATCGAGGCCATCATCTGGTACGGAAACGACGATAACAGCCCTATGAAAAAGGTCGAGGGTGGTGGCAGGACAGCTGCACCTGTCTTTAAGAAATTTATGGAGGGCTACATCAAGCTCTACCCTACTCTAAGACGCGCGTTTGAGCAGCCTGATGGCGTCTATAAAGGATACTACAACGGCGCTGATGAGTACTACACAAACGACTCGCCGTTGCCGCAAAATACGCCAACAAATGACATCATTCAAGATCAAGAAAACGATGGATTATTATTTTAGGAGATAAGATGAAAAGATTAAAAATTTTACTTTGCCTAGCGCTTGCAAGCCTTGCGTATGGCGCTGATCTAAACACAGCTAGCAAGAGTGAGCTAATGAGCCTTGGGCTAAACAAAAGCCAGGCACTAAACGTCATAAAGTATAGAAAAGCTCATAAATTTACAAGTGTTGAGGAGCTTGAGAAGGTTCAAGGCATCGGCTTTAACGACATGCAAAAGGTCAAAGAAAAGCTTAGTGTAAAAGATAGCCAAAAGGCGAAAAAGACTGAGCCTGAAAAGAAGTCAAAAAACAAGAAACTAAAAAGCAAGAAAAAGAAAAAATAGTTTTTCTCTTCTAAATTTCTAGCCATTTACTTTTTGGCTCTATCATTACACCCCTGAAAGAAGGTGGCTAGAAATGCTAAACATCGACAAAATAAGACATATAAGCTTTTTGTAATTTTTAATTTTATTTGTAGCTTATATGTTTTTCATAAACTACATATGCTCTTTGCTGGAGTTTTTGCATTTTGCTTGTGCCATTTTTGCTAAAACCTCTTGCTATCTTTTTCATCATGATTAGCAGCATCTCTGCTTACTTTATGCAAGCTTACGGCGTCATTATAGATAAAGGCATGCTATTAAACGTCTTGCACACTGACACAAGAGAGGCATTTAGCTATTTTAGTTCTTTGGCTTATTTTTGTAACCATCTTGCCTTGCGTATATGTAGCGCTTGTAAAGATTAGCTATGAAGGTTTTAAAAGTGCGCTTAGATCAAGGTTAAAAATGGCCCTTAGCACTTTGGCAAGTGCGGCTATAATCTTTACTCTCATGTCTAAAATTTTTATACCATTTTTTAAAGAGCCACAACGCCTCAAGCGTTTTACTCCCATACTACCCCATCTACTCTGGCATAAGATTAGCAAAGTCTTTGGCACAAAAACCGCTCCCTTTTACCTACGTGGCAGATGACGCAACTCTTACTAACGACAAAAAGAAAATTTTAGTTTTGATAGTAGGTGAGACACAAAGGAGCAAAAACTACTCGCTAAATGGCTACGCTAAAAACGATACAAACAAATTTACTAAACAAAAAGATGTGGTAAGTTTTACAAATTTTTACTCATGCGGGACTGCCACAGAGACTAGCGTGCCTTGTCTATTTTCAGACTTAAAGCGAGAAAATTTTAGCAACCACGAGGCTAAGGCTCGTGAAAATTTAGTTGATATCATCAATAAACTT
Organism: Campylobacter concisus; assembly: GCF_003048615.2. NCBI lineage: Bacteria > Pseudomonadati > Campylobacterota > Epsilonproteobacteria > Campylobacterales > Campylobacteraceae > Campylobacter > Campylobacter concisus. The sequence continues at coordinate 1,297,842 of NZ_CP049263.1, forward strand.
GGTATAAAAACATACTTTTTTGACAACAATAGTGGCGGCTGCGAAAAAAATAGGAGTAGTGGTTTGCGACAATCTTGATCAAAAACACACTTCAGAGCACAGAGCAGCTGGCTTTGATGAAGTGATATTTGATGAGGCAAAAAAGGTCATAAAAGATGCAAATTCCACTACATTTATCGTGCTACATTTGCAAGGCTCACATGGCCCTATCTACTACAAAGGCTACCCAAGTAAATTTAAAGAATTCACACCAACATGCGACACTGTTGAGCTAAACAAATGCACGCCAGATGAGATAGCAAACACCTATGACAACACCATTTTATATGAGGACTATCTGCAAAGCGAGCTGATAAACGCCCTTGAAGCAAGAAAAGATAAATTTGAAGTTGCCATGTTCTTTTTCTCAGATCACGGAGAGAGCCTAGGCGAAAATGGCATATATTTACATGGCCTGCCTTACTCTATCGCTCCAGATGAGCAAAAACACATCCCAGCCATCATCTTTTCAAGCGATAGCGAGCTTTTAAAAAGACTAAAAGCTAGAAAAGACGAAACTCTTTCGCATGATTTTATCTTTAGCTCAGTTCTTGGATATTTTGGGGTAAAAACTAAGGCTTACGAGCCAGAATTTGATATCTTTAGGGAGTAAATTTAAAGCCAGCCTAGGCAAAGCCCGAAGCTGGCGCAAATTTAAAAGCTGATCTCTTTTATATCAGCTACTTTTAGTATCTCGCTATAAATTTGACCGATGATTGCGACGCGGTTATTTCGCACTTTCTCGTTTTCAACATTTATCATAACTTTGTCAAAAAACTCATCTATCTGCGGTTTTAGAGCAAATAGTGCTTTTAGTCTTGGCTCGTACGCTAAGCTCTTATCGACTGCTTTAAATGCGTCATTTAAGGCCTTTTCAGCATCTATCTCAAAGAGATTCTCATCGACCTTGCTGAATTTATCATCTTTTATGATGTTTGCAAGGCGCTTAAATGTCGAGAAATTCTCTCTAAAATTTGGCTCGCTTGAAATTTTAGCAAGTGCTTCTATCATCTTAGTTAGCTCCAAGATGTCCTTTTCTCCGCTTTTTATGCAAGCTTTTACGATAGAAGCATTTGCATCAAAGAAGGTGTAGAGCCTATCAAGGATGAAATTTATAAGCACTTCAACGTCAAATTTCTTATAATCTTTTGCGATATCTTCTAAAATTTCTTTTACGTTAAATTTCAGATTATGCGCCAAAACGATCTTTATCACGCCATTTGCTGCGCGTCTTAGAGCGTATGGGTCCTTGGTACCGCTTGGGATTTTGCCGATGCTAAAGAGCCCCATTAGTGTATCAAGCTTATTTGAAAGCGCAACAACCGAGCTAAAGACCTTGCTTGGGCACTGCGCCTCCTCGCCGTCTGGCAGATACTGCTCTTTTATAGCCAAAACGACGTTTTCGTCCTCGTTTTTGGCCTTTGCGTAGTAAGCACCCATGACGCCTTGAAGCTCGGTAAATTCATAAACCATCTGCGTTGTAAGATCGGCCTTGCTTAGCATCACAGCTCGCTCTAGCTTAGCCCCGTACTCGCCAGCTTCTTTTTTAAGTAGCTCATCATAGTTGCTAGCTAGTTTTTTAGCCACCTTTAGCTCTCTAAGCTCTTTTTCATAGATGCTTCCAAGCTCTTTTAGGTAGGTTATATTTTTTAGTTTTTCTGGGCTAAATTCGGCCTTAAGGTCGCTTTGCCAAAAGAACATCGCGTCACTTAGCCTTGCTCTTAGCACCTTTTCGTTACCTTTGATGATGAGCGAATAGTCCTGTGTGATGGCGTTGCTAACAACAACGAAGCCATTTGCGAGCTTGCCATCCTTAAAAACTGGGAAATAGCGCTGATTTTCTTTCATCGATGTGATGATGACCTCGCTTGGCACCTCCAAAAACTCCTCTTCAAACGAGCCAAGAAGCGCTGTTGGATACTCAGTGATCGCCACGACTTCAGCTAGCAAGTCTTTATCTATCTCTATCTTTAGTCCGCTTTTTTGACTGATCTTTTCAAACTCATCAAGGATTATTTTCTCTCTCTCGTCCGCTTCAAGCACGACGCCACGGCTCTTTGAGCCTTCAAAATACTCTTTTATATTTGAAATTTTTATCTTGTCATAGCTGATGCTTCTGTGAGGATAGGTAGAGTTGCTGCTCTCTACGCCAAATTTGTTAAATTTAATGACCTCATCACCAAGCAAGCACAAAAACGATCTTATCGGGCGGATAAACTCAAATTCGCCGTTGCCCCAGCGCATAGACTTGCCAAAGCTAAGACTCTTTAAAAACTCCTCGACCATGTCGCCCATTATCTTATCAACCGGCTCACCCTTCACCTCTTTTTCGTGATAAAGCACCTCTTTGCCGTCTATCTCTTTAAATTTAAGCTCGCTCTCGCTTATGCCACATTTATTTGCAAAGCTAAGCGCTGCCTTTGTAAAAGCTCCGTCTTTTAGCGCTACTTGCTTTGGCGCGCCAACGAAGCTAGCCACGCTATCTGGCTGAGCTTGCGGGAATTTCTCATGGAAAAAGACCAAACGGCGCGGCGTGTAGTAAAATTTAAACTCGCTTTTGATGTTATATTTTTCAAGCACAGCCTGCCATTTAGCGTTGATGTTTGGCAGCTCCCTTAAAAATGGTATCGCTGGGAGCTCCTCGACTCCGATCTCTAGTAACAACTCTTTCATATCTCACTCTTTTTATTAAAATTTTCTCTTTTTTCTCTTATCATCTCTCTTGCTCTCTCCTTCTCTTGCGCCTGCAAAATGACGCCTCTTATCATAAATATCACAAACAAGACAAACGCTGCGATCATAAAAATATCTAAAATTTGCACCATCTACTCCACAACGATCTCTTTTTCGTTTTTATAAATTTTCACCCTCGCCCGCTCAAAGCTATACTCGCCATCTTTTAGCCTTTTTTTGCTATAAACTCTGATCTTGCCATGCGGCGTATGCAAGTAGCCACTCTCTAGCTTGCCTGAAATTTTAGCGATCACATCGCCACTTCTTGCAATGCTTAGCTTTGAGCTATCAAGTAAATTTTCACTCACTTCTTTTGTGCCATGCTCATTTATGATCTCATAAGAGCTCACTTCAAGCGCCTCTTTGTAAAATTTCACTCGCCTAATCAAAATGTCAAGCTCATCGCCCACACCGACGCTATTTTTAGGATCATAAACGTAAATTCCACGGCGATTTTTTGAGATGATAAAGCCATGCTTATCTTTTAAGATGACAACAGCTTTTTCAACTAACGCTGGCACATCCTCAGGATGCTCAAAAAGTGTCTCTATGTCAGTTTTTTTATAGTTTTGATCTTCTACTTTTTTAGCTTCTTTTTTTAAATTTTCATTTGATTTAGCAGGACTTGGTTTGGTTGAGATTTTAAATTTAAGTGCAAAGTGGTCTGAGTAAAGATCGCTCTTTGCAAAGCCATGCTCATCAAGCACAAAGCTTGGCTTAAAGACCTCAAAACTGCCATCAATGTAGCTTAGATCGCCATTTGCCATAAAGCTAGGCGATAGCAAAACGTGATCAATAGCTCGCTTTTTGCCATGGACTGCATGGGAGTATCTATCTTTTGGGGCTAAAAAGCTATAAAGATCGTAAAATCCACGAGTTGCAATGATATCGTTTAAGATGGATTTTTGCCCATAAGGTGAGTTAAAATCACCTAAAACTATGGCATTTTGATCGTTACCAAGAGCAGCTCTTAGCGTTCTTTCGGCCTTTTTTTGCATATTTATGCCGTTTTTATAAGCTGGGAAGTGATTAACAAAAACGCTAAATTTCTTACCCTCCACCTCAAAAACGACCTTTAAAATGTTTCTAGTTTTTACATTTGGCACTTCGAAAATTTCACTGCCACTTGGCTTTATCTTTGATATGAGAGCTAGCCCGACTGGAGAGCTTTTTGCCTTGCTAAAGGCTATAAATTTATACTCGCTGCCATCAACCAAAGCCCTTAAAACCTGCTCGTTTTCAACCTCTTCAAGTGCGATGATGTCGGTATTTATAGCGTCTATGACCTGCCTTGTTCTTTTTAGTTTTGAGCTAGCCGCCTCACAGTCCCACTTTGAAGTGTTAGATTTAAAGTCAGGATATTCGCTGCCATCGTCTTTGCAGTCAAATAAATTTTGCACGTTATAAGTTGCAATGCTTATCTCGCTAGCAAACGCCATCAAAACGGCAAAAACTAATGCAAAGAGCGCTCTCAAACCTCGCTCCTAAAGTCAAATTTAGAGATGTTTTGCCTGATCGCCTCATACGCGATGATGCCAGCGCTCATGGCTAAATTTAAACTCCTGCCCTCTTTTCCCATCGGGATCGTTATGGCATTTTTAAAATTTATATCCATAAATTCTCTTGGCAGCCCAGTGCTCTCTCCGCCAAAAAATATAAAATCTCCTGGCTCAAATTTAGCGTCGTAATAAAGTCTGTTTGTCTTGGTTGTAGCAAAGAAAAATCGCTCTTTGTGGCTTAAATTTGCCTCCAAAAATTCATCTAGGCTCTCCCAAATTTTTGGATCTAAAATTTTCCAATAATCAAGTCCAGCGCGTCTAACAGCCTTTTCGCTCAGGTCAAACACGGTTGGCTTAACGATGTGCAGCTTTAAATTTGCATTTACGCACATTCTGCCGATAGCTCCGGTGTTTTGCGGTATCTGAGGATGGACTAGGACTATGTTAAACATAAGTTTTTCTTGCCTTAAAAAGTGTTATAAACTGGCTCATTTTAGCCAAAATGGGCTTTTAAGAGTTTTAAAGATTAAGATTTTCTAAATTTGCGCTCTCTAAGATAGCTTGAAATTTCGAGCTCCTGTCTGCGTTTTATCTCAGCTGCTATCATCTCGTTTTTAAAGCCAGCCGCCAAGATCTCTCTCACATCGATCTTTGCGTCAAATTTACTCTCATAGACCCCAAGCTCTTTTGCACGCTCTATGCGCTCTTTATTGTAAGCTCCAAGCCACGATTTTATAGGCATATTTAGAGCAATTTTTAGTAGCTCTCTATCACTTGGCATAGCTTTAAAAAATGGCTCTTTTAAGATAGAAAAGTAGCTCTTTGGCAGGCGCATTTTTTCTAAAATTTCTTTTGCGTCAAGCTCAAATTTACCAAAAAGCATATATAAAAATAGCCTCTCATCATCCACGAAATTTCTAGCGCTCTTTAGCTCAGCCAAAAACTCATCATTTTCACAAATTTGCACGCCAAAAATTTCTTTAAAAAGTGAAAGTTTAAAAAGATAAAACGCCCCTTTTTCAAGATGCTCTGAGCGAAAAAATTTAATGAGCTCGGTATTTATCCTATCTTTGCTTAGATGCGCTAGATCAAGCGTCTTCATAAGCTCTAGCGTATCATCAGCTATGCTAAAATCAAGCCTAGCGCTAAACTGCACGCCACGTAGCACCCTTAGCGGATCTTCTTTAAATTTCTCACTATCGATGTGTCTTAGTGTCTTGCTTTCAAGGTCCTTTTTGCCGCCATGAAAGTCTAAAATTTCGCCGTTAAAGATATTCATCATCATGGCATTTACCGTAAAATCACGCCTTAGACTTGCAAGGCTTGGATCATTTATGTAGCTTACGGCAAAGTCTTTGTGCGAATTTCCAGTCTTGCTCTCACTTCGTGGCAGTCCAAGATCGTAATTTTTGTATTTGTAGATAAAGTAGCTTTTGCCAACACCACTAGCTCTTATGCCAGCCATCAGTTCGTCAAATTTAGCGGGCTTTATGTCATAGACTTCGATGTCATAATCATAAATTTCTCGCCCCAAAAGCGCATCTCTCACGCAGCCACCTACTAGATAGACGCGCTTGCTAAAAGGAGCAAATAGCGATCTAAAGAAGTCTAGTTCGCTATTTTTGTAAATGCTTGTACCAGTTTTTGCCTCAAATTTATTATTTTGAGAGATTTTGTAGTCTATTTTCGATGTTTGCAAGGGTAAATTCTAAAAATTTAGTCGTTAGCTCGAGCCTTTGGTTAAGGTCTTGCTCACTAGTTTGTTTAAGCCCTTCAAAAAGCACCTCTATGCGTTCAGCAAGGTTTGCTAAGAAAATTTCCTCCTCACTTATCTCCCTGTTCTTTGGCGAAATTTGCGCCACCTTTGGCTCTGGCTCGATTTGCGCGCTTTGAGCACTTGGCACACTTGCCTCTACTTTTGGCTCTTCAAGCGCTTGCTCATCAGCAGTTTCTATTGCTAAAAGCTCTTTTTTTAAATTTTCTCTTTCAAGCTCTTCTTGCTTTTTGTTTTGCAGTGCCTCTATCTTCTCAAGCTCGGCGCTAACCTCACTAATGGCCATCCTAGCGATATCATCAAGCTTCATAATCTTATCAACCACCTTTTAAATTCATTTATCTCTTCGTCACTTTTCATCCTGATAAAAAACTCTTTCATCTGCTCATTTTTTATCACGCGCTCTTTGCGAAGTCCGCTCAGGCGGTTTATCGCGCTAAGGGCGTCCTTGTTTGATGGGTCTTGTTTTAAGATGTTCTTGTAAATTTCAAGCGCATCGTCTTTTAGCCCTTGCGCCTCATAGATCAGTGCTTCTGTGATCGTGTTTTTCATTTTTTGATAAATCCTGCTATCACGTCGCCTATCTCGCTTGTTGAGCAAATTTCAACTGCGTTAAAAGCGGCGATATCTTTTGTTCTATATCCCTTTGCAAGAGCTGTTTTTACGGCATTTTCTATCGCATTTGCAGCCTCGCTCTCGCCAAAAGCGTATCTTAGCATCATCGCTGCACTTAAAATGGTCGCGATCGGATTTGCTATGCCCTGCCCTGCGATGTCTGGAGCTGAGCCGTGGATAGGCTCATAAATTCCCACTTTGCCGCCCATGCTAGCACTTGGCAAAAGTCCTATCGAGCCACAAACCATACTCGCCTCATCACTTAAAATGTCGCCAAATAAATTTTCAGTCAGTATGACGTCAAAATTTGCTGGCGCTCTTACTAGCTGCATCGCTGCGTTATCTACATACATAAAGCTAAGCTCTACTTCAGGATAGCCCTTTGCCACTTCGCTAGTCACCTCGCGCCAAAGCTGACTTGTCTCAAGCACATTTGCCTTATCGACCATGCAGACCTTTTTCTTGCGAAGCATAGCCGTCTCAAAGGCGATCTTTGCGATGCGCTCGATCTCAAATTTAGTATAAACCATCGTATTAAATGCTCTATCTTCGCCTTTTTCACGTGGCTGTCCAAAATAAAGCCCCCCAGTTAGCTCGCGAACCACGACAAAATCAACGCCCTTTAAAACCTCTGGCTTTAGCGTGCTAGCATTCACTAGCTCGTCAAAGATGATAGCTGGGCGTAAATTTGCATAAGCTTCTAGCTCTTTTCTGATCTTTAAAAGCCCGCTCTCTGGCCTTAGGTGTCTTGGCAGGCTGTCCCATTTCTCGCCACCGATCGCACCAAAAAGCACTGCGTCGCTACTAAGTGCCGAGCTTAGCGTCTCATCTGGTAATGGCTCGCCAAAAACGTCGTAGGCTGCGCCGCCCATAAGCTTGTAGTCATACTCAAATTTGATACCAAACTCGGCACTTACGACGTCTAAAACCTTTATCGCCTCGTCGATGATCTCAGGGCCGATGCCATCGCCTTTTATAACGCAAATTTTATAGTTTTTCATCGCCGCTCCTTAGTTCATCTTCGCTTTTGCGTACTCTATAAGGCCACCAGCGTTTAAAAGCTCCTGCATAAATGGCGGGATAGCGTTAAATTTATACTCTTTTTTTGTGCTTTCATCTACGATGACGCCGTTATCTACGTCGATCTTTAGCGTGTCGCCCTCGTTTATCTCATCAGTTTCTTTTATCTCAAGTATCAAAAGCCCTGTGTTAAAGCTATTTCTATAAAAAATCCTCGCAAAGCTCTTAGCCACAACAGCTGCTATGCCAGCCTCTTTTAGCGCTAACGGGGCGTGCTCTCTTGAGCTTCCGCAGCCAAAATTTTCGCCAGCCACGATGATGTCGCCTTTTGCTATTTTTGAGCTAAATTTAGGATCGGCGTCTTCCATGATGTGTTTTGCTAGTTCTTTTTCGTCTGAAGTGTTTAAATATCTTGCGGCGATGATGATGTCAGTGTCGATGTTATCGCCAAATTTCCAAACTTTGCCTTGTTTCATTTTTAACCTTTAGTTTTGTAAATTTGGGCTGATTTTAACCAAAAGAAGCTAAATAAATAATCAAAAGCGCTCTTGCAAGCTAAATTTAGCGGCATTTAAACCGCTAAAATTTAAGTAAAAATAAATTAGATATTCTCTCCAGCAACCATGCCAAATACCATACAATCAGCCATGCTCATCGTGCCAAGACGGCTTGCTCCATGCACGCCACCAGTGATCTCGCCAGCTGCGTAAAGACCTGCGATAGGCTCGTGAGTAGTTGCGTTTATGACTTGCGCTTTTGTATTTATCTCGACGCCACCCATGCAGTAAAGGATCTTTGGCGTAGTCTCACTCGCGTAAAATGGCGCTTTTGTAATACCAATGCCATTTACATCAGCTTTTGTCAAAGGTTTGCCAAACTCAGGATCTTTTTCATTTTTGACATATTCGTTGAAATTTTTAATGGTCTCTAAAAATGGCTCAAGCGGGATATCATAAGCTTTTGCAAGCTCTTCAAGTGTGTTAAATTTCTTGATAGAACCCTCTTCAACGCCCTTTTTTGTATAAGCGATATTGTTTGCATCAACGGCTGCTTGATCGCAGATATTTACTGGATAGTTATCGTTTTTATCGCTTTGCGCCATACAAGCAAAGATCGCATCGCTCTTTACCTTACGGCCTGCATGCTCGTTCATAAAGCGTTTGCCAGTTTTTGGATTGACGCTTAAGCCGTAGTCATTTGCGCAGTGATTTGTAAAAAGTGCAGATGTGCCAAAGCCTCTTTCAGTTGGGTTTGTGTATGGATTTAGCTGGATCCAGCTAAGCTGGATAGGGTTTGCTCCAAGCTTTATCGCAGCTACTAGCGCTCCAGAGGTTGCACCTGGCTGGCTAACTGTCTCGATATTGTCTTTTAGATACGGCACTTGCTGCATCCTAAACCACTTATCAGAGCTAAAACCTCCTGCTGCAAGGATGACGCCATCTTTTGCCTTAAAGCATTTTGGCGTGCCAGTTTTATTCTCTTTATCATCATTTGCAAGCTGATGATCAAATCTATAATCCTCCCTGCATTTTATGCCAACAACCCTGCCATTTTCATCGATGATAAAATCATCAAATTTAGTCCTTCTTTTTGTCACGGCATTTGGATTTTTATCGATCGCATCGTGCATAGGCAAAACATATCCCGCGCCACTTGTGTTTTTAGACTGAACAGCACGTTTTATAGAGTGACCGCTCGCTGAGATCACCTTGCCAGTAAATTCAACGCCAAGCGTTTTTAGGTACTCAAAAGCGTCATTTGCACGGTCATAGATAACCTCAAGCAGATCGACATGGTTTAAATTTTGACCATCTTTTAGGCAGTCAGCGATAAAAGCCTCTTTGCTATCTTTTATGCCTGCTGCTTTTTGAAATTCATTATTTGGGACAGCCATATTGCCAGCATTTATGACTGAGTTGCCGCCGCTTCGTCCCATTTTCTCGATCATTAGCACTTTTTTGCCGCGTTTTAGCGCTTGCAAAGTGGCCATCGAGCCTGCAAAGCCTGTGCCTATGACGATGACGTCATACTCTTCGTCAAATTTAATATCTTTCGCCTCTAAAACTCCAGCATTTGCGCTGCTAGCAGCAAGCGCCAATGCACCAGTAGCACCCATTTTCATAAAATTTCGCCTTGAAATTTCTTTCATTGTTTGCTCCTTTTTTAAATTTCTTGGCGTAAATTATACGTCAATTACGCATAAAATAAAACTTAATTATGAAAATTTGACTAAAAATATTTATAAAGAAAATTTTAATACTAGCCTTTAAAACTTTAAATTTAAGCCTTTGCCTTTTGTAAAATCTCTCTCATCTCATCTTCACTAAGTGGCTCAACAAGCACGTTTGCAGCGTCAATGAAGCGGTATTTCTCTTTTGGTAAATTTGCCATGAAAGCTCCATATTCACACTCATCAAGCACTTGAGCGTCACTATCATCCACGCCCACAACTAGCGTAAGCACCCAGCGCGATACCTTGCGATCCCCAAGCGCTTCTTGTGCCTGCCACGACGGAGATGGAGCATAAGGCAAGATGGTCGGCAAATTTTCACTAAGCGTGTATGCGCCAAAAATTTCGTTGCCGTCTTTGTCTTGATAGAGGTGCTCTTTTGCGCTGTATGCGTCAAGATACTGCACCTGCCTCATCATCTCATCAAATTTAGCCGCAGGGCTGGCACTAGCAAAGATTTCATCTACCATAACCGCGTCAAACGCCACATCACGCCCCACGCCAGAGATATAAAGCGTTTGATTTTTCTCTTTTATATCTTTTAACGCCTCAAGCCCCCACATGATGTCAGCCTCGTAGTCAAATTTTAAAATTTGCTCGCTATCATAAATTTTTTCGTTATCGCACTCTATTTTTGAGCCAGTTTGGGCTGAGAGCTTTGAGAGTAGCTCAAGTGCGATCTGCCAGTCTCCGACGCCACTTGGAGTATAAACGCGCACGATATACTCGCCATCTTCGTAGTTTAGCTCAAAGCCACGAGCGCTCTTTTGCCACACGCCTGCTATCATCACGTCAGCACCCAGCTCATTTGCGCTTGGCTCCTCTTGCTCGCTATTAAAAAAGAAAAGCCCCTCAACAAGAGCTGAAATTTCACGCTCGCTTAGCGCCTTTGCGTATCCGCCAAGTAGCTTCTTTTTATTTTTTACACTAAATGTCAAACTCATAAATTCTCCTTTTTTGCTCTAAAATGTCATCACCTGATCGCACTCTCTCACCCACTCGGATAAGATATCCATGCTGCCTTTCACCTCAGCCTCAAAATAAGGCTCTCCCACATGCAAACCACACCTTGTTTGGCAGCTACCACAAACCTTAAGCATCGCGCCGCTAGCGTAAAGCTCTTTTAGCATCTCCACTAGATCAACGTCGTAGTTTTCTGGCTTTTTAGTGCTATTTCGCGCAAGATCGACTGCGTCGTTCATAAGAAAGATCCTAATCTCTTCGCCCTTTTCTTTTAGCGCTCTAGCCAGCCTTAGCGCGTTGTAAGCGTTGTCCGTGCCGTTATATGGCTGATTTGTAAATATAAATAGAAATTTTTTCATCTCTTATCCTTTTGCTAAAAATGTAGCGCAAACTGGACAAATTTTAGCCAAGCTAGGTAAAAAAGGGATAAATTTATCTAAAAAGCAAGAGTACGCCGATCGTGCAGACGATGATGGCGGTGCAAATTTCAAGTAGCCTTAGGTGCATTTGTAAAAATTTCTTTAGCATAGCTCCGCCAAGTGCGTAGATATTTAGCGCGCAAAACTCGATGAAAACAAGCGTTACTGTGATAACGCACATGCGAGTGAGGCTAAAAGGGTCGTCTTTATCCAAAAATGTAGGCAGTAAAGCTGAGAAAAATATCCACGCCTTTGGGTTTGAGACGCTAACGATGAGGCCATTTATAAACATCTGCTTCTTGCTTGGCAAATTTGAGACATTTGTGATGCTAAGCTCGCCCTTACCAAAAAAGAGCATCACGCCAAGATAGAGCATATAAAGGCCTGCGATGATATTTAGCGCCTTAAATGCGTACTCAAAGTGATGTAGCACCGCTCCCACGCCAAGCATGCAGCTAAACGAGACAAAAGCGATCGCTAAAAGCTGCCCAGCCATCACGAAAAACGAGTGCTTGTAGCCAAAGCTCATGCCAACGCTCATCGCATAGGTCATGTTGATGCCTGGCATCATGGAGATTGGCGCAAGGGTGATAAAAAATAGCAAGAAATTCATGAGATGCCTTGAAATTTTAGTGAAATGCTAAATCAAAATCTATAAATTTATGATAAAAGAGCGCTTTATTAGCAAATTTAGCCTGCTTTTGGACGTGAGAAATTTGACTTTTGGCGCTAGGCATATAAATTTAATAAATTTAGTGCAAAAACAAAGGCGATTTTGTATGTGTTTCGCAGCCTAGATGGTAAATTTATCTTTTGCCACGTAGGCACTCTATAAATTTATTTGCCACAAAAACTAGCTAAATTTAGAGCAAAATAGCCCACTAAAAATTTATAAATTTAGGCTATTACTATCAGCACGCCAAGCCCTTTGTCGGCGGCATTTTGGTAAAAATTTAAAAGCCCAGTAAAGTGCTCTTTTAAACTCGCCCTTATATCTTCAAATTCGCTCTGCCGCCCAAAGATATCAGGATACGTCTTTGAGCTAGCAAATTCTTTTAAATTTATCTTTGCTAAAAGTGCGCTAATCTCAACATTTTTCATCGCCCTAGCCACCTCTTTTACATCTGTGGCATTTGTGTAAGAGATCATCTCGCTTAGCTCTTCGTTTAGCGCACTACGCCCAAAAATGGCCCAGCTAAAAGGCTCATTTGAGCTAAAAATATCGCCAGCCTTAAGCCTCTGGGAGAAATTTCTACCAGTTAGCATCTTACACATCGCGTCCCACATCTTGTCCATATCGTATTCGTCCAAAAGCTCGCCGTCACCACCATTTTTTATCATCTCTATATCATCTTGCAAGTAGGCGTAGTAGTGTGCGCTGATACCCATTTTAGAGCCTTAAATTTAATGTGAATTTGAAAAAGAGAGGGCGGAGCTATAAATTTAATAGTTCCGCCACGAGAATTTAAGTTTAGTGAGTTAAGAAAAACTCTTGAATTTTAGCTTTGTCGCTTGTTTTTGTAAGAGCAAGCATCAAAAGCACTCTAGCTTTTTGAGCGTTTAGATTGTCGCATGTTAAAAAGCCGTATTTTGCGTCATCGACTTCGCCGTTCATAGTTGTCTCGCCGCTTCCCACACGTGAGTCACGAACTACCACTACGCCAGCTTTTGAAGCCTCGCCAAGAGCCTCTAGCACGCTAAAGTAAGGGTTGCCGTTGCCAAGACCAGCACTAACGATACCTTTTACGCCGTTTTTAACAGCTAAATTTACAAAGTCAGGGTTGTCATTTGCGTGAGAGTAGATGATATCGACTCTTGGAAGCTCTTTTACGCCAGTTAGGTCAAATGCTGAGCTTGCTGTGTGTTTTCTGATCGGATTCATATAGTATTTTACGTTGCCATAAAAGACTGTGCCGATCTTGCCGCTGTTTGGTGATTTAAATGTATCAACGCCTGTAGTGTTAGTTTTTGTCACCTCACGAGCCGCGTGAATTTCGTCATTCATAACAACTACAACGCCCTTGCCTACGCTATCTTTGCTAATAGCTACATTTACAGCGTTAAATAAATTTAGTGGGCCATCTGCGCTTAGTGAGCCGCTATTTCTCATCGCACCTACAAGCACGACTGGCTTGTCGCTTTTAACGACTAAATTTAAGAAGTAAGCTGTCTCTTCCATAGTGTCTGTGCCGTGAGTAACGACGATACCATCGGCTTTGCCACTGTTTAGAAGCTCATTTATTCTATTTGCAAGCTTAAGCCAAACTTCATTGTTCATATCTTGTGAGCCGATATTTGAAATTTGCTCACCTTTTATGGTAGCGATCTTGTTGATATCTGGCACGGCTGCGATTAGTTTATCGACCGTAACAGTTCCAGAAGTATAGCTTGAATCAAGCGAACCTGAGCCGCTTCCTGCTATCGTTCCACCAGTAGCTAGGATGTAGATGGTTGGCTTAGCAACCGCTAAAGTAGCACCTAAAATCATGAGTAACACCGCCTTAAAGATTAAACGCATTTTAGCTCCTTTGCATTAAAATTTGCTAGAGCATTATAACGTCATATATTTAAAAAATTTATTAATTTTTAAAATTTATATTTATTTAAAAAATTCTTATCAAAAGCATATAAATTCCAGTTGAAACGACTATGCTAAGAAGGGCATTTTTGAATTTCAAATGCACCAAAACAGCCGTAAAAACCGCTACTATCTCGCTTAAGCCGTATGGATACTCGCTAAATTTCGTATCTTTTAGCCCGTAGCAGACCAAAACGACCATTATCATCATGCCCATGTGCTTCTCAATGGCGTCTAAATAAGGGTTTGGCTTATAGTTTCTTAACGCATAAAACGGCGTCGCTCTCGTTATAAAAGTAGCTAAGGCGCTTAAAAGCACAGCCACAAAAAGCACCATCTCGCTTGAGCTTACACTTATCAAATTTTATCCTTAAACAAAAGCAAAAATACAAAACAAAGTGCCATCGAGCCAACAAGCACAAATTTAGCTGGAAAGAGGCTCACTCCAAGCACGCCAAAAAAGACCGCCGCAAAGAGCACGCGGTAGTTTTTATCATTTTTAAACATCTCGATGACGACCACTGTAAAAAGCGCTGTTAAGCTAAACTCAAGCCCCCTTGTATCGGCCTTGATAAAGTCACCAAGTATCGCTCCAAGAAGCGTTCCAGCTGCCCAGTAAGACCAAGATAAAAAATTTAGCCAGGTAAAGACAAAGCTTCGATCACTTGCATCTTTTAGCCCCAAATTTTTAAATATCGCAAAGGTCTCATCTGTTAGCAAAGCGATGTTTAAGAGCTTAAATTTGATCCAGCTATACTCTTTTAAAAGTGAAATTCCATAAAAAGTGTGACGCAAATTTACAAGATAGCTCACGATAAATACCTCAACGTAGCTCGTGCCGACGCTAAAGAGCGAGAGCATCATAAACTGCGCTGCTCCGCCGTATCCAAGCATGCTAAGCGCCATGGCGATAAATGCGCTCACTCCCATGCTTTTTGCCAGCACGCCAAAGGCGACACCAAGCGGAAAATAGCCCATAAAGATAGGAATAGATAGTTTAAAAACGTAGCTAAATGTCAAATTTTACCTTCATAAAAAGCCAAAATATTAGCAAAAATTTAAAAATTTAAATTTAAAGAGGCGTTTTTGCTTTTATAAATTTAACTGCTTGCTCGCATTTTAAAACTAAATTTTATAAAATAGCAACAAAATTTATAAAGAAAATTCCTATGAAAAAGATAGTTTTACTAATATTTTTAACACTAAAATTAATAGCCTTAACAACAAATCCAAAGATCAAAATCCCTCAAGCAAATAGCTGTAATATCGAGGATAACTGCATTGATTTTAGCCGCAGATACAGCGATGATGAGTATAAAAGGCTATTTGGAATTTACAAAAGTGAGTGCGAGGTTAAAAATTTAGACGCATGCATCTATCTGGCTGAGTTTTACAAAAGCGGACTTGGCGTAAAAAAAGATGCGAAAAAATCAATAGAAATTCTTAACAAAACTTGCAATGAGAGCAATAAATTTGCCTGCCACAACCTTGGTGTTGAGTATCAAGAGATGAAAGATCACAAAATGGCTTTAGAAGCTTTTAAAAAAGGCTGCGATCTAGCTTTTATACAAAGCTGTTTTAACATCGCAGTTTTATATAATAACGGCGGCGGCGTAAAAAGAGACTACAAAAAGGCTGCTAAAATTTACAAAGAAGTTTGCGAACAAAATTTCTATGAAGGATGCTACAACCTAGCCGTTTTATACCACAACACCCCAGGTGTAAAGCGCAACTACAAAGAGGCGGTAAAGCTTTACAAAAAGGCTTGTGATAATAACTTTAGCATCTCTTGCTACAACCTAGCGAGCTTATATCAAGAGCAAAAAGAGTATGAAAAGGCTAACAAGCTCTATTTTAAAGCTTGCAAGCTTGACTTTGCCGATGCTTGTAATAACCTAGCCAGCCTTTACGACGACGCACTTGGCGTAGAAAAAGACGATGAAGTGGCGTTTAGATACTACAACAAAGCGTGCAGGCTAGATAGCGCAAGTGGGTGCAAACATCTTGCATATTTTTATTACCATGGCATAGGGACAAAAAAGGATAAAAAGTTGGCAGAAAAAGAGCTTAAAAAAGCTTGCAAGCTAGGCCTTAAAGAGGCTTGCGAGATAGTTAGAGATTTTCACTAAAGAGCGTTTATGAAAAATTTGATTTTGTTTTTATCCCTCATTGTTCTTTTAAATGCAGAAAATTTAGATGAGATGTGCCAAAGCGAGGGCGATATAAGAGCAAATTTAACGAGCTGCTACAAGGCTGCCACAAAAATTTATAACTCATCAAGCGATGATAAAGATTTTAAAAAGCTACAAAAGATATTTTTACTAGCTTGCGAAAATGATATGAAAGAGGGTTGTTACAGCGCTGCGCTCATCTATCTAAATGGCTACAACGACGTTGATAGCGAGCTTAATCAAACTATCATATTAAATAGATATGCCAGATTTTTAAACTACGCGCTTTTAGATAACGGTAAAAAAGAGGACAAAATGACTGCCAAAAGCTACTTTCAAAGATCATGCGAGCTAGGCTTTAAAAAGGGCTGTGATATGAGAAATTTATTAGATAAGCTTGGGTATTAGCAAATTAAATTTTCTATCCTCTATAGTGTTTTATAAAACATAAATTTACTGCTTTAACTTGGCGATAAAAAAACTATCAATACTCTTGCGAGCTAATTAGCGGCGAAGACTGCCAAATTTACAATGCTCTATAAATTTAGTGCACCTGACTTTTGGGACCCTTGCCCTTTGGGGTCTTATGTGAAAAGTAAAAAACATCGAGCGTAAAAGCAACGAGTATGAGTCCAACAATAGCCAAAGTCGCGTCCATATCACCTACCTTTTAAGTCCATTTACTATCTCTAGCATCGAATCACTCGTAGTTATCGCCTTTGAGTTCGCCTCGTATGCGCGCTGGCCGGTAATGAGGTCGGTCATCTCTTCAACAAGTTGCACGTTACTCATCTCGACAAAGCCCTGTCTAATGGTGCCAAGTCCGTCAAGACCTGCTACACCTACCACCACGTCGCCACTAGCGCTTGTTTGAAGGTAGTTGTTATCACCCATTGAGTGAAGACCGGCTGGATTTATGAAATTTGCTAGCTCGATCTGACCTATCTGAGCCATATCGGTTTCGCCAGCTTGAAGCACTGAGACGGTGCCGTCTGTGCCTATTGAAATTTGCGTCGCATTTGCAGGGACAGTGATCTGCGGGATGAGCTGGTAGCCGTCACTATTTACGATCGTGCCGTTTGCGTCAAGCTTAAATGCGCCGTTTCTGGTGTATGCCGTCGTGCCATCAGGGAGTTGAATTTGAAAAAAGCCGTTGCCAGCTATGACCATATCTAGGTTGTTGCTAGTCTCTTTAAAATAGCCCTGAGAGAAAATTTTATTTATCGCTGTTGGGCGCACACCAAGGCCTACTTCGATGCCTGTCGGGCTTGTAGTAGTTTGGCTAGTAGCCGTGCCTGCGTACTCCATGACTTGATACATAAGGTCAGCAAATTCAGCCCTATTTTTCTTATATCCATAGGTATTTACGTTTGCGATGTTGTGTGAGGTTACGTCTATCTGCGTCTGCTCGGCGATCATGCCAGTGGCCGCAGTGTAAAGTGATCTCATCATAGTTTTATCCTTTTATTAAGCTTTTAGGGCTAGTTTTTGAACAGCATCTTGGTTAAGGTCAGTCATGTGACTTGTCATAACCTTTTGATACATATCAACTAAGCGTTGGGTTTCTATTAGACCCACCATTTCTAAGACTGGATTTACGTTTGACATTTGAGCGTAGCCTTGCATCACACTATCAGCCTCGTCAAGCTCGGTTATGTCGTCAAAATTTCTACTCTCAAAGAGATTATCTCCAACCTTTTTTAGATCTCTTATCTCTCTTGGCTGAGCGATGTAGAATTTAGAAAATTGATTGTTATTTGAGTATAAATTTCCATTTTTATCAACGGTTAGCACCTCGCCTTGTGGCACTTGGATGCCTCTTTGACCAAGATTTTGCGCTTCATAGCCACTTGGTAGCACCCTGCAACCCTCTTTTGTGACGATATATCCGTCCGCGTCAAGGCTAAAAGAGCCATTTTTGCTTAGTTTTACACCATTTGGAGTATCGACTAAGAAAAAGGCATCGTCTCTTTTTATCGCAAAGTCAAGCGTATTTGAGCTGTATTTAAAGCCACCAGCGCTAAAGTCGGTGTACTCTTCGCTCACTTGTGGCACACGATCAAGCGTTCTATTTAGAAATTTAGCTCCGTCTTTTGTGTGATTTTTAATCGGAAGCTCATCTTGCGTCTCTTTAAAAATTCTCGCAAAGTCGCCGATAACTACGTCGTTTCGCTTGTAGCCGATCGTATTTACATTTGCAAGATTGTTTGAGATGACATTTAGTCTGTTAAACTGCGTTACCATGCCAGCAGTGGCTTGATAATAACCATTTTGCATAAATTTTCCTAATCAAAATTTGATTTTTTAGAATTACTAAGCAATCATCGTTCCAACTTTCTTTTTATACACTTTTTAAAAATTTTGGGTATAATCCATTTTCTTTTAACCAACACTTAAATCACAATAATACGATTTGAAAGGAAATTTATGAGCGCCGCAAAAGACTCTTTTTCTCAGATAGAAGAGCTTTTTGTTGAAAATGCAAAAGGCTTTTTGACATACGAAAAATTAGTAAAATTATTAGACAAAGCTCCGACGGCTACGATAGTAAAAAAGATAGAACAACTAGCAAAAACAAACAAAGTCCAGCTCATCACATCTGCTGAAGCTGCAAAACTTAGAAATTTAGCCGATGCTAAAAAACGTCAAGAAAATGCTCAAAAAAGCGACCAAGATATCGACGAAGACCTCGATCTTTCAGGCGAGAGCGACCTTTTAGAGTGGTCAAGATCAGATAGCCCAGTAAGGATGTATCTACGAGAGATGGGTCAGATTGCGCTTCTTACAAAAGAAGAAGAGGTCGAGATCAGCAAGAGGATCGAGCTTGGCGAAGATATCATCATCGATGCATTTTGCTCGGTGCCGTTTTTGATCGATTTCATACTTGACTACAAAGAGCCGCTTATCAACAGAGAGCGCCGCGTAAAAGAGCTCTTTAAAAGCTTTGAAGATGAGAGCGAAAACGAAAATGAAGATAGCGAAGAGGATATAGACGAAGAGGATGAGGAGAACGAAGAGAACGAAACTCCTAAGAAATCAGCCAAAAACGACAAGCGTGCAGAAAAAGTTATAGAGAGTTTCAAAGCCCTAGAAAAGGCTAAAAAAGAGTGGCTAAAGACTGCAAATAAGCAAGATAAAGTTGAAAGCGACGACACAGCTTCAAAGATGACGCTTGCGTTTAAAAAGAAAATTTTAAAAGAGAAGCTGATGGATCTTGGTCCAACAAGTAAGCTAATTAGCGAGATCGTAAAATCAATGGAGACGGCTCTTAAAAGCGACGATGAATTTGATAGAGAGCTAAAACGCTTGGAGTATCGCTTGCCGATGTTTAGTGACGAGCTAAAGAAAAATCACAAAAGCATCTTAAAAGATATCATCAAGCTTAGCAAAGAAGAGATCGCGGCTCGCGTGCCAGAGGCTACGATGGTCTCAACCTATGTCGAGATCAAAAAGCTTTTTACGACAAAAGAGGCTAGCAAACAGGGCTTTGACCTTGAGCCAGCAAGACTAAAAGAGATTTTAGAGCAGATCAAGCGTGGAAAGAAAATTTCAGACGAAGCAAAAGCTAGAATGGCTAAGTCAAACCTCCGTCTAGTCGTAAGCATCGCAAAACGTTATACAAACAGGGGCTTGCCATTTCTTGACCTCATCCAAGAGGGCAACATCGGTCTTATGAAGGCGGTTGATAAATTTGAATATAGAAAAGGCTATAAATTTTCAACCTACGCCACATGGTGGATCCGCCAGGCTATCTCGCGCGCGATCGCTGATCAGGCAAGGACGATTAGGATACCTATCCACATGATAGAAACGATCAATCGTATCAACAAAATCAACCGCAAATACCTCCAAGAGGAGGGAAAAGAGCCTGACGTAAGCGTCATCGCAAAAGAGGTCGGACTAAGCGTTGATAAGGTAAAACAGGTGATAAAGATCACAAAAGAGCCTATCAGCCTTGAAGCTCCGATCGCAAACGAAGAAGACGGTAAATTTGGAGATTTTGTCGAGGATAAAACCTCGCTCTCTCCGATAGATCAAATTTTAAAAAGTGACCTTAGAGAGCAGATCGACGATGTGCTTTCACAGCTAAATGAGCGCGAAAAGGCGGTTATTTCGATGAGATTTGGTCTGCTTGAAGATGAGAGCGACCGCACGCTTGAAGAGATCGGCAAGGCGCTAAACGTCACTCGTGAGCGCGTCCGCCAGATAGAAAGCTCAGCTATCAAGAAACTAAAACACCCAAAAGTTGGTAGAAAACTTAAAAACTACATCGAGGGCTAACAAGCCCTGCCCTTTTGGGCATCTGTACCTAAACTCTGCAAATTTCTGAAATTTACTCTCTAGTCTATAATTAAGCTATTCTTGCGACCAAAGCACTAAAAGATACAAGTAAAAATTTAATGTTTTTGTATAGTGTTATGCCCTATTTTGGTGTATATACTCTTGCTTTGACAGCTTTTCTTTTGGTAAATTATTAGCATATATACCCTTTAAAGGACTTTCTCTTTGAAAAATTTATAGCATATATACTCAAAAATTGTTTTAAACATTACATATAGCTCTCATCTTAAAGTATAATTAATCTAACCTTCGTTTTGAGGGTACACTTGCTACAAAAATAGATAAAAAAAGGTACATAAGCTATAAAAATAGATAAAAAAAGGTACATAAGCTATAAAAATAGATAAAAAAAAGGTACACTTGCTACAAATTTTCAAAAATTTACCACTTCGATAGCTATTAAAGATATCTTTTTTATAGCATATATACTCAAAAATTGTTTTAAACATTACATATAGCTCTCATCTTAAAGTATAATTAATCTAACCTTCGTTTTGAGGGTACACTTGCTACAAAAATAGATAAAAAAAGGTACATAAGCTATAAAAATAGATAAAAAAAAGGTACACTTGCTACAAATTTTCAAATGAGAAATATCAAATTTTTGATTTGCAAATATATTCTAAAATCAAAAAGTAAAGCATAAAAAATAAAAAGAGAGTTTTACCGGCACAAGGCCGGTAAAAATTTATTCGCCTAGAAGTTTATCTAGTTTTGCAGCCAAGCTCGTAGTGTCATGAGCTTTAGCCAAAGAAGCAGCATGTAGCTTTAAATTTGCTTGTAAATTTTCTTCCAAGCTCTTTGCGATGTCGCTGCTATCAAGATTTTCTACGCTAATAGCGTTTGCTACGCTTCTAGCAGCCAGAGCGTTCATACCCTTAAATACAGCATTTTGTGTCGAGCCGATCTCTGAGCGAAGTGAATTTATATTTTTCAAAATATCGCCAGAATTTGAGCCATCCTCTTTAACATTTAAAAGAGCATTTGTACTTAAATTTATATTTTTTGTGCCCTCGCCTGTGAAAAAGCCAAGCTCGGCGTCAAAAACGTTTTTGCCGTTAAATTTAGCCTCTTTTACACTGTCGCTCATCGCATTTTTAAGCGCATTTATCTCGCCTTTTATGCCCTTTTGCTCGTTCGCTGAAAGAGCTGGGTTTGAAAGCTTGCTTGATAGCTCGCCGATCTTGTCCGCACTCTCGCTTAAATTTAAAAGCGTTGAGTCGGCGATCTGAAGCATACCGATCATTTCGTTTGCATTTGCCATGCCCTCATTTAGGACATTTGTTTGCGAAAGTAAGCTCTCTGCGATTTGCAAATTTGCACCTGATGCTTTGATCTCGCTATTTGCAGAGATGGCGTTTAGCGCCTTTTTCTCGCTATTTTTAGCTTGATCTAAATAATAGTTTCCTGAAGCCTGGTTTGCAGTATAAGTTCCTAACTTCATATCAACTCCTTTTTTAGTAGTTTTGTGATGGATTTTACTATAAATTTCATAAAAAGTTGCAAAAATATTTCTTAAAGCAAAAAATATTATAAAAAGAATTTAGAAAAAAGCCATTTTTCCTAAATTCTTTGCCCTTTTTAGTCTTCTAATCTCACAGCAATTGATCTTTTATGGGCTGTTAATCCTTCGGCTTCGGCTAGCTGCATGCATGGTTTGCCAAGATGCATGATGCCTTTTCTGCTAACCGAGATGATAGAGCTTCGCTTCATGAAATTTTCAACTCCAAGCGGTGAGTAAAATCTCGCACTTCCGCCAGTTGGCAAGGTGTGGTTTGGTCCAGCTAAATAATCGCCCATCGCTTCAGGCGTGAAGTGTCCAAAAAATATCGCTCCAGCGTGTTTTACCTCGTCCATATAGCTCAAAGCGTCATTTGTAGCGATCTCTAGGTGCTCCACAGCAAGCTCGTTCATCAGTTTAAAGCACTCCTGCAAATCTTTTGCGACGATGATAGCGGCTTTGTTTCTCATGCTAGCACTAGCGATTGGTTCTCGTTTTAGAGTTTTTAGCTCGTCCTCTACGTGTCTTTGCACTGCTCTTGCAAAGGCCTCGACTGGCGTTATCAAAAAGGCACTCGCGATCTCGTCGTGCTCAGCTTGCGAGAGTAGATCGATCGCTATGTGGCGAGGGTCCGCGCTATCATCAGCTATCACGCCTATCTCGCTTGGGCCTGCGATCATATCGATATTCACGTCGCCATAAACTAGCTTTTTAGCAGTCGCTACGTAGATGTTGCCAGGTCCTGTGATGACATCGACCTTTGGCACGGTTGCTGTGCCGTACGCCATCGCTGCGATCGCGCTTGCACCGCCTATTTTAAAGGCTGTTTTGATACCACATAGATGCATCGCAGCAAGAAGCAGAGGATTTACCTTGCCATTTGGTGCTGGGGTGCAGACAACGATCTCTTTTACGCCTGCAACGATTGCTGGGATAGCATTCATGAGAAGCGAGCTAGGGTATGCGGCCTTGCCACCTGGGATATAAAGGCCAGCGCGATCAACTGGAGTGTATTTTGCGCCAAGCAAGATGTCGTGCTCGTCCTTATAGGTCCAGTCGCTTGGTTTTGTGCGCTCGTGATAGCTTTTTATCCTATCATAGGCTAAATTTAGAGCCACTCTTAGGGCGTTATCTAGCGAGTTATAGGCTGCTTCCATCTCTTTTACGTCGATTATTATGTCGTTTTTGCTTGTGACATTAAATTTATCAAATTTGCTTATCTGTGCAAAAAGCGCGCTATCACCATCTTTTCTTATCTCGTCTATTATGCCTGCAACCACTGGCATCACGGCACTCATGTCATTGTCACTTCGTCTAACAAGCTGCGAAAATTTACTCTCAAAGTCAGCGTCGCTGCTGTGTAAAAATTTCATTTATGATCCTTTATTTTTAGTTTTCTCTCATATCTTTGCTTTTGTGTAATGTTACCTAAAATTCCGCCCTGGTGGATATATAAAATTTCACTCCCAAGCTTGTCTAAATTTGCAAAAAGCGTGATGAAACCGACTGGGTCGTAAATAAGCTCAAATTCTACGCCACTTTTGCACACTTCAAGCCAAATTTCATAAAGCTCTTTGTATAAATTTCCAAAATGATACTTCTTTGGCGGATTTAAAATTTGCACTTTGCTGTTTTTATCTAGCTCATAAATTTGCTTTTTTAGATAGTCGCTATCCCCTACGCAAGGAGCAGTAAAAACCCTAAGATCGGTGTGTTTTGCCAGGTAGCATGCGCTTGTACCTGTTCCTGAGGGCAAGAAGATATCAGGCTTTATGCCACTTTTTTTGCTCCACTCATTTATCTCGCGTGCCTGCGTGATAAAGCCAAGCTCAGCCTCACTCTGCGCCACACCCTCGTTTATAAAGAGCGCATTTTCGCTCTTTGCTAGCTCTTTAGCAAATTTCTCGCGCTCCTCTTTTACAAAAATTTCCATGCCATTTTCAAGTGCAAATTTGAAATTTCCAACTGGATCTTGCTCTAAATTTGAGCTTAGATGAGAGATGACGTAGTAAAATTTAAGCCCTTTTAGTTTAGCAAAAAGACTTAGGCTATACATGGCATTTGACTGGCTTGAGCCATGAGATACGATGGCTTTGATGCCGCTAAGATCGGCCTTTAGAAAATACTCTAGTTTTCTTGCTTTGTTGCCGTTAAACTCTCCTAGCAGATCGTCCCTTAAAAGCCAAAATTCTCGCCCTCTTAAGCGAATTTTATCAATCACCCTTAAACTCCAAAAATTTCTCTATCTCGTTGATAGCCTCTTTGTTTGAGAGTGAAAATTTGATCTCGATGCGTCTTGAAGCGTCCTTGTCCTCGGCTCCGTCTTTAAAAACTAGCTCGTTGTAGCTTCGCCCACTTGCAACAAGCAGCTTTCTAAGGCGTGCATCGTCGCTAAATGAGTTTATAAACTCCATCACCGCATAGGCTCTTTTTTGCGAAAGCTCTAGGTTGTAAATGTAGCTTCCATCGCTATCTGTAAAGCCCTCTATGACGATCTGATCGATGTTTGAGGCGATCTCTTTATCATTTAAAAGCACGTCAAAATACTTACTAAGCGTGGCCTTTAGCTCCTCTTTGACTTCTTCTTTTAAGACCGCACTGCCCTTATCAAAAAGCACTGATGAGCTAAGCTTTAGCGCGCCTGAGTTTGGGTCGATCTCAATGCTAGATCCTAGCCTATCTTTTAGGGCGGAGATCACTTTTACCCTTATGCCAGTTAGGTTTTTGACCCTGTCACGAGTGACGTTTAGATCCCTTAAGAGCTCGTCATATCTAGCCTCTTTTTTGCTTACTTGCTCGAGCAAAAAGGCGATCTTGGCTAAATTTTTCTCGCTACTTGCATTTGCGTCGCTAAGCGCTCTATCTTTTGATGAAATTTCATCATTTAGCACGATCATCTTTTGATTTAGATCAAAAATGCTAGCATTTAGCTCTTTTATGCTCGCATTTGCGTCCTTGTTTTCATCTATGAGCCGGGCTAGCTTTTCTTTTAGGGCGTCTATTTGGATGACGAAAATTTCATTTGATTTTTTTAAATTTATGTTTTCGTCGCTTATCTTTGAAAGCTCACTTTTTAGGGCGTCATTTAGCTCTTCGAGGGTGAAATTCTTACCCTGAGCGTCTTTTAAATTTGCTAGTGCTGCGATGATGGCTTGCTCTTTATTTTCAAGGGTGTTTTGAGTTAGGACGTATTTTACGACGACAGCGCCTATTAGTAGCATAAAAACAAAGAGCAGACCCGCCATCAAGTCCGCGTACGAAACCCAAAAGCTCGATTGATCTTCGTTATTTTTGTTTATTTTCATTGCACTAGATTTTCGATTTTTTCTATTACAGAATTTGCTTCTTTATCGATCTCGTCTATGTTCTTCTTAAGCTCAGCAATGAGGCTCTCGCGCTCTTTTTCACGCTCCAAGCTCCTGCCCTCTTGCTCATACGCTGCCTTAAATATCGTAGCACTCTCCACGAGCGAGGCTCTAAATGCCTTTAGTGCCTCGTTTTGCTCTTTCATCAAAGAGAGAGAAAATTCTTTTAAAATGGCGTCAAAACTCTTGATAGTCTGCTCAAATTTAAGCTGGCTCTCTTTTGTAGCGTTTAAATTTCTACTAAAAATTTCGCCAAGCTTTGCATGCTCGGTTAAAATTTTAACCTCCATATCTTTAAAGGCATTAGAAAACGCGCCAACCGCCTTTAATATATCGGAGTGGATTTTTACAAATTCATCTTGTTTTAGTCCAGATTCATTTAGCATTTTTAAACTTGCGCTAAGTTCTGCCTTGCTTTGATTGATGATATTTTTCTCAACCTCGCAAAGCTCTTTTAGGCTGTTAAATTTCTCATTTGTCTGCTCGCTTAGCTCTTTTACAAATTTATCGTCAAGCACCATTTTAAAGGCGTCGTGGCTATCTTTAAAGTAGCCTACACTTGCTTTCATGAAATTTGCATTTAGCTCATTTTCCTGCCAGAAAAACTCACGGCTTAGCTCTTTTTGCTCGCTGTAAAATCTCTCAAATTTACTAATGCCGATCTTTTCAAAAAACATCCACCAAAGCGCCAAAAATATGCCGTATATCGATACATAAAACGCCGTAGCCACGCCATTTAGCAGTATAGCGATCTCTTTTTCAAGTCCGTTTGCGGTGCTTGAGCTAAAGCTTGGCATAGAGATAGCGATACTGATAAATGTGCCCAAAATTCCAAGCATAGGAAAGACTGCTTGACCGATGTTTGCTAGGTTGTCATTTCTAAAATTTCTTGTATAGCTCTCGAAAAAATCTTCAAATTTAGCGTTTGCCTTTTTGACGCCTGAAATTTCAAAGAGATGAGCGATGATAAATTCTTTTAGCCTTATCTTGTAATCTTTGGCATTTGCTAAAAAATTTGAGTAAGCTACCAAGGCGCTGTGGCGTGAAAATATAAACGCCACAAAGAGTATAACGCCCATCATCACGATGGTGTGAAGCTTCATCTGAAAATTTATAACGCCAAGATACGCTAGTATCGCCAAGATATAGATAGCTAAAGGGATAAAGATAACTTTAAAAAAGACAAAGAAAGAGTGAGCTTGGCGCTCTTTTGGCACGCTTAGCTCACTAAAATCATTTTGATTTTGCATAGGATTAGTTCCTATTTAGGCAGTTTAAGTCGCTAAAAGCAGTCTGAAGACGCTTAACCATGCTCTCCTCGCCACTTCTTAGCCATTTCCTTGGGTCGTAGTATTTTTTATTTGGCTTATCTTCGCCCTCTGGGTTGCCGATCTGACCTTGCAAGTATGCTCTATTTTTGGCCTCATACTCACGCACGCCGTCCCAGAAAGCCCACTGAGTATCGGTGTCAATGTTCATCTTGATAACGCCGTAGCTTACAGCATTTTTGATATCTTTTAGCTCACTGCCGCTACCACCATGAAATACAAAATTTACTGGCTTGTCGCTTTTTGTGTTAAATTTCTTAGCGACATAGGCCTGTGAGTTTTTAAGAATTTCTGGTCTTAGCACGACATTGCCCGGTTTATAAACGCCATGAACGTTGCCAAAACTAGCCGCGATGCTAAATTTATCGCTTATCTTGCTTAGTCTTTCATAAGCAAGCGCGACGTCCTCTGGCTGGGTGTAAAGAAGTGCATTATCAACGCTTGTGTTATCTACGCCATCTTCTTCGCCACCAGTGACGCCTAGCTCGATCTCTAGGCTGATGCCAAGCTCGCTAAGCTCTTTTAGATACTTCTCGCACGTGCTTAAATTTTCGTTGATATTCTCTTCACTAAGATCAAGCATGTGAGAGCTAAAAAGTGGCACGCCGTGAGTTTTTTTATACTCATGACTTGCTTTTACTAGCTCATCTATCCAAGGCAAAAGCTTTCTAGCGGCGTGGTCAGTGTGTAAAATGACTGGCACACCGTAAGCCTTGGCGAGCAGATGAACATGTTTTGCGCCAGCGATCGCACCAAGAACGGCTGCATTTTCGCAGGCTTTACCAGCGTAAAAACCTGCACCGCCATTACTAAACTGAACGATAACAGGCGAGTTAGCAACCTTTGCCGCTTCTAAAACAGCATTTACTGAGTCGCTGCCTACGACATTTACAGCAGGTATTGCAAAACCTTGCTCTTTGGCATAAGCATAAAGTTTTGTTACATCATCTCCGCTTAAAACACCAGGTTTTACGATATCTAAAACGCCCATTTTATCCTCCAAATTTTATTTGTATTCTATCTTTGCTTTTTGGCGTAGAGCTTCACTTTTTTGTCTAACAGCAGCTTGGAATTTCTCCATTTTTACAGCTTGCTCGATCTCTGGTTTTGCTTGTTCAAAGCTTACAGTGCCAGCAGCTTTGCCATCTTCTTTTAAGATAACATGGTAGCCAAACTGAGTTTTAACTGGCTTAGTTGAAACTGTGCCATTAGCCATTGAAAATGCTGCGTCTGCAAAAGGTTTTACCATTTGGCTTTGACCAAACCAGCCAAGCTCGCCACCGTGTGCTGCTGAGCCTTTGTCGATTGATTTTTGGCTTGCTAGCTCTGCAAATTTCTTAGTTAGCGCCTCACCTTTTAAATTTTTAAGTTGAGCGATGATGTCGTTTGCTGTTTTTTCATCTTCAACTAAGATATGTCTTGCTCTTGCTTGAGCTGGTTGGTTCATGCTAGCTTTGTTTTTGTTATAAAAATCTCTTAAATCGCTATCGCTTACTTTTATGCCGTCAAATAATTTTCTCATATAAAGCTCAACTGCGATGCCTTCTTGTGCAGCTTTTACAGCCTTGATGTAATCAACATCTTTTTCAATGCCTGTCGCTTTTGCGTCTTTTAAAAGAAGTTTTCTGTTGATTAGATCGTCGATTATACGTTTTTTCTCATTTGGTTGAAGCTTGCTAGCGTCAAAACCTGGCATAGCTGCTGATAAAAGCGCTGAAATATCGCTATCGTTTATAGCATCGCCATCAACTGTTGCAACTACTGCTGCGTTTAGAGTGACAGCTGCAGCTAAACTTAAAACTGCTGGAAACAAAAATTTTTTCATATAAATCCTTTAAAAAATTGATTTTATGGGCAGGATTATATCAAATAATGCGGTAACTTTTCGTTTAACTTGCAATTTTAGGTAAAATAGCCAAATGAGAACAAAAAAAGATATTTTAGAGATAAAAAAAAGGCTTTTAGAAGAGTTTAAAGACGCCAAAAGCGAGCTTCAGTTTAGAAATTTATATGAACTTCTTGTCTGCGTCATGCTCTCAGCTCAGTGCACAGACAAAAGGGTAAATTTGATCACCCCTGCCCTATTTGAGGCGTATAAAGATGTTTTTGAGCTAGCAAGTGCAAATTTAGCCAGCCTAAAACTCATGATAAACTCATGCAGCTTTTTTAACAATAAGGCCCTGAATTTGATCAAGATGGCAAACAGCGTGGTTGAGCTTTATAACGGAGAAATCCCACTTGATGAAGAGAAGCTAAAAGCCCTTGCTGGAGTTGGGCAAAAGACCGCTCACGTCGTGCTTTTAGAGGCGACAAACGCAAACGTAATGGCCGTTGATACGCATGTCTTTAGAGTATCACATAGACTTGGCTTAAGCGAGGCAAAGACACCAGAAGCAACAGAAGAGGATCTAACTCTTGCCTTTAAAACTGATCTTGGCAAGCTTCATCAAGCGATGGTTCTTTTTGGACGCTACACCTGCAAGGCTAAAAAGCCGCTTTGTTTTGAGTGCATATTAAGCGATCTTTGCAAGAGCAAAGATAAGGCTATTTAAATTTTCTCAAGCTTTGCTATGAAATTTTTAGCATTTATAAAGCCGATCGTTCTAAGTGCTTTTTGCTCTTCGCCGTCTTTAAAAAGTAGAAGTGCAGGCGGATCGATGAGCCCAAAATTTCTTAACATCTCATCGTTTTGCGTCCCACCGCTTGTCACGTCGATGCGAATAAGCGTAAAATTTGCCAAAGCATTTTTCACGCCAGCATCCTTAAAAGTGATGTGCTCTATCTCTTTGCAGCTCGCGCACCAGTCGGCATAAAAATCCACTAGCACTGGCTTGCTTGAGCTTTTTATCATCTCATTTAGCTCGTTTAAATTTCTAGCTTGTTTGAAATTTAGCTCGCTCTCGTTTTTGGCTAAATTTAGTCCAGAAAGCGGCGAAAACGCGTCTTTTGAGCCCAAAAATGCGCCGATTATCAGCATGAGCGAGTAGATAAAAACTAGCATGCAAAGCGCTTTTTTAAATTTAGCCCAGCCGCTATTTGCTGCCTCAAAAGCGCCAAGATAAATGGCCGCAAAAACGCCTATGACGCCATAACCTAGTAGCTCAAAAAACGCTCCAAGCACGCGTGCTAGTATCCAAACTGCCATTATGAGCATCAAAAAGCCAAAGAGTTTTTTAACTTCATCCATCCAGCCACCAGGTCTTGGCAAGAGTTTGCCAGAGCTTAGCCCTATCACAAGAAGCGGCGCGCCCATGCCTAGCCCCATGACAAAGAGCATTATGCCCCCATAAATGGCGTCTCCACTTTGCGCGATGTATAGAAGTGCGCCTGCTAGCGGTGCTGCCACGCAAGGTGAGACGATGAGCGCTGAGGCAAAGCCCATGATGAAAACGCCAACAAGGCCTGAGCTGTTTTGTGACTTTTTGCTGATTAGGTTTTCAAATTTTGAGGGCAGTTTGATGTCGTAAAAGCCAAACATACTAAAGCTTAAGATGACAAAAATGGCTGCAAATGCGCCAAGCACGTAGATGTTTTGGAGTGCCCCTGCAATGCCAAAACCAAGCAGGCTTGCCCCAACGCCAGCTAGTGCGTAGGCTAGGCTCATTGCAACGACATAAACTAGCGAGAGCAAGAAGCCTTTTTTGGCATTTAGGCTGCCACCCTTTGAGACGATGATGCTTGATAAGATCGGTATCATCGGAAATACGCAAGGTGTGAGCGAGAGTAAGAGACCGTAGCCAAAAAATGTCGCAAGCGAGATAAAAAAGTTTTTGCTGCTTAGCTCATTTGCGATGCTTTGATCTTCTGAAAGCTCTGTAAATTCAGGATTTGTTTCGTCTTTTTGCTCTTTTTCAAAGGCTATGATGCTAAATTTGCCAAATTTCTCAAAGATGTCGTAAATTTTAGTTTGCGGGCGGTAACAGATGCCATTTTTAGCACAACCTTGATAGTTTAAATTTAGCCTAGCATTGCCATTTTTAAGATGCTCTTTTATTAAATTTAATGGGATAAACAGCGAAAAATCTTTTGGATAAATTTCGTATTCGCCGGTGTTTTCGCTCTTTGGCATATTTAAGAGGCTGTTTATCTTCTCTTCGCCAAGTTTAACCTCAAAGCTATCTTTGTAAAGGTAGATATTTTCGCCAAATTTAAACTTGATCTCAACACCTTGTTCATCGATACTTGGGCTTAAAACAAACGCCTTACTAACGTCTAAAACCTCGGCAAAAAGCGAGCCTGCAAACAAAATGAGAGAGAAAATAAATTTAAAAAACATGCTAATCCTTGCTAAATCAAAAGAGATGATTTTAGTCTAAATTCTTAAATTTATTCTATTTTATAGTAAAATCGTGAAAAAGCGTGAAATTTTTAAAAGGAGCGATGATGTCAAAAGATAAAAAGCACCAAAAGAGCGATAAACTTGGCTATGAAGAAGAGCTAAGGCTACTTCAGATAGAACTTTTAAAATTCCAAAATCATGTCAAAGACAAGGGTCTTAGAGTGCTTATGCTAATGGAGGGTCGAGACGCGGCTGGCAAGGGTGGCACGATAAAGCGCCTAACTGAGCATCTAAATCCGCGCGGTTGCCGTATCGTGGCGCTTACAAAGCCAAGTGACGTCGAGAAGACGCAGTGGTACTTTCAAAGATATGTTACACATCTGCCAAGCGCTGGCGAGATCGTGATCTTTGATAGAAGCTGGTACAATAGGGCTGGGGTTGAGCCAGTGATGGGCTTTTGTACGCAGGCTGAGCATAAAGAGTTCTTGCGTGAAGTGCCAAAATTTGAAGAGATGATCATAAACTCAGGCATCATTTTCTTTAAAATTTATCTCTCGATCACAAAAGAGGAGCAAAAAAAGCGCTTCAAAGAGCGTCTAAATGACCCGCTAAAGCAGTTTAAGATCTCTCCAGTAGATCAAAAAGCGCAAGAGCTTTGGGATCAGTACTCCATCGCCAAATACTCGATGCTACTTGCCTCTCACAACAGCATCTCGCCATGGGTGATCGTCTCAAGTGACAATAAAAAAGAGGCGAGACTAAATGTCTTTAAATTTATCCTAACTCATGTCGAGTATCCAAAAAAGATAGATGAGTACTTAAAATACGACAAAAGCGTCGTGAGAGATGGAAGCGAGGAGATCAAGCGCATAGAAGAAGGGCTAAATAAAGATAAGCTAAAGAGCATTGACTAAATTTATTTGGGCTTGGTTGTAAATTTGTGCTTTAAATTTATGACCAAGTTTTGCTAAAGCCACCACATAAGTTTTGCTAAAATGACCATTGCTAGACAAAGCACAAGAGCTATGAGATGTGAAAATTTACCAAACGGATCTGGCTTTTTTAAGATAGTGACATTAAAAACAGAGATGAAAGTGATAAGGCACATTAGAAGTAAGACAGCGATCTTTGCTAGCAAAAGCTTTTGAAAGTTGCTCTGCCACCAGCCATGTTCGCCTCCAAGATAGTCCTTTGCCATAAAAGCTCCGCTTATCAAAAGTAGTAAAAATGCCGTGCCAAAAACCTTTGCACTGCCTTTTGTGTAAGCTTTTTTGACAGCTTCAAGAGTTTGAGGACTTATCGTTTTTTTAGCAAATGGATATATGCAAACATCAAAAAATACATATCCTATAAAGATAATGGCACAAACTAAATGCGTAATAAGAGAAAAAAGATACATTTTTTGCCTTTTTATTTGGCATTATATTGGGTTTATTTGAAAGGATTGCTGATTTGGATTAAGGGTGTGGATGTGAAATTAAAGAGCAAGGCTGATTGCCCTGCTCTAGGAGTTTTACTCGACTTCAGCGTCTATGACGTCGTCGTCTTTTTTGTTATTTCCGCCGTTTGCACCAGCGTTTTCATCTTTTTTATACATAGCTTCTGCTAGTTTGTGGCTAGCTTTGCTTAGAGCTTCTACTTTTGCATCGATTTGCTCTTTTGAAGAGTTTTCATCTTTTAAGACCTCTTTTAGGTCATTTAGCGCAGCTTCGATGTTGCTTCTATCCTCAGCTGGGACTTTCTCGCCAAGCTCGCTCATGCTCTTTTCAGTTTGATGAACAAGTGCATCGGCTTGGTTTCTAGCCTCAACTGCGTCTTTGCGCTTTTTATCCTCTTCTTTGTGAAGCTCAGCATCTTTTACCATGCTATTTATCTCATCTTCGCTAAGGCCGCTTGATCCTGAGATAGTGATGTTTTGGGCTTTGCCAGTCGCTTTATCTTTTGCTGAAACGGTTAAAATTCCGTTTGCGTCGATGTCAAATTCAACTTCTATTTGAGGCACACCTCTTGGAGCTGCTGGGATGCCCTCTAAGTTGAAGTTACCAAGTGATTTATTATCCCTTGCAAACTCACGCTCACCTTGTAAAACCATGATAGTAACGGCACTTTGGTTATCTTCAGCAGTTGAGAAAACTTGACTTTTCTTGGTTGGTATCGTTGTACCTTTTTCGATGATCTTAGTCATCACGCCGCCAAGTGTCTCGATACCAAGGCTAAGTGGAGTAACGTCAAGAAGTAGCACGTCTTTAACATCGCCTTTTATAACCGCACCTTGGATCGCAGCACCGATAGCTACGACTTCATCTGGATTTACACTCTTATTTAACTCTTTGCCAAATGCCTTTTTAACCTCTTCTTGAACAAGTGGCACACGAGTTGAACCACCGACCATTACGACCTCTTTGATGTCACTCTTGCTTAAACCTGCATCTTTGATGACTTCATTTATCTTAGTGATAGTCTCGCCCACAAGTGAGTCGATCATACCTTCAAATTTAGCGCGAGTTAGCTTTTTGACAAGGTGTTTTGGGCCAGTCGCATCAGCTGTGATAAATGGTAAATTTATCTCAGTCTCTTGAGCTGAGCTTAGCTCTTTTTTAGCATTTTCAGCTGCTTCTTTTAAGCGTTGAAGCGCCATGATATCACCTTTTAGATCGATACCAGTTTCATTTTTAAACTCACTTACCAACCAGTCGATGATCTTATTATCAAAGTCATCACCACCTAAGAATGCATTACCACCAGTTGCCAAAACTTCAACGATGTTATCGCCAGTTTCAAGAACTGTAACGTCAAATGTACCGCCACCTAGGTCATAAACTAAAATTTTCTCAGCCTCTTTTTTATCAAGACCATAAGCAAGCGCCGCAGCTGTTGGCTCGTTGATGATACGAAGCACGTTTAGTCCTGCGATCGTTCCAGCCTCTTTTGTAGCCTTTCTTTGGCTATCGTTAAAGTATGCAGGCACAGTGATAACCGCATCTGTTACCTTTTCACCAAGGTATGCTTCAGCATCTTCTTTTAGTTTGATAAGAATTTTTGCTGAAATTTCTTGCGGAGTATAGACCTTACCAGCGATCTCAACCGCGCAAGCGCCATTTCTATCTACAACGTGATATGGCAAGCGAGCCTTTGCCTCTTCAGCATTTTTTTCATTGCTCATCAAACCCATGATACGTTTGATAGAATATATCGTTTTTTCAGGGTTTGTAACTGCTTGACGTTTTGCAACGTCACCTACTAGAATTTCACCTTTATCTGTAAAAGCAACAACAGATGGAGTTGTGTTTTTACCCTCTTTATTTGGGATAACCTTGCTCTCGCCGCGCTCAAAAACGCTCACACAAGAGTTTGTTGTACCTAAGTCTATACCTATAACTTTTGACATATTTTTCCTTTATTAGATTTATTTTTTAAATTTAGTTTGCCACACTGACCATAGCTGGGCGCAAAACCCTACCATTTATCATATAGCCTTTTTGTAAAGCTTGCACGATCTGACCGCTTTGCTTCTCCTCGCTATCGACCCTTAAAACGGCATTATGCACATTTGGATCAAACTCGGCATCAGTTGCGATCTCGCTCACGCCATGCTTTTCAAAACATTTCTTAAACTGATTTATCGTTATCAAAATGCCCTCTTTGATCTTTTTAGCAAATTCATCATCCTCTGGGTCAAAATTTGCAGCGATCTCGAGTGCATCGATGACTGGTAGCAAGTCCCTTGCAAATTTCTCATTTGCATAGCTTGCAACGTCTGCTTTCTCTTTTTCATAACGCTTTTTGATATTTTCAAACTCAGCATTTGCTCTGTAATATTTATCAGTGATCTCGCCAAGCTCTTTTTCGAGCTTCTCCACTTTTGAGATATCGCCAAGTGCATCTAAATTTACGCTATCACTAGCTGCCTCTTGCATAGGCTCAACCTCAGGTAGATTTTGCTCTTTTACCTCTTCGCTCACGCGGCCTCCTTTATTAGATTTATAAATTTCACATAATCAGTATAAACACTGCCAGCACAGATCATCTGCGCCTCGCTACCAAGGTAGTTTGCTTTAAATTTAAGCCCCATATAATTTTCGTCAAACATAGGAGAAAATGTAAGTTTTTCGTCCATCTGCAAGCTAAAACTTGGGTCAAAAACCATCTTAAAGCATCTATCCTTAAACATATCAAAGGCTAAAATTTCGTTTTCTTGGAAGTAAATTTTAGTCCTTTTAAGCTCTCTTATCTTGTTTTTTAGTTCGCTTAAGCCAACTTGAGAACAGATAAGCTCAAGCTTGTCTAAACTAACTCCGATAAGGTTGTTTAAAAATTTATACATCCTAGCGTCAAATTTGACGACAATCTCATCGCCACTAAAATTTAAAACCAGATATCTATCATTTAAATTTAAAATTTCTAGCAACTCCTTATCGATCGTGCCAAAAATCATACAATAAAGCTCAAACTCATCACAGAGCATCTTTAGGCTTCTTGGGTCATTTATCTCTAAACTTATGTCGTTCTCAGTAAAAATTTCACTCCAATATCTTCTCATCGCAGCGATAGTTGGGATCCTGCCGCCACTTATGTGAAGCTTTGTGATCTCGCCCTCATCTGAAAGCTTTTTAAAATAAACACGTATCGTCGATGCTGGTATCGCCATGCTCATACGAGAGCCAAGCTCGTTTGAACCAATAGGCGCATTGTCCTGCAAATAGGCTTCAATGATAGAATTTAATATCAAATCGCGTTTATTTGTTTTACTCACTTTTAGCACTCTTTCTTTTTAATTGCTAAGCGGATTATACAACTTTAGTTTATCAATGTCAAGTATATAAGTTAAAAAAATTTATTTATATATATTTAGCCTATATAACTAAACTTTTCTAATACCTATATTATAAGCTTTGCGTAAAAACAAATAAAATTTAAAGCAAAATAAAAAATTTAACTTCAACATAAAACCCAAAATTTCTAATTTTATTCAAGAATTTAAAAGATTTTTATACGTTTTAACGTATATTATAAATAGTTTTTAGTATATTTAATAGTTAATCTTGATATTTATATACTATTTTACATTATTTATATAATATTTTAGGTATATTTAATGATAAATAACGTATAATTCTCCAATGATTGAAACAAGTGATATATTTAATTTGCTTCACAATGCAGTTGAGGCAAAAAATATCGGTAAGAAAATTTCACAAGCAAAAATGGCAGAAGATCTTGGCGTGCCTATGAGGACATATCAGGACTGGAGACTTGGAAACTCAAAGCCACAAGCTGCTGCTGCTGTTTGCAAACTGCTATGTGAGCTTGACGATGATGAAATATTATTTGTTGTCAATAAGATGAGAAAATTGCTAGGAAAATAGATGGAAAATTTAACACAAAAAGAGAGAATCGACCTTGAGAGCGTTTTTGCAGTCATTTGCACTAAAAAAGAGTCAAAAATTTTAGTTACCTACAAGGATCTATGCTCGGCTGCGGCTTCAAAATTTCATGTAGTTAAAAATAAGATCAAAAAAATAAAATTTAAGAAGATAGAAAAATAACCTAAAATTGAAGCTCTACTCTTAGCTTTATTACAAAAATATTTTTATATCAAGGTCTATAAAAATAAAACTATAAAATACACCAAAATTCTCTTTAATACATATGTTTATTAAAGAGAATTTATTTACATTACTTTTTGCCAAATTTAGCTAGCGCTCTTTGGTAGTCCTCTTCGCTATCGATGCCGATACTTTGACTTTCAACCTCTAGCATAGCTATTTTTTTGCCATTTTCTAAGGCGCGCAGTTGCTCGAGTTTTTCTGTGTTTTCAAGGCTTGAAGGCATGAGGCCGCAAAACTCTTTTAGGCTTTTTACGCTGTATCCGTAGATACCAAGGTGCGCCTTGTAGCTTTTGCACTCGCTTCTGTTAAATGGTATCCTCGATCTTGAAAAATAAAGCGCGTAGCCCTCAAAATCAGTCACCACTTTGACTAAATTTTTATCATCCGCAAACTCATCGTCCATCTTTTTGTAGCAAGAAAACATAAAGGCATTTTGCCTATTTTGCTCGCAAAATGCCCTAAATTTAGCGATATTTTCAGGCTCGATAAATGGCTCATCAGCCTGAACATTTATGATGATCTCGCTCTCTCTTAACCCCAAAATTTGCGCCGCTTCGTTTATCCTGTCAGTGCCACTTTGATGATCTTTACTAGTTAGCACCGCTTTTATGCCGTGAGCCTTGGCGATATCAAGCACGCTTGGCTCATCCACCGCAACCGCCACATCATCCACGCCGCTTACTCTAAGAGCCGTCGCCACAAACATCGGCACGCCGTTTATCTCTTTTAAAATTTTATTACTAAACCTTGTTGAGGCAAGGCGAGCTGGGATGATTATCATCGCTCGATCCATTCTAGGACGCACTTTTCGATCTCGTCCTCTTTTATGATATTTTTGTGTAAAATTTTCGCGCTAAATAGCGAGTTTATCGAGCTTGGCACGCTGTCATTTAAGATTTTAGCAGTCTTTGCGAGCGCATCTTTTTCATCTTTTTCATCTTTTGTATCTTTGATCTGGCACGCTTTGATCATGCTTGGCGTAAATTTCACCCAGTGCGCGGTCGATGTGATGACGTTTATGCGGCCAGCATCCAACATCTTAAAGCAAGTAGCCGTATGTGGATCGATCGCGTAGCCGCTCTTTGCGAGCTTTGCTATGTATGCCTCGCACTCTTTGTCGTCGCACCAGCTAGCTTCAAAGTCCTCTTTTAGCGCTTCAAGCTCTTGCTTGCTAAGCTTATAAAATTTATTTTTGGCTAGGCTTTGCATAAGCTCATTAGTTCGCTCGCTGCCAAATTTATCAAACAGCAAGCGCTCGACGTTTGAGCTTATTAAAATGTCCATGGCTGGGCTTATCGTCTTAACCAGCTTTTTATCTCTTAGGTCGTAAACGCCGGTGGTGAAAAACTGCGTCAAGATGTTGTTTGCGTTTGAGGCGATCTTGATCTTGCCGATCTTTGCGCCCATTTTTTTAGCGTAATACGCCCCAAGAGCGTTGCCAAAATTTCCACTTGGCACGATGATGTCAAAGCTCTCGTTTGCTTTAAGTGCCTTTTGTTTTAGTAAATTTGCGTAGGCGTAGGCGTGGTAGATGATCTGAAAGAGGATTCTGCCAAAATTTACCGAGTTTGCCGCGCTTAGTTTAAGGCGCTTTTTCTTAAGCTCAGATTTAAATTTATCATTTGCAAGCAGTGTTTTTAGCGCTCTTTGAGCGTCATCAAAGTCGCCTTTTATGCCAAAAACCTTTAAATTTTCACCCTGCATGGTCTGCATCTGAAGCTTTTGCACCTCGCTCGTGCCACCATCTGGATAGAGGCAGACGACCTTTATATTTTCATCATTTGCAAAGGTTTGAAGTGTCGCAGGACCCGTGTCGCCGCTAGTTGCGCACATGATAAGGTATCTTTCGCCCCTCTCTTTTGCTAGCTGGCTAAGCAGCGAGCCAAAAGGCTGAAGCGCCATATCCTTAAACGCCCTTGTTGGGCCGTGATATAGCTCATTTACGTATAAATTTTTATCTATTTTTTTAAAAATGACTGGGTGTTTTGGATCATCAAAGCTTGCATATCTTTTGAGAGCCTTTTTGAAAAACGCCTCTGACACGTCAAATTTAAATAGCGAGATGATGTGAAGTGCGAGCTTTTCGTAGGTTAGGCTTGAGAGCTCTTGCCACTTTGCCTTTGTGATCTTTGGTAGCTTCTTTGGTGCGTAAAGTCCGCCGTGAGCGGAGCTTGGGCTAAGCATAGCTGTGCTTAAATTTACATTTTTTACCTTTTCATCTTTTACGCTTCTAGTTGGTGTTAGTCTCATTTTTTGCCTTTTTTGGTTGATTTTTTTATCCAATTTTCATATTTTTTAAATACCTCTTTTGGCTTAAGTGCCAAAATTTCTGGAGTTTCATAGCTGTGGTACTTTCTTATAAATTTAGCTACTTTTTTAAATTTCACGTCCGTTTTTATGAGTAAAATTTGCTCTTTTTCATCACAAAGCTTCTCTTGCCAAAGATAAATGCTCTTTGCGCTAAAGCTACTCACGCAAGCTGCAAGTCCCTTTTTCACGAGCTTTTTGCTTAGTTTTTTTGCCTCTTTTTTCTTTGCGACTGAGGTGATTAAAATTCTCATTTTGATCTAAATTTTCCTTTTAAAAAGTGGCTCATTATAACAAAATGGGCTTAAATTTGCTTCGCCAAAACCTTTTTAAACTCCTCACTTAGCGTAACTTCAAGCGTGATAAGCGATACCCTTAGCCCAAAATCCTTTACCTTTACATAGTCCTTTTGCGTCATCAAAAGCGAGGTCGCGCCATAACTTTGCAAAATTTCACTTAGCTCTTCTTTTGAAAAGTCGTAGTGATCAGGGAAAAAGACCTGTCCCACACACTCGCTAAAAAATGCCTCAAGGCGGGCTGGGTTTGCTATGGCGGTAACTAGCACCATTTTTTCGCTTTTATTTAAAATTTCACTCTTTCTAAAGTGAGTTTGCCCCTCGCACGCTATAAAATCACCAAATTTATAAAAGCTAAATGGATATCTATAAGCCCCACTTGGCAGGCAAAGCCTTAGCTTTGGCTCTGGGTTTGGACGCACCAAGATGTCAAATTTAGCTATGTCAAATTTAGAAAATCCATCATCTAGCAAGATATACTTCGCGCCCTGAGTTTTGGCATACTCTATGGCTATTTTTCTATCTTCGCTAACGATCACATTTGCGTTTTTAAGGCTTGTAGCGTATATCATCGCCTCATCGCCACTTGCCGCCACGTCAAGTAAAATTTCGCCATCCCTAGCGACAACCTGCATGCCTTTACTCTTTCTTTTATAGCCTCTAAGCACGATAAAAGCGCCCTCGTAATTCTTAGCGATAGCGACGCAAAGTGGGGTCTTGCCGCTTCCTCCAAGGGTTAAGTTTCCAACGCTAATTATTTTTATACCAAACTCTTTTTTTTGCGCGCTAAATTTCTTGCAAACAACGACTAAAGCGTAGATAAGACTTAGTGGCAAAAGTAAAAATGCTAGTAAAATTTGAAATAAATTTGGGCGAAAGAAGTAGTCATTCGCCCAAGAGTGTAAAAAGATGTTAAATTTCTTAAACACGAGATTTAGAAATTTCTTTTACCGTGTTGCAGATGTATTGCACCTCTTCGTCGCTCAAACTATGATAGATAGGTAGCGACAAAACTTGTTGATACGCTTTTAGAGCATTTGGGAAGTCATTTACTTTAAGCGAATATTTATTTTTATAATAGCTTAGCAAATGTATCGGTATGTAGTGCAGCGAAGTGTGAATTCCACGCTCCAAAAGCTCTCTAGCAAAGCTGTCGCGGTTTTTATTTATCTTGATGATGTACTGAGTGTAGATGTGCTCGCGTTTTTTGACTGGAGTTGTGATGTTGTGACACTCTTTAAGCTCTTTATCGTAAATTTCAGCGATCTTTTTTCTACGTTTTATAAGCTCGTCTGTCTTTTCAAGCTGAGCGATAGAAAATGCCGCATTTATCGAGTTTATGTCGTATTTTAAACCGATATCAACGACGTCGTAGATGTAGCTTAAACTACCAAATTTATCTATACCATTTACAAGGGCGTAGTTACGAAGTAGTTTTGCTTTTTTATAGACCTCTTCGTCATTTGTCGTGAAAAATCCAACTGTTGAGATAGGATTTTGTACGCGTGAGTTTGTCTGAAAGCATGACAAAAACGAGTCTGAACCAACTTTTTTGCCATTATAAGTTAGTCCTATGCCTCGGTTTGCATCATCTAAAACGACGATGCCGTATTTTTCGCAGATAGCCTTTATCTCATCAAGCCTAGCACTTTGTCCAGCGATGTGTGAGATAAAAGCACATTTTAGTTTTTTGTGATTTTGCTCTTTTAGTACCTTTTCAAGGGCTTCTGGGCTGATGTTAAAGTCCTCTTCATCGATATCAACAAAGATAGGCTCGGCATCAAAATGTCTAACAGCCTGAGCCACGCTAGGGAAGGCATTTACTGAGCAGATGACCTTGTCACCGCGCTTTGTATCCATCGCACTTAGAGCCAGATGATGCGCTGCTGCGATGTTATTTGTAGTGATAACAAATTTAGCACCAAAGTACTCTTTTAGCTTTTCTTCAAATTTAGCAACCGTATCGGTGGTATTTTCAGAATGCAAAGCCTCTTCGATAAGCTCACTCTCACGCTCAGTGATAGTTGGTTTGTAAAACGGAATTTCTCTCATCTTTAATCCTTTAAATTTTCACTATCAACGGCATTTGTCGTTTAAACCTGTTTGACACAACTCTATTTTCTATATCCAAGACCGCTTTTAATCCAAACTTTTTGATGGCTTGCTCCTTGTTATTTTCTAAATTTTGTAAAATCTCGTCGATAACAGCATAGCTGTAACCTATGTCGCCCTCGTCACTTTGCCCATCCCAAAGATCAGCCGAAGGTGCTTTTTTGATAAAATTTTCATCAACACCAAGATGTTTTGCAAATTCAAAAATTTCACTCTTATAAAGCTCCCCGATAGGATTTATCGCGCACGCCAAATCCCCAAATATCGTGCCATAACCAAGCATAAGCTCACTTTTGTTGCTTGTGCCGATGACCAGAGCGTTTATACTAGATGAATAATCATAAAGCAAGCTCATTCTAACTCTAGCTGCCAAATTCCCTTTTCTTAAATTGCTTAAATTTACATCTATCGTTTCGTAAAAGGCATTTAAAATGCCCTCTATGGATAAAACCTTATATTTTATGTTTAGTTTTTCGCATAAATTTAAGGCATCGTCCATATTTTCTTTGTTTGATGATGCTGTTGGCATGATGAGTGCGTGAGTTTCATCTGGCTTTGCTCTCGCACAAAGTGTCGCAACCACAGCAGAATCAATACCACCGCTTACGCCTAATAGTAGTTTTTTACCTTTAGTTTTATCTTTTAAGCTAAAAACTAAGGTTTCTTCTATTTTTTGATACCCCTTCATTATCCCTTTGCCTAAATTTGCTTCCTTTTGAAAAGATTATACTAAGTAAATTTAAAATTTTTCTTTAAGTTTAAGTAAAAAGATGCAAATATTTAAGAAATAATAAATTTAAGGTAAGAAATGAGAGTAATGCATAAAAGTTTTGGCGATTTTGGGACAAATTGCTACATCGTCACCAAAAATGGCTCAAGTTTAGTGATAGACCCAGGCGATGGGGCAAAAGAGTGGGTTTTGCAAAATGCACAAAATTTAAAGGCAATACTTTGCACTCATGGGCATTTTGACCATATTTACGACGTGAGCGAGCTAAAAAATGAGCTAAAAATCCCAGTTTATATCAATAAATTTGATGCTTTTATGTGCGAGAGTAACATTTTTGGCTATATGAAAAATACCTTTGTGCCAGATGTTTTGGCTCAAGGCGATGAGAGCTTTGTAGTGGATGAATTTTCTTTTAAATTTCACCATTTTCCAGGGCACACACCGGGCTGTTCGATGATAGAGATAGATGATGCGATGTTTAGTGGAGATTTTTTATTTAAAGGTAGCATCGGACGCTGGGACTTTCCATATTCAGATAAAGATGAGATGCTAGAAAGCTTAGAAAAATGCAAAAATCTAAAGGGCGACTTCGCACTTTACCCAGGACACGGGGAAAGTAGCACGCTAAAAGCCGAGCAACAAGAGCTTGATAGATGGGTGAAGATCGTAGAAAAAAGTTAATATTCTTATTAATAAAAAACTTTTAGATTAAATAACTATTTTTTTATAAGGTGCTTGTAAAATTTTGTTTTTATTAAAAAGATTTATGGTTAAAAGAAGATCCGAGCGAAAGCTCGCTCGGATAAATGTTTTTAGAAGCTATATTTTGCTTCAAATCTGATACGATCTTGTTTGTAGCTTTCGCCGTCTTTTTTGTCTTTAGCAGCTGCATACCAAGAAAGGAATGT
This sequence comes from Campylobacter concisus, assembly GCF_003048615.2. Classification (NCBI taxonomy): domain Bacteria; kingdom Pseudomonadati; phylum Campylobacterota; class Epsilonproteobacteria; order Campylobacterales; family Campylobacteraceae; genus Campylobacter; species Campylobacter concisus. Next base: position 1,340,659 of record NZ_CP049263.1, read on the forward strand.
GAGTTTTTTGCTGTATTTATAGCTAGCATCAAGAGACCATTCGTTTCTTTTTGCTCTCTCTTTGCCAAGCGCATAGCTTGTACCTTTACCTTGAGTATATCCAGCACCAAAGCCAAATTTATCTATATCATATCCAGCATTAACAAACCAGTAATCGTTGTTGCCCTTGATGTTGTTATAGTATTGTGATCCACCAGACATTACACCATTTAGTATTTTAGTTGGGTTGATTAGCTCGCCATTTCCATCAATTGATGTAAATGCGATTTTATCTTTGTTTTTAGCATCATTTTCTTTGTTTTTAGCGTCAAAGTCTAAATAACCAGCGTTAAGTTTAGCACCAAATAGTTTTGTGCCAGCTTGTACTGCCCAGAAAGTTGCATCAGCTACTTTTTTATGATCTGAGTCACTATAAGCATACTGGCCTTTTAAGTTTAGATTTACATCATCTGTTACATTAAAGCTTACACCAGCTTCAGTGCCATAAAGTGTAGCAACCTCTTGGATATTTGTAATTGCAACTTTAAATGATACTGGATCATAGTTACCCATAGCACCTAAGTTATAGATATTGCCAGCAGCATCACTAAATTCATCACTGCCAAGTCTTGACAATAATGGACCATCTATATCTGGGCTTTTAGCTTTATATTTAATATGTCCAAAAGCATCTTTTTTTGGTGTACCGACTACTGCTGGAGCAACTGGAGCATTTCGATCTATTTCAGCATCGTTATCAATAGCATCATAAGCAGCAGCTGTTAAAGTAAGACCAGGTACGTCAGTACTTACTACTTTTAGACCAGTGCCAGCTATATCACTATCAATGAAGAAACCTTTGACAAGTTGTTTACCAGCTGTGATAGTAGTATTAGCTACTTTGTAGCCTAGATACATCTCATAAACACCAAAAGTGCCTGTTGTATTTGTTTTATCTGTACCAACTCCTGCATTATCACCAGAACCATCTGTAGCAGAATATCTTAGTCTCAAAACACCAAAGAAGTTATCATCGATCGCAGCTTTAAATGCTGTCTCCATTCTAAACGCATGACCAGCACCACTACCTTTAGCAGTATCATTAACTTTTGAATTTTTTATAAAATCATTTGTATAACGATATCTTGCAAATCCTGAAAGATCTACGTTTTTTATAGCTTCTTCAAGTGGAGTTGCACTTGCAACGCTTGAAAATGCACCTAAAGCAACCAAAGCAGCTAAGCTAACTTTTGTAAGTTTCATCTAAATCTCCTTTTGATAAAAATGTTTTGAAAGGATATTATCATAGAAAATTAATTTTATAGCTTAAATTTCGTTAAAAATTTCAAAAATTATTACCGATTGTTTACCAAAATAAGATAATGAGATAAGATTTGTCTTTAAAAATTTTAGTTTATTTGAAGTTAAAAGATGAGAAATTTATATCTCATCAGTTAAATTTAGCCGTTGTTTTTAGCCTGCGCCTCTTCGCGCTCTTTCTTTTGTCTTATAGCGGCTTCTTTTTGGATATTTTTTTGCTGAGCGACAAAGATATGCTCTTCAAGTGTGACTAGCTGAAAGACACCCTCAAATATCTTGATCTCTTTTACATAGCCTATCACTTTCACCTCTCTTTTTCTGCTCTCTTCAAACCTTGCTTGCGCATCAAATTCGACCACATCGCCAAGCTTGAGCGGTCCAAAGAAATTTATCCTAGCACCGATGCTGACGCAAAATTCTTCATTTATAGCTAAAAGCGCTGCGTAGTTTGCCCCCATGAAGACAAAACCGCTATGTATGAGTCCTTCAGCATCGCTCACCATATCAGCTGTGGCAAAAAATCTAGTTTTTGCGTGATTTTTCTCAAGTAAAAATGCCGTTCCACTAAAATTTAGCTTTGTTAAAGGTGCTGTTTTTATCTCGTTTCTTAGTGGGTTTTCGTCCTCTGGGAGGATTATTTGCGATTCGTCTTTTGCTTCAAAAATATTTTCATCTGCCATATTTATCCTTAAATTTTAACTCTCACGTAGGCTCTTTTTGGAGCCGGATAGCCCTCGATGGTCTTTGTATTATCGGCTGGGTCTAAGAAATTTCCAAGACTTTCGCCATCTATCCACTGCGTTTTTCGCTGTTCGTTTAGATCAGTCGCCTTTGTATCAAGCAAGCTAAAATCTTTAAATTTAGCCCTCTCGCACCAGTTTTGAAGCGCGCTAAGCGTTGGCACAAAGTAGATATTTGGAATTTTTGAGTATCTATCTTTTGGGCTTAGGGCAAAGTCGCCATCCATATCTATATACATCGTGTCTAAAAATAGCTCGCCGCCAGGATTTAGCGCGGTTTTTAGCTCTTTTAGCATCTTTATAGGATCGCTTCTGTGGTATATCACGCCAAGGCAAAAAATGGTGTCAAATTTCGCTCCAAACTCTGGCAAGCTCTCTACTCCAAGAAGCTCGTAAGTGATATTTGAGCGGATAAATTTATTTAAAAAAGCAAACTGCAAATATGTATGCACGCTAGGGTCAAAGCCAGTTATGCTTTTTGGGCCGTACTCAAGCATCTTAAACATATAATATCCATTGTTGCAACCCACGTCAGCCACGCACTTACCAGCTAAATTTAGGTGTGGGGCAAGGATATTAAATTTAATAAAACTTTGCCACTCGCTATCTATATATATATCATCAAGCAAAAATGGCCCTTTTCGCCAAGGCTTTAGGCTAAGGGCGAGGTTATAAATTTCATCTTTGCTCGCAGCGCTCAGCTCTTTAAATTTGACATTTACGCTCTCACTAAGGCTAAATTCGCAATCAAAATTTGCTAAATTTTCTATCCTATTATAAATTTGCTTTTGCTGCTCGTTAAATTTGCTAAGATCCACGCTATTTCCAGTCGACGATGTTGTGCGGACACTCTTTTTGGTAGGTGCCAGTCGCGTCATAATACTCTTTACAATCATTATAATATTGCGTCGAAACTCCACGCTCATTCATATAAAGACAACCGTTGCAAAATAGCGCTATAAAGCCTAAAAATATAATCTTTTTCATGTGGCGGATTTTATCATAAATAAAAATTTTATGCTAGAATAGCAGGCAGTTTTAGAGCCAAGTTTGGCTAAGATTAAGCAAAAAGGCATTTTATGCAAAGAAGAGATTTTTTTAAATTCAGTAGTTTTTTAGGTGCAGCAAGTCTGCTTCCAAGTGTCACTCTAGCTAGCGACGAGCCAGCAAACCCAGTAGTTAGAAATTTCGACGTAAATTTTAAACACCAGCTTCTTGAAAAGGGCAAAAGCTCAAGAATTTGGTTGCCCCTTCCACTAAGCACCACTTATCAGCAACTAACCCAAGACTACGTCATAAACACAACAGCTAAAAACGTCTATATCTCAGACACGCTAATACCAACAATGTATGGCGAATTTGAAGAAAATGAGCAAAGACCTATTTTAAATATCCAGTTTAAAATTCAAACAACAGAGCGCAATACCGACTTTAGTAAGGTAAATTACGATCCAAACGAGAAGGTCGATCCTGCGATTTTAGAGTTTTTAAAACCAACTTCACACATCCCAACTGACGGTGTTGTAAGAGCAAAAGCGCTAGAGATTATCGGCAATACTAAAGGCGATTTGGAGCGTGCAAAAGCGATCTATACGTGGGTTGCAAACACTATGCAGCGCGATAACAGCATCCTTGGATGTGGCACAGGCGACGTTAAAGCGATACTAGAAAGTGGCAAACTAGTTGGCAAATGCACCGACATAAACTCAGTTTTTGTGGGACTTTGCAGATCAGTTGGTATCCCTGCAAGAGAGATTTTTGGTATCAGGGTTGGCCAGTCTAGATTTTCAGATCAGATGGGTAGCGCAAAAGACGGCGTGGCTAAAATTTCAGGCGGACAGCACTGCAGGGCTGAGTTTTACTTAAAAGGCTATGGTTGGATACCGGTTGATCCAGCTGACGTTACAAAGGTGAGACTGGGCGAGAAATTAACAAACGACGACGCAAAGATCAAAGCTGTTAGGGATTATTGCTTTGGCAACTGGGAGATGTGCTGGATAGGCTTTAACTACGGACGCGACTTTATCTTAAAGCCAACCCCAGAGCAAACTCCGCTAAACAACTTTGGCTATCCATACGCTGAAGTTGATGGCAACACACAAAACTACTATTCGCCAAAAGAATTTAGCTACGACTACGTCTCAACAGAGCTAAAATGAGAGCCTTTTGGCTGATACTAACATCCATAGGTAGTGCTATCGGCGCTACCTTGTGCTGCTTGCCGGCACTTCTTTTCTTGCTTTTTGGCACATCTTTTTCTTTTCTATCTTGGACACAAAATTTATACGAGTACCGCGTCCCTTTAAGCGTCGTGGCCGTCATTTGCTTTGTGATCTCAGGTGTGGCTTTATTTTACAAGCCAAAAAGCTGCAACCTAAGCTATAAAAAGAAAAAATGGATACTTATATATATACTTTTTGGAGTGATACTACTTTTACTCCTTACATATCCGGAGCTTTTAGGAGAAATTTATGCATAAAATTTTAGTTTTAGCCCTTTTGGTGGCTACAAGCTACGCTGATAAAAAGATAGAAATTTCAGTGCCTAGCATGCACTGTCCGCTTTGCACAGCGATTGTTAGAAAGGCCGCACTTAGCGTTGAGGGCGTAAAAAAGGCAGATGTATCGCTAAAAGAGCGAAAAGCTGTCGTTATAGCAGATGACAAGGTCGATGAAAAAGAGCTTTTAAAGGCGGTCGATGCGACTGGCTATAAGGGCGAGATAAAATAAATTTAAAGGAGGCAAATATGTCAAAGAGCGAAGTTTTAGCGAAATTTGAAACACTTGCGACGATACCGCACTGCAGTTATGAGACTGATAAGATGCGTGATTTTCTGGCTAGCTATGCAAAAGATAAGGGCTGTGAAGTCGTGGTCGATAGTTTTGGCAACGTTCATGCATTTAAAGGCAAGCCAAAAATTTGCTTGCAAAGCCACTATGATATGGTCTGCATGGGCGACGCGCCAAAGATCGAGATAGTTTATGGCGATGATGGCTACATGAGGGCTAAAAACTCATCTTTAGGTGCCGATAACGGCATAGGCGTGGCTATCATGATGCAGATGATAAGTGAATTTGACGACATAGAGTGCCTCTTTACAAACAACGAAGAGGTCGGCATGGTCGGAGCTGCTGGCTTTAGCGGTGATCTAAAAGCCGATAAGCTTTTAAATTTAGACAGCGAAGAGGACGACCGCGTAACTATCGGCTGCGCTGGCGGTGTAAATTTATTTGCCACTATAGCGCTTAATAGCAAAAAAACAAAAGAGAGCACGCTTTATGAGGTAAAAGTGAGCGGACTTCCTGGCGGACACTCTGGCAACGAGATACATAAAAATATCCCAAATGCGATCAAGGTTTTAGCGGCATTTGTTACTAAAAATGGCTGTAAGCTTGTTAAATTTGAAGGTGGGGAGCGAAGCAACTCTATCCCAAGCGGCGCAACTGCACTGGTTTTAAGCGATAAAGAGCTAAAGAGTGAGTGTGAGAATTTAAGCGTGAAAAAGCTTGGCACGGGGGATGAAATTTTAGAAAACGGCGAGAAAATTTTAGCTTTAATTAACTCATTTTCACAAGGCGTAAGAGCCTATAACTGCGAGCTAGGCATACCACAAGATAGCGTCAATCTCTCACTTGCAAAGATCAAAGACGACGGCACGCTTGAAGTGGAGTTTTTCGCAAGGTCAATGAGCAAAGACGGCCTAAATAGAATGGAATTTGAAATTTCAGAGCTTGCAAAAGCGGTTGGCTTTAACGTCATTTCAAAAGATAGAAATCCAGCTTGGAAACCAATAAATGATAAATTTGCAAACGATATCTTAGAAGAGCTTAAAATTTATAAGCCAAATGCAAGGATAACAGCTGTGCATGCTGGACTTGAGTGTGGAGTGCTTTTGGAGAAAAAAGCAGGTCTTAGTGCATGTTCTATTGGACCAAATATCTACTCACCTCACTCTACAAGAGAGCACTGCGAAGTTGCATCTGCACTTTTTATAGAAAAAGTAGTTCGCGGTATTGTTAAAAAATATAACTCATAAAAAAGTAAAATTTGCTAGAAATTTCTAGCAAATTTTATATCTCAAAGCATCTAAAGCAAATTTGCCCGCAAACGCGAGCAAATTTAGACTATTTACCAAACTCATAAACGATCTTGCCACTTTTTATAGTAGTAGTCGCTGCGCCTTTTAGCTTTTTGCCAAAGAGTGGAGAATTTACCGATTTTGAGCGGTTTATCTTTTCATCATAAATGTACTCGATCTCAGGGTCTATCACCGTGATGTCAGCTAGCATGCCCTCAGCAAGCCTGCCCTTATCTTTTAAATTTAGCATCTTAGCCGCATTTGTAGATGTTAGCTCCACCATGCGCTCTAAGCTTATAACGCCCTCATTTACGAGCTTAAGAGTGAGTGGCACAAGGGTTTGAAGTCCGATGATACCAAATGGTGCCTTGTCAAATTCCACTATCTTTTCGTCTGTATGGTGTGGGGCATGATCGGTGGCGATAACGTCTATTAGTCCGCTTTTTAGCGCCTCTCTTACCGCTTTTACGTCGCTTATCTCACGAAGTGGCGGCGACATTTTGAAATTTGTATCGTAGGCATTTTTCAAAATTTCATCGTCGCTAAAGCTAAAATGGTGCGGTGTGGCTTCGCAAGTGATGTTTATGCCCTCTTTTTTGCCCATTTCGATGATCTTTAGCGAGTACTCCGAGCTTACGTGAGCGATGTGGATGTGCGCTTTGGTGAGTTTTGCGAGCAACATATCACGGCTCACTGCGATCTCCTCTTTCTCTCTCGCCATGCCGCGAAGTCCAAGTATGGCCGAGACCTTACCCTCGTGCATGACGCCCTGCCTGCAAAGCGAGCAGTCCTCTGAGTGGCTTATACAAAAGCTGCCAAACATGCTTGAGTACTCAAGTGCCGCTCTCATCACGCTTGAGCTAGTCACTGGTAGGCCGTCGTCGCTAAATGCAACTGCACCAGCTTCTATAAGGTCACCCATTTCAACGATCTCGTTGCCACCAAGCCCTTTGCTAATGGCTGCAATCGGTAAAAGATCGATCAGTCCGCAGTTTTTAGCCTTTTCTATCATCGCTCTTGTGATCGAGGCATTGTCATTTACTGGGTTTGTGTTAGCCATGCAAAGGCATGTGGTCACTCCTCCAGCCACGGCCGCCTGCGAGCCTGAAATGATGTCATCTTTATACTCTTGACCAGGATCTCGAAAATGCACGTGCATGTCGATAAGTCCTGGCATGACAAGCTTATTTGTAGCGTCTATGACCTTATCAGCCTCAAATTTCTCACTTCCGATTTTGGCTATTTTGCCGTTTTCTATTAGGATATTTGCCTTAAATTTCTCGTCGCTATTTACGATAGTGCCGTTAATTATTGCTATTTTCATCGTTAGCCCCTATTTTTTGCAAGCGTATTTAGTATCGCCATTCTTATAGCAACGCCGTTTTCAACTTGATTTAGTATGACTGAGTGCGTGCCATCAGCCACGTCTGAGTTTAGCTCCACACCCCTGTTTATCGGTCCTGGGTGCAGCACGATCGCATCAGGCTTTGCTAGTTTTATCCTATTTTTATTTAGTCCAAAGAATTTCGAGTACTCTCTCGAGCTTGGAAATGCCACGTCCGCACCGCCACGCTCTAGTTGGATGCGAAGCATGATGATGACGTCGCTACCCTCGCAAGCCTCCTCCATATTTTTGCAAATTTGAGATTCAAAGACCTCAGCATCTTTTGGCATCATCATCCTTGGCGCAAAGAGCTTTAAATTTATGCCAAATTTCTTCATTGCCCAGATGTCAGACCTTGCCACGCGGCTTCTAGCGATGTCACCGATGATAGCCACGTTTAGGTTTTTATCCAAAATTTTGCCATGCTCTCTTAGTGTGAAAAGATCAAGCAAAGCTTGGCTTGGGTGCTCATTTGTGCCGTCCCCTGCATTTACGACGCTAGCTTCTGTCCTGTCAGCTGCAAATTTTGCCGCTCCAGAGCTTGGGTGACGAAGCACAATGATATCAGTTCTCATCGCAGCCATGTTATTCATCGTGTCATTTAGGCTCTCGCCCTTTGTCACACTAGAGCTTGACGAGCTGAAATTTATCGTATCAGCTCCAAGCCTCTTTGCTGCGATCTCAAAGGATGTTCTAGTTCTTGTCGAGTTTTCATAAAATGCGTTGATCGTGGTCTTTCCACGAAGGTAGTCATTTTTTTTCACTTGGCTTAAATTTAGCTCCTTAAACTCTTTCGCCGCCTCTAGAAAATATAAAATTTCTTCCTTGCTAAGCTCTCTAGTTCCTATCAAATCTTTATGTTTGTAGCCCATTTTAAGCCCTTTTTGATCTATTTTGTTACAAAGTCACAAGCTGGTTTGTAGCCGTTGTCGCAAGCTTTTTTAAACAAAGCTTTTGCCTTCTCTTCGCTTTTTGCTTCATTATCATCTTTGTCTTTTATGAGGCCATAAGCTGTCATTTCGCCTAGTTTTTCGCAGGCCATGCCCTCATTTTCGTCGCACATTTTTGTAAAAATTTTCTCAGCCTGAGCTCTATCTTTTGCCACGCCATCACCGTTAAATAGCATGATCGCATTCATCGTGCAAGCCTTTTTCTCGCCTTCGCCGCAAGCTTTGTTAAAAGCAAGATAGGCCTCGTTAAAATTTTTCTTTGCATAAAGCTCATTTGCCTTGTCTAAATTTTCATTTGCCATAGCATTTAACGCAAAAAGTGCCGCCGCTAAAACTAAAATTTTCTTCATATTTTCTCCTTATTTAAATAACTTTGAATGGTGTTTTTTCATATATTCAACTATCTCTATGACTTCGTCGCTACCGCTAGCGTCAGAGTTTTCTAGCGCATCGTCGATGCACTCTACATAGAGATTTGCCGCCTCTTCAAGCTTATCTTTTTTCACGCCAGCATAGTAAAACATCGCCTCAAGCACCATGCTAAGCTCGTAGCTAAGCTCCTCTACGCTTACCTCTTCTTCTTTCATATCTCCTCCTGTGTTTTTTTAGTTATTAGATCAACTATCTGTGCCTTGATCGGCTCATAGCTAAAGCCATCTTTGAAATTTGCAAACAGCCCGCCGCTAGCATTGACGTGTCCGCCGCCACCAACTAGGTGTTTTGCCATGGCGCTAACGTCTAGCTTGCCATTTGCACGAAAGCTTAGCGTTTTTTTATTTGTCACGTCGATAAAGAAGTCAAATTCAGGATTTGCCACCAAAAAATCGTTGCCGATAACAGAAACATTGCCGACATTGTAGGTTAAAATTCCTTTATGATCTTTATAGCTTATGCTAAATTTCTCTTTATTTTCACTAAGTTTTTTTACGACGTAGTTTGAGATTAGATTGCTTAGCGTATCGTCTTTATCCTCTTTGAAAAATGACTTCTTTATAGCATGCACCTGCATGTCAAGGCCTATGTAGTCGTTTTTCTCGTTAAAAAATTTGCTAGCTTCTTTTAAGATATGATCCATATAGAGGTTGTTTTCAGCTTCAAACATCACCTTATTTATCTCTTTAGCGTTTGCCACAAGCCCCAAGCAGACCTTGCCCATCTCGAAATTTTTATCATCTTTTAGCCAGATATCCACGGCATTTACGACGTCACTAAAAATTTCAAACTCCTTGTTTTTGCCAAAAATTCCCGCAAAAAAGTCGTAAGTGATCTTTGTAGCGCACCTTGAGCTATCTAAAAAGTACCATGAGTAAGCGCTCGCGCACTCGGCACCGCTTTGGTGATGATCTAGCAAAAATAGCTTTATATTTTTGCCCTCTATCATCTCCTCAAAGCTCTCGCACTGAGCCGGAGTTAAATTTAGATCGGTGATTAAAATGACGTTTTTATCATCGTTTGAGGCATCTATCTCAGATAGAATTTGAGCAAATTTATCATCTATCTCTCTGCCGTAGTTTGAGTTTAGAAATTTCACATCTTTGAAGTAAAAATTTGTTATGTATTGCGCGCCGTATCCGTCAAGATCGGTGTGTGAGAGGTGATAAATTTTCATCTTTTTCCTTTATAAATTTTCTATTTCTATGACGCCAACTGTTTCAAATGGCGTATTTGCCGAGATCTCAGCAAAGCTTAGCACCACTATATCGATGGCAAAATTTGCGCAGATATTTGCTATAAATTTGCGCAAGCTTGGCTCCACGCAAAGCACCATTTCTCCGTGTTGGCTCATTGGCCGCTTCTCTTTTTCACGCCTAAGTGCTTGCACGATAGATGATGTCTGCGCCACGTTTATCATCAGGTGATAGGCGCCGTCTTTATACTGCACCGCATCCATAAGCTTTTGCTGTGCGGCGGTGTCTAGGATGTAGAAATTTAGCTGTCCCTTTTCATCTACATAAAGCGAAGTGATGACACGCGAAAGCGCTGCACGCACGTGCTCGATGATCATGTCTAAATTTTTACTAACCTCGGCGATGTCACTAATGGCTTCAAGTATGCTAAGCAGGTCTTTGATCGGAATATTGTCTTTAAGCAGCGTTTTTAAGACCTTTTGGATCAAATTTATAGGTGCGATCCTTAACGTATCCTCGACCACTACTGGGTAGTCGATCTTTAGTTTATCTAGTAAATTTTGCGTCTCTTGGCGAGTTAGAAGCTCGGCTGCATTTTGCTTGATAAGCTCGCTCATGTGCGTTGAGATGACGCTTGCAGGATCAACTATCGTGTAGCCACTAAGTATGGCGTCCTCTTTGACGCTAGCATCGATCCAAAGAGCGTCTAGCCCAAAAGCTGGCTCCTTTGTGGGAATCCCCTCGATATCCTCGCTAACTAAACCACTATCCATCGCTAGAAATTTATCCGCATAAATTTCGCCCTGACCGATCACGATGCCTTTTAGCTTGAAGCGGTACTCGTTTGGTGGTAGTTGGAGGTTGTCGCGGATCCTTATCTTTGGCATCAAAAAGCCAAGACTTGAAGCGATATTTCGCCTCATAGCGCGAATTCTCTCTATTAGATCCACATCAGCTAGCTTTAGTAGTCCATATCCTAGGTCAAGCTCTAAAATTTCAAGCTTTAAGATGTCATTTATCTTTGTCTCTTCTTCTCTTGCGATCTCTTCGTCGCTCTTCTTTGGTGCCTTAGCAGCCCCACCACTCGCAGCTGCCGCCCCTGCCCCACTTGGCGTAGCGGCTCCAGCTTTTTTAGAAGCAGTTTTCTCTTTTGGTGCAAGGTTTAAATTTAGCCCGCCATCTTTTGTCTGCTTGATGATGTAGCCAAGCCCCAAAAATAGCAGCGCGATAAAGCCAAGAGATAGGGTTGGAAGTCCTGGCACAAGGGCAAACATAAATAGTATGAAGCCCACTATCAGCAAGGTTTTATAGTCGCCTAATAGCTGATTTAGCGTGCCTTCTGCAAAATCCTCGTCATCTTTGCTAGCCCTTGTGATGATGATAGCAGTCGCTGTTGAAGTGATAAGTCCTGGGATCTGGCTCACAAGGCCATCGCCGATAGTTAGGATCGTATAGTACTGAGCCGATGTCGCCATATCAAGGCCGTGTTGAAACGAGCCGATAGCAAAGCCGCCGATGATGTTAATTATAGTGATGATGATGCCAGCGACGGCGTCACCTTTTATAAATTTAGACGAACCATCCATCGCGCCGTAGAAATTTGCCTCGCCGATGATGGCTTGACGTCTTTCGCGCGCCGTTTTTTCATCAATCAAACCTGCGTTTAGGTCCGCATCTATCGCCATTTGCTTACCAGGCATCGCATCAAGTGTAAAACGAGCTTGCACCTCACTCACGCGGGTTGAGCCCTTTGTTACGACCATGAAATTTATGAGCACCAAGATACAAAATACGATGGTGCCGATGACAAAGTTGCCACCAACGACGAAATTTCCAAAGCTTGAGATGATCTCACTGACCGCTTCTGGGCCGTTGTGACCCTCGCTTAAGATCATACGCGTAGTTGCTATGTTTAGCGATAGGCGAAAAAGCGTGATAATGAGAATGAGCGTCGGAAACGTGCTAAGGTCAGTCGGCTTTGGCACGTAAATAGATATCAAAATAATAAGCACTGAAATCGAGATCGAAAATGCCAAGAAAAAGTCAAGCACCGCGCTTGGAAGCGGCACGATGATGATAGCAAGGATGGCAACGATGATGCCAACGATGCTAAGACTTTTAAATTTGACAATTGGCGCAAGAAACGGTGCGACAAGAGTCAAGATATTATTTTTTTGCTTTGCCAACTTTACTTCTTAACGATGTCACTTAGTTTTATCGCGTCAAGCATCTCGTCGATCTTGCCTTGAAGGCCGCTAAACATCGACCAAATTTGACAGCTTGAGGCTTTGTTTGATGGGCAACCCAGCGCTGAAGATGAGCACTCAAAGACGCTTAGTTCGCGCTTTTCGGCGCATTCGATTATCTTTTTTATGCTTAAATTTTCAGGTTCGCCGTTTAGTGCAAAACCGCCATTTGCTCCTTTAAATGACTTCAAAACTCCATCTTTTGCTAAATTTTGTAAAATTTTTGCCAGAAAACTTTTTGAAATTTTAAGCTCATTTGAGATCGTATCAACATCAACTGGCGATGATTTTTGAGATATTAAAATAAGCGAAAGTAGAGCGTATTCGCTTGCCTTTGTAAAAAGCATTTATCTTCCTTAACTCTTTAAATAGCCCTAATTTTATTAAATTTTTACTGCATTTTTCATTAATTTTTAAAAAGCGTAATTTTATCTAACTTTATGTTTTAAATGCTATAATCGCTCTTCCAAAATTCACCAATCAGGAGGTCATCATGGCTTTGGATTCGGCTAAAAAAGCTCAAATAGTTGCGAAATTCGCTAGAAAAGAGGGAGATACAGGCTCTCCAGAAGTTCAAATAGCTCTTTTAACAGCTAGAATAACTGAACTTACAGAACACCTTAAAATTTTCAAAAAAGACTTTTCATCACGTTTAGGTCTTTTGAAACTAGTTGGTCAAAGAAAAAGACTTTTAAAGTATCTTAAAAACAAAGACTACACTACATATTCAAAACTAATCTCTGAGCTTGGCTTAAGAGATAAATAATCCCACGGAGAGCGACCTGCTCTCCATTTAAATTTTCCACTATTTTAAATTTACAACTTCCTTTCATTTAAATTTCACTTTTTCGTAAATATATAAAATTAATTTAATAATTTTAGCTTCTATATCAAATTTACACAATTTACTTTTCATTTGATAAATTTTAGAAATTCATGCAAATTTAGCATATTTTTTAAATTCCTATATATTCGGCTTTTTAAATTTTATATAAAATATAACTTAAAATTAAAATTTATTTTTTAAATAAAGAATTTTTCATAAAAGATTAAGTTTTGCGCTAGTAATATTACTCAAAATAAATATGCAGAAAATGCATAATTAGAAGGAGAAAGTGATGAAAGAAGGCAAAGTCATCTGTCCTTATTGCGGGACAGGCTGTCAAGTAACCTTGCACGTGGAAAACAACGTCGTTCGTGCCGCTACTGGCGTCGAAGACAATCCAGTCAATCAAGGAAATTTATGTTTAAAAGGCTTTTATGGCTGGGACTACGTTGCAAGTCCGGACAGACTTACAAAGCCACTTATTAGAAAGAAAAATGGGGTCTTTTCAAAGGATGGTGAATTTGAAGAGGCCAGCTGGGACGAGGCACTTGACCTTGTCGTAGAAAAAATGAAAGAGGCAAAAGAGAAATACGGCCCTGACTCACTAGCAGGTAACTTCTCAGCACGCTGTACACTTGAGGACAACTACGTCGCTCAAAAGCTAATGCGCGCTGTAATTGGCACAAATAACGTCGATCACTGCGCTAGAATTTGACACGCTCCGACAGTAGCAGGACTTGCTAAAACAATCGGAAACGGAGCTGCCACAAATAGCTTTACAGAGATTGGCACTTATAGTAACTGTATATTAATGATAGGCTCAAACCCAGAAAATGGTCACCCAATCGCAGCTATGCACATCCAAAGAGCGCTAAACCGCGGTGCAAAACTGATCGTTATCGACCCTATAAAGACTGAGTTTGCAAGTAGAGCAGACATCCACTTACAACTAGAGCCAGAGCACAACATCCCTGTTATCAACGCACTTCTTTACACTATCATCGAAGAAGGCCTTGTAAATGAGGAATTTGTAAGAGATCACACAATAGGCATCGAGTATGTCAAAGAAGCTGTCAAAGACTATGCTCCAGAGGTTGTAGCTAAATACACAAGGCTAAATCCAGAGGATATCAGAGCAGCTGCTAGAATGTATGCCACCACAAAACCAGCCGTCATCACTCACGGCATGGGTGTAACTCACTTCAACCACGGTGTTGGCGGAGTTTGCGACGTATCAAATTTATTCTTGATCACTGGCAATATCTGCGAGCTTGGCACAGGCGACTTGCCGCTTAGAGGTCAAGAGAACGTTCAAGGCTGCTGCGACATGGGCGTTTTACCAAACATATTCCCAAATCTTGGCTCAGTAACCGATCCAGAGCAAAGAGCTTGGTTTGAGAAAATGTGGCACCTAGAACCTGGATTTTTAAACTCAAAGATAGGTATCCATAAAACTGAAGTGCCTGATGCAATACTTGATGGCAGAGTGCATTTCTTCTGGACTATCGGCGAAAACCCAGTCATCTCTGAGCCAAATACAAACCACTTCTTAAAAGGCATCGCAAATGTCGATTTCTACGTGGTTCAAGATCTATTTTTAACTGAGACTTCACTAAAAGCTGACGTCGTTCTCCCTGGCGTTGCAAGTAGCGAAAAAGAGGGTCTTTACACAAACGCAGAGCGCCGTGTCCAGCACAACGAAGCTGTCATCACACCTCCAGGAGATGCTAGACAAGACTGGTGGATCGTTTGCGAGATCGCACGTCGTTTGGGCGCAACTGAGGGCTTTAACTTCAACTCACCTGAAGAGATTTGGGAAGAAGTTAGAAAATGCGACCCTAGACGCTACGGCGGTATGAGCTATTATAGACTTAAAAAATATCACGGACTTCACTGGCCATGCCCAACTGAAGATGATATGGGTGGTCAAAGTCTCTATCTTGATAAGAAATTCTTTACCCCTGATGGCAAAGGTCGCTTTGTGCCATGCTTATTTGTGGATAAAGCTGATGAGATCGAGAGTGCAAAACTTGAGTTTGCTAAGAAGATGAATATGTCACCTGAGTATCCTATCATGGCTGGTTCAGTCGATGAGAAGACTGACGCTGAGTATCCGATACAGCTTTTAACTACAAGAAAAGTTTATCAATACACAGTTGGCACTATGACAAGACGCTCACGTGCCATCGAAGAGGGCGGAGATAGCATCGGACCTATCGCTGAGATGAGCCCAGCGCTTGCAGAGAGATACGGACTAAAACAAGGCGACTTTATCAAAGCTTGGAGTAGATACGGCTACATCGTCGTAAAAGCTGAAGTAACAGACATCGTGCCTGATGGCATAATTCAGATGACTTTCCACTACTGGGAGAGCTCTTGCAACGAGCTAACAAGCAGCGGTTGGGACTACATCAGTAAGACTCCGACATTTAAAGCAGCTATCCAGATCAAAAAGATCGATGAAGAGGAATTTTTACGAGTTCGCGAGCTAAAACGCGAGAAATTCCAAACTTCAAAGATCATCTACGATGACTTCCACCACCACGGAAATGCAGCGATAAATGAGTAAATTTAGCGGGTAACTCCCGCTAAATTTCTTTACTATTAAATTTCATTATCCAAAAATGCTGACATTGCAAAGCAAAATCTAAATTTTAAATTCAATGTTTATGATTAAATTTTATATTTAAATACAAAAGCAGATATTTTAAATTTACTTAAACGCCAAAAAGCTCATGAAATTTCCCCATTTAAACGTGCTCTCGACACGCTTAAAGCCAGCATTTAGGGCTAAGTTTCTATTTTCTTCTTCAGTGTATGGCACCAGCACATTTTCAAGCGCCTCTCTTTTTTGGGCGATCTCGTAGCGTGAGTAGCCTTGCGCCTGCTTGTAGTCCTCGTAAATTTCTATGACGCTTTTAGTAAGCTTTTTATCTTCAAAGATGATCTTTTCACTAAATAAAAAGACGCCATTTTCATTTAGTCCGTTACAAATTTTTTGCACAAGATCAGCCCTTTTTGGCGGTCTGATAAACTGCAAAGTGTAGTTTGCCAAAACAGCGTCAAAGCCCTCTAGCTCGCACTCTAAGATGTCATCTAAGATAAATTCAATATCAGCCCCATAAGCCTTTGCCTTGTTTTTTGCATTTGCAAGCATCGCCTCAGAGTTATCCACGCCGCTTAGCACGAGGTCGTTTCTTAGGTTGTTTAGCAAAAGTAGGCTATTTGCCGTAGAGCAGCCGAGGTCGCACACTTTTGCTGATTTTGGCAAAATTTTAGCAAGCAACTTTGCATTTAAATTTGAACTAACGTCGTAAAATGGCACTGAACGCGAGATCATATCATCAAAAACGCTCGCCACAAAGTCATCAAATTCAAACTGCTTGTTTATAGGCTCTTTAAAAATTTCATCTCTCATATACCAGCTCCGTATCCATCAAAGTATCTCATCGTCTCTCCAAAAAAGAGATCGCACACGCCCACACACTGCCTAGCCTCGTTTATATCGCGTTTTATCTGCTCTTTTAGCTCGCTAAGATTATTAAATTTCTTATTATCGCGCAAACGTTTTATGAAGCAAACGGCAACGTGCTTCGTCACCTTTGGCGCGACCTCGTCTAGGATGTGCGTCTCGACGCTAAAATTTCCATCCGTACTAAGCCTGTTGCCTATAAAAGTGACCGAGCCATAGGTGTATGAACCCATCCTCGTTCTTGTCGCATAGACGCCCTCGCGCGGCAAAAGATAACTTTTTATATCTAAATTTAGCGTAGCAACCAGCTCTTTTGCGCCGATACCCTGCCCTTTTATCACGTTGCCCTCGATCGAGTACTCCCTGCCTATTAGCCTGTTTGCCTCATCGATGTTGCCTTGGCGTATCAGCTCTCTGATTGATGAGCTATGCACACCCATGCCGTCATAGCAAACCTCATCAACGACGACTACCCCGCCATCAAAAATCCTTTTCAAATCGTGTTTGTCCCACGCTCTGTTTCTGCCAAATCTAAAATCAAATCCAACAACGATCTTTTTTAAATTTTTAAAATCCCTCTTCAAAAGTGCGATAAATTCCTCGCCGCTAAGCCCTTTTATACTCTCAAAATCATACAAGAAGCAAGGATAGTTTGAGTACTCGGCTCGCTTTAGCTTTGGCGTGATGTTTGCCTTATTTTTATCGATGACGACAAGCCCGCCAAACTCGCCAAGCTGTTTTAGAAGTTGCTTGTGCCCCCTATGCACGCCGTCAAAGTGCCCGATCGCAACGGCAGTGATGTTATCTTTTGTTAAAAGCGTAGAAAAATTCGGCATTTCCTTCCTTTCCCTTGACTTCGCACTCTTTGCAAGCTATCAGTTCAAATTTCAAGCTGCTTGCTAGCACTTCAAAGCGCTTCATCGCTAAATTTACAGCCTTAGTGTCGGTGACAACGCCTTTTTTGTTGCGTTTTACGCCAACGCCCACTTCAAACTGCGGTTTAAAAAGCGTTATGATGAGCGAATTTTCGCTTGCTAGCTCGCAAATTGCAGGTAAAATTTCAGCCAAAGAGATAAAGCTCACGTCGCAGGTTATTAGATCAAATTTATTTTGATGCGTTTTAGCAAACTCCCTGACATCAGTTTTCTCATAAATTTTCACTCGCTCATCGCTTCTTAGGCTAGCATCTAGCTGATCAGTGCCCACATCGACGCCAGTCACGCTCTTTACGCCACGCTCAAGCAAAATTTGCATAAAGCCGCCAGTTGAGCTGCCGATATCAAGTGCGTTTTTGTCAGCTAGGTCAAATTTCATCGCCTCCAAAAAGCTTTTTAGCTTAAGCGCGCCTCGCCCAACGTAAATTTCATCAAGTAGCGAAATTTTAGCCTCGCTAACCTCGCTTGAAACCTTGGTGCAAATTTCGCCATTTGTTAGCACTTTGCCTGATTTTATTAGCTCGCTAGCCTTGTTTCTACTTATATTTAAAACGCTTGCGACGTAGTTATCAAACCTCAAGTTTTAACCTCTCATATTCGCTCTCGTCGATCACCAGCACGCCTAGCTCGTTTGCTTTTTCTAGCTTACTGCCAGCCTCCTCGCCAGCTAGGACAAAGTCCGTTTTTTTAGAAACTGAGCCAGAAACCTTTGCACCAAAACTCTCAAGCTCAGCCTTTATCTCATCTCTTGGGCGACTTAGCGTGCCAGTTATAACGACCGTCTTGCCACTTAGCGCATTTGAGATGCTCTGCACCTGCGTCACGCTTGGTTGCACGATCTGACTAAGAGCTAAAATTTCATCTCTATTTACCTCGGCAAAGTCGGTTAAGCTATTTGCCATCTCCGCGCCAAAGCCCTCAAGCGAGACAAGCTCAGCAAAACTAGCATCAAGCCAGCCCAGCCCAAAGCTACTTGCTAGCTTTTTAGCCGCCACCTCGCCTATGTGCTCGCAGCCAAGACCCGTGATAAAGCGCGATAGCTCCGCTCCTTTGCTAGCTTCGATCGCATTTAAAAGGTTATTTACCTTTTTCTCTTTAAAGCCCTCAAGTGCCATAAGATCATCAAATTTAAGGCTGTAGATATCTTTTATGCAAGCGATCAGCCCCTTGTCAAACAGCAAATTTACGATCGCATCGCCAAGACCGTCTATATTTAGGCATTTTTTCGATGCGTAGTGAATTATTGAGCCCACCACTCTTGCCCTGCAGCTTAAATTTTGACACTTTACAAAGACCCCTTCATCAAGCAGGTGTGAGCCGCAAACTGGGCAAAATTTAGGCCTATCAATCGCTTGCTCGCTGCCATCTCTCCTATCTTTAAAGACCTTTGTGATCTTTGGTATCACATCTCCTGAGCGGATGATGCCGATGTAGTCGTTTTTCATGACGCCAAGGCGCTCTATCTCGTCAAAGTTATGAAGGGTGGCGGATTTTACATTTGCGCCATCTATATTTACCTCATCAAGCACGCCAACAGGCGTTACTACGCCGCTTCTGCCAACTTGAAGCGCGACATCTCTTAGCCTAGTCACCTTTTCAATGGCTGGAAATTTAAACGCCACCATAAATTTTGGAAATTTGACCGTGTAGCCTAGCTCTTCACAGCGTGCAAGATCATTTACTCGTATCACCATGCCATCCATCATCACGCTTTTTGCCTCGCGGCTAGCTAGTAGCTCGTTATAAGCAGCCTCAAGCTCATCTTTTTTTAAAATTTTGAAAAATTCATCCCTCTCAAAGCCAAGATCACGCACAAATTTCATCACCTCGCTGTGATCTTTTAGCCCAAGACTCTGCTCGCCCACGCCCCAAGGTATGAAAAGTAGCTTTCTTTTAGCAGTAATCGCGCTATCAAGCTGTCTTAGACTGCCAGCGGCTGCATTTCTAGGGTTTGAAAGTGGCGCCTCGCCCTCTTTTGCGCGCTCTGCGTTTAGTAGTTCAAAGTCATCTTTTCTTATGACGACTTCGCCCCTGATTTCGATTAGCCCTTTGTAGCTAATGCTCTTTGGCACCGAGCTAATAGTCCTTGCATTTTGCGTCACGTCCTCGCCTGTAATGCCATCGCCTCTTGTTATCGCTCTTACTAAAACGCCATTTTCGTAGAGTAAATTTAGGCTCGCTCCGTCAAATTTTGGCTCAGCGACAAAGGTCAAATTTTCCTTCTCGCCGCGTTTTAGCCACGCATCAAGTTCGCCAAGGCTAAAGATATCCTCCATGCTCCACATGCGCTTTATGTGGCTTGCCTTGCTAAAGCCCTCTTTTACGCCTCCGCCCACTCGCTTAGTCGGCGAAAATAGCGAAATTTCACTTGGGTTTGCCTGTTCAAAAGCCAAAACCGCGTGATATAGCGCGTCATACTCCTCGTCGCTTGCAAGTGGCTCGTCCTCGTCGTAGTAGGCCTTTGCCCACGCATTTAGCGTATCTATCGCTCGTTCGTACTCTTGTTTTGTCATTTTCGCTCCAAATTTACACCGCATTTTATCTTAAACATACTTTATAAATGATCCAAATTTAGCTCATTTTCATCGCATAAATGGACGTTTTTATAGACATTAGCTATCTCGTCTCTAGCCCTCATCAACGAAAAGCCGAGCAAATTTTGCCCACGCCACTTCATAGGATTGTGCGCATTTTCATCGCTTGCGCTCATTCCTATGCCCCAAATTTTATCAACAGGGCTTGCCTCAACCAAAATTTTATCCTTTGTCGAGAGCAAAAACTCTCGCAGCTTGGCATTTTGGCTAAATTTTAAATAGCTCGCATTTAACACAACGCTAAATTTTATCTCGTCCCAGACCTTAGCGTCAAAGCCACGCACCTGCCTACCAAGCGCCTTCATCTGCGCTGGATCTTTGGCAGATAAAATTTGCTCCAACGCCTCTTTATCGCCAAAACACTCAGCCTTTTTAGCCATCATATATTGCTCGGCACAAACGTAATGAACCTCATCTTGCCAAAAGCTAGCAGCGTACCACTGGCTTAGACAGCTAGCACTTATGCCTGCACTCTTTTGATGACCCCAAAAAAATAGAAATTTATCCGCCTTGCCAGCGTTGTAGCGCTTTTTTAGCCACGCTAGATCATATCTTGGCTCACGCTCCCAAAGATCTAGCACGAAATCATTATAAGTAAAAAGCGTGTTCTCATCACCACTAAGCCTCTCATTCCAGTAGCCACGCCACGTCGCAGGCTCAGCAAAGAGTTGCTGATACTCGCTACGTTCATCTTGGCTGAGTGTTTTTAGCCAGTCATTAAATTTAAACCTATAATCCTCGCCAGCGCCCATCCTCCAGCCGATGGAAAATGGATCTATACTTGGAAATTTGATCCAAGGCGGCGGCAATAAATTTTTCATCTAGCCTCTTTTTTAGCCAAGCGCCCTACCAAAGCGTGGCTTGGCTCATCGCCTCGTGCATATTAAAAAGCTGTCTGTGCTCGGCCACATCGTGCGTCCTAATGATTTGCGCGCCATTTTCGAAGGCTTTTAAGTGCAGATAAAGCGAGCCTGACAAGCGCTCCTTAACCTCGCTTGGATAATAGTGATTTATGACTGATTTGCGGCTAGCGCCGACTAGCAACGGGCAGTCAAATTTCAAAAAATGCTCCAAATGCTTAATAAGCAGTAAATTTTGCTCAGCAGTTTTGCCAAAGCCGATGCCAACGTCAAGCACTATCTTTTTAGCGCCAAGCTCCCTTGCTAGGGCAATCTTTTGCTCAAAAAAGTCTGAAATTTCGCCGATTAAGTCGTTATACTTTGGCGCAATCTGCATGGTAGCTGGATCTCCTTGCATATGCATCATGCAAAACTGGGCATCGTATCTTGCAGCAAGCGGGGCTAAATTTGCGTTTGCCGTGATGTCATTTATCATCTTAAAGCCGTGGTTTAGCGCAAATTCTAAGCAATACTCATCAAAGCTATCAAGGCTAAATTTTGCCTTTTCGTGTAAATTTAGCTTGTAAATTTCCTCCACGATATCTTTTATGCGCCTAAACTCCTCCTCGCATCCGCAATACTCGCTCCCTGGCCTTGAGCTAACGCCGCCAAGATCGATGTAGTCAGCACCTGCTTCGATCATCGCTTCGATTTTAGCTATGCCATTTTGCGTATTTATGCGGCTTTGCTCGTTAAAACTATCTGAATTTATATTTGCAACGCCCATTATAAGAGGCTTTGTGGGCTTTATAAATTTAGTCTCTAAAAAACCTGCAAGCTTTTTAAGCCCAAAGTCTTGTAGCTTCTCTTTTTTAGCTAGTTGTTTAAGCTGTGCATTTGTCGCCATTAGCAAGGCTTTATTTAGACTCTCGCGACCTAAAATCGTATCATTATGCGTAACTAGCTCGGCGCCAACACTTAGTGCGTCTTGCTTTAGGATATTTGCCGCTGGGGTCTTTATCTCGTCAATGAAGATAAAATTTATTTCGCTCTTTTCTTGCATGAGCTTCGCACCAGCCGGACTTGGCGAGATGGCCTTGCAAATTTGATCAAAGTCGCTTTTGTTATTTATCTTATAAAATTTCAACGTCGTCCTTTCTCAAATATAGTAAGCAAGAGTGGCGTTAAAACGGCGTGAGACTTGGCGTTTAGATCGGCAAGCTTGATGAGCGAGAAAAAATACTCCATATCCTCGCCACTAAATTTATACCCGCTATCAACCGCCTTTGTCACGATGGCTCCGACAAGCTCTTTTAGCTCGTTTTTGCCAAATTTTTGCGCCTGCTCCTCTGCTATCTTTTGATCGATAAAGCTTGTTAGCTCTTTTAGGCTGAGCGATTTTAAATTTAGCTCCACACTCATTTTTGGCTTTTTGGTGAGCTTATTTTCTATAAGCATCCTCGATCTTATCGTTGGTAGAAGCAAATTTTTACTCTGCGTTACTATTATAAATTTAATGTTTCTTGGGGGCTCTTCGATGATCTTTAAAAGTGCGTTTTGAGCCTCGGTGCGAAAAGACTTCGCCTCTATGACTAAAATTTTCTCATCTTTTTCGGCGATATAGGCTTCGGCGATGACCTCTTTTGCATTTTCTAGCAAAAAATCATCGCTTATAAAAAATCTTAGATTATTTACGCCAAACTCGGCTTCAAGCTTGGCTTTTAAATTTTCAAAATCGCTTGTTATGACGATTTTATTAAGCATTTAGAGTATCACCTTTGCAAACAGTGCTGCATCGATACTCTTGTCAAAAAGCTTGCAAAGACTTATCAGTTTTATATCCAAATTTTCATCGCTTGAGCTTAGCGTGAAGCTATTTTGCGCCTGCTCATCAAAGAGCCACATATAGCTGTTCTCGTCACTTTTAGCCAAATTTGCACATTTATCAAGGCTCTTTCCGATATAAAAAAATAAGTAGCCATTTGGGAAAGCAAGACTTAGCATATCTTTCAAAAGCTGTTTTTGTTCATTTGTCTCTATCTCATCAAGCGACGGATAGAGTGATCTTAGACTAAAAAATGGCAAAAAAGGTCTAATGCTTTTTGAACTATTCATCTTTCTTAGAAGATAAATTTCAAACCACTTCCGCTCTTCATCGCTTACTGTTATAAACGCCCTTCCTTCGAGCAAAAATTTAAGCCTAGAAGCAAGCAGAGGTGTCCACTCTACGCGCCTTTCCTCCATCCAGCTCATCAAAGGACCCTCATCGCGAATAGCTTTAAGCGTCCATTGGATAAAATCTTGCATTATTTATCTAACTTATACGCATCGTGAAGCACGCGAACCGCGAGCTCGCCATATTTTTGATCGACGATCATTGAAATTTTTATCTCGCTTGTTGAGATCATCTGGATATTTATCCCCTCTTTTGCAAGCGTCTCAAATGCTAGACATGCTACGCCGCTGTGGCTCTTCATGCCTACGCCAATAACTGAGACTTTCACGATCGCATCGTCATACTCGACATGTTTTGCAGCTGAGAGCTTTTGCATAGTCTCTTTTGCTAGGTCAAGCTCGTTTTGTGGCACTGTAAAGCCTAAATTTGTCGTGCCATCGTGTCCTACGTTTTGGATGATCATATCTACATTTATATTTTGATGAGCTAGAGCTGTGAAAATTTCAGCTGCGATGCCAGGCTTATCGACTACGCCTCTTAAAGTTACTCTTGCTTGATTTTTATCTAATGCTATACCGCTTACTAAAACCGCTTCCATATTATCTTCCTTTGCTATTAATGTACCTTCGTTGTGGTTAAAACTGCTTCTTGTGATTAGTTTGACATTTAGTTTTTTTGCTAGCTCGACTGAGCGATTTTGAAGCACTTTTGCCCCAGCAGAGGCAAGCTCAAGCATCTCGTCATAGCTTATCTTTTCTAGTTTTTTTGCCTTTTTTTCTATCCTTGGATCAGTTGTATAAACGCCATCAACGTCGGTAAAAATTTCACACAGATCAGCTTCGAGCGCGCCAGCTAATGCAACCGCACTAAGGTCACTTCCGCCCCTACCAAGCGTCGTGATATCACCTTTATCGTCTATGCCTTGAAAGCCTGCTACTACAACGATCCTGCCAGCTTTTAGCTCAGCTTTTAGCCTAGTGGTGTCTATCTTTTCTATCCTAGCTTTTGTGTGAATTTCATCTGTTATTATCCCAGCCATTGCGCCAGTTAGTCCTACGCACGCATAGCCTTTTGCATTAAGCGCAATCGTCAAAAGTGCGGTGGTTACTTGCTCTCCAGAGCTTAAAAGCATATCAGTAGCAACGCCGTCTGGGTGCTTTGAGAAATACTCACTATATTCTACCAATTGATTTGTAACTCCACTCATCGCAGAAACTACCACAACCACGTCTGCGCCGCTGTTTTTAGTCTCTATGACCCTGTTTGCCACAGCTTCGATGCGCTCAAGCGTGCCTACGCTAGTTCCGCCAAATTTTTGAACGATTAACATCAAAAATATCCTTTCTCTTTAAAATAACTCAAAACTTTGTCATAAATAGGCTTTTTGAAGTGGTTTATCCCTTCTAAAGCCTTGTTGATATCTACAAATTTATACTCGCTAAACTCTGGATGCTCAGTCTTTAAATTTATACTCGCACCATTTTTAAGCCTAACTAAAAAGTACTTTTGCGTCTGCCCATCAAATGGGTAAAATTTCTTTGACGCATTTGCTGGAAAGTCGTAGCTAAGCCACTCAGGATACTCTTCTAAGAAGTCAAATTTATCAGTTCCGATCTCCTCTTTGAGCTCCCTTTTTAGTGCCTGCTTTGGGCTTTCGCCTTCATCTATACCACCTTGAGGAAACTGCCAGATATCGTCCATATCAACCCTTTTTGCGACTAAAATTTCGCATTTGAAAGGGTAAGAGCTAGACAAAATGACAGCTGCTACATTTGGTCTATATTTTTTTTGCATGTTTTTTCCAAAAAATTTATTTGAGATGATAACGAAAAAGAGTTAAGAGATAGATAAATAAGAGTTAGTTTTTACACCGTTTGTAATAAATCGCACCTCCACTAAAAAGTAGCAAAACCACACCGCATGATGCTAGACAAAATATAAATTTACCAAGCTCACCAAAGATATATCCAGCGTGCAGATCAATCATAAATTTATAAATTTCAAATGACTTTGGCATGGCATTTTTTGAAATTTGCTCGCTTTTAGTATCTACTAAAAGCCTAACGCCATCTCTCTCACTAGCCCCCTTTGGCAGGTAAAAGAGCATAAATTTGACGCCGCCGCTATTTGCTATAAAATTTAAAGCCTCAAACTCACCGCCAAATTTAGAGATGAAAATTTCATACGCTTTTTTAAGGTTTGCCACCTTTTGCTCATCGCTTAAACTAAAGCCATTTTTGTTTGTAAAATTTGGCTTTTTAAAGACCTTCTCCTCGCCATAAATTTGATTTATAACTTTAGCAAAGCTCTCATAAGAAAAGTAAAGCCCACTAATGCAAATCACACTTAAAATAACGCCAAGATAGATACCTAAAAAGCCGTGTAGCGAATACAAAAACGCAAATTTCTTTGCTTTTAAATTTAGTTTAAATGCCTCCCCTACCCTGCTTCTAAACCTCCAAAAATATATCGCCGCCCCGCTTATCAAGATAAACAGCAGTGCAAGCGTAGAGAGTGCCACTAGCTCGCTTGCAAATTTACTCAAATTTTCATTTTTAAAAAGAGAGAGGGCTAAGTTTTTATGCAAATTTAAAACCAGCCCTATAAATTTCTCCGCCTTGTTAATGCCAGAAATTTCTCCAGTGTAAGGATCTATAAAAAACGACTCAAACTCGCCATTTTCACTAGTTCCGCTTATGACGTAAGCCTTGTTTGCCTCTGCTCTTATCTTTAGGTAGCTAAGATTAAAATTTGGCTCACTTTTGCTAAAAATTTTTAAAATTTCATCTATCTCTAAAGGCTTTTTGCCAGCCACGACCTCATCTTTGCTAAAGATATCAATTATCTCATCGTGATACGAGATGATCGCTCCACTAATGCTAAGCACAAGAAGCGGCAAGGCAAAGATAAAAGCCAAGATAAGATGAAATTTCTTTAAAATTTTTATCATTTTAAAACTTTAGATTAAACCCAAGTTCGATCTTTTGTCCGTCAGCTATCAAGATGTCGTATCTGCCAGATCTTGTCGTAAAGTACTCATTAAAGAGGTTATAAACGCTTAGATTTAGGCTGAAATTTTTAGTTACGTTGTAGTTTATGCCAAGATCAGCGATCACGTAAGGTCTGATGTCATCATCGTAGCTAAGTGAGTCTTTGCTCCTGCCATAATAATTTATCTGAGACCAGAAATTTAGCCATCTGTTTAGCTCGTAGTTTGCTCCAAATTTAAATGTATGAAGCGGATAGTTGTTTAAGCTTTTGCCGATCTCCGCTCCATCTTTTTGCTTTGATCTTGTATAAACATAGCTTTGATTTAGCCTAAGAGCATTTGTGACTTGCCACTCATTTGTTAGTTCAACTCCGTAAATTTCAGCCTTGCCGACATTTACACTCTCCCAAATCCCACGGCGATAAATTTTGCCTTTATGCGTGCAAGGGTTGCCAGGTCTTGGAGTGCAGATACGCTCTGTGCCTAGCATATCTTTAAAGCTTGTGTAAAAGCCAGTTAGCGACGCTTCAAAGCCTTCATTGTCGTTATAAACGCCGCCAAATTCATAGCTCACGCTTGTCTCTGGCTTGAGATCACTTCTACCAAGCTGTGCTCCAAGCCCTCCAGCAAACGGCATAGCAAGATCTTGCGTGCGTTGCTTGATATCAGGTGTCGCGTATCCTGTGCTAACTCCACCTTTTAGGGCAAAAAAGTCATTGAAGCTATAGATGCCATAAATTCTTGGCGAAACATGCGAGCCATAGTTCTCATCGTAGTTGTAACGAACCCCAGCGCTTAAGATAAAGTCTTTTGTAAGGTGATAATCATCCTCGCCGTAAAGCGAAACGTCATATCTTTTTACATTTGCAGCGTCTGCGGTGGTTGCCTTTTCATCAAGCTTTTCTTTTTTGGCGTTTAGTCCTAAAGTAAAGGCGTTATTATCAGTAAAATATGAGCCTTTTGTGTCAAAATTTAGTGTTTTTAGCGTCAAATTTTGTTGTGCGATCTCTTTTATCTTGCCGTAAGAGAGGTAGCTTTGAAGCAAGATATCATCAAGCCTTGCTTCGTGGCTTAAATTTATCATATCGCCTTTTATACGCTCAAGATCTACTGAGCTATTATTTGTGCCAGAGGCTAAAGTTTTACCTTTGCTTCTTTTATACTTCACGTCGCTTCTTGCAAGCTCAAGCGTGATGTCGTTATTTTCATTTGGTCTAAAAAAGAGCTTCGTGCCAAAATTTCTATCCTTTTGCTCTCTATTTGCGTATGAGATTTTATCCTCTGACTTGTTTAAATTTTTACCATAAACTGAGATACTTAAAAGATCGTCTATTAGCCCAGAGTGCAGATAGAGGCTGTTGTAAAACTCTCCGCTTATGTTTTTATTTCTTGCAAATTTATAGCTTGAGCCAAGATTTGCATGAAAGTCGTTGCTAAACTCGTCTGTTATAATATTTATCACACCGCCCAACGCGTCACTGCCATAAAGCGAGCTCATAGGACCTCGTATCACTTCGATACGGCTTATCGCACTTGCTGGCGGGATGAAGCTGTATGAGCCTCCAACGCTTCTTAGCCCCTTGTAAGCGTTATCTCCTGGCACTGGTATGCCATTTACTAAGATCTTTGTATATCTTTGCGAAAGACCTCTTATGGAGATGCCTCGCCTATTTGCCGCACCAAGTGTCGCTCCAAAAAGACTTGGCACGTCTTTAACCATGCTCTCAACGTCCTTGTGATTTCTCTTTTCTAGCGCATCTTGAGTGATGACGCTAAGCGTTGCAGGGGCGTCTTTTATATTTTGCTCAAAACCAGTTGCGCTCACTACTTTGACCTCTGGCAAGAGCTTATCTTCATTTGCAAAAAGCGGTAAATTTATAAAAACTGCCGCACAAATAGAAATTTTTAATAGACTTCTCACAAAAAACTCCTTATTAAAATTTAAATCACATTTTACTAAAATTAAATAATCGTTATCAATATCAGACATAACGCTAGAGGGATTAAATTTAACGCTCAAGGGATAAAATGATAAATTTAGATAAAAGATATGGCATAAGTAAAATCTCACAAAACAACAAGCGGATAAATGTAGAATTTTTTAAACAAAATAATGGCATCAGCTACCTAAAAAGCGAGATTTTATGCAACGAAATCATCAAAAGAGAGAGCGAGGGAGATAAAAAATATCTATTTTTGATGTTTAACGAAGCAAAAGATAATCTTTGCTTCAAGCTTGATAAAAAAGAGTATCTTTTAAGCAGGGATGAGTTTTGCGTAGGGCTAGTAAATGATAGCTTAAAAGGTGTTTTTGAATATCAAAATAAATTTTATAAAACCAAAACCTTGCTTTTTGAAGAGCAGTACGCAAATAAGCTTGAAATTTTTAGTGAGCTAAAATTTGAAGAGAAATTTGATCTTATAAAATACAAAAAAGATAAGGCTCAAATTTGCGTTTTAAACGAGCTTGAGACGACAAATTTATATGATGGCACGATGAGAGAGATCTTTATAGAGTCAAAAATTTTAGAGCTTATCTACAAGAGCAAAGCTTTAAAAGATGAGAAAATTTATTTTAGCAGTGACGAAGAAAAAGTGCTTTTAAAGGCTAAGAAAATCTTACTTACTCGCATGCAAAATCCCCCAAGTATCAAAGAGTTAGCGCATCTTTGCGGCACTAATGACTTTTGGCTTAAGAAAAATTTTAAACTCTTTTTCAAAGATACGATCTATCAGCTTTTAGCAAAAGAGCGGCTAAAGCTTGCATATACTCTTTTAAAGCAAAATGATATCAGCATAAAAGAGGCTGCTAGTATCGTTGGCTACACAAATGCAGCTCATTTTGCAAAAATTTTTAAAGGCACTTTTGGCTTTTTACCAAGCGAGCTAATAAGGCAAAAAAGCTACTTTTAAACTGCTCTAAATGCCAAATTTCTTATAATCGCCAAAATTTAAAAAGAGAGAAATTTGCAAGTTTATATCCACGTGCCATTTTGCGAGAGCAAGTGTCCTTACTGTGCCTTTGGCTCAAGCGATGACGAGTTTAAGAAGGTTAGCGCATATTTTAAAGCGCTTTGCCTTGATCTAAATTTTCAGCTAAAAAGCCAAAATGTAAAAGAAATTTCAACCATATTTTTTGGTGGCGGCACACCAAGCGCGGTAAATGGCAAATTTTATGATGAAATTTTTAGCATTTTAGCTCCACTTTGCACGCCTAAAACTGAGATCACATTTGAGGCAAATCCAAATTCTGCAAATTTAGCTTGGCTAAAGCATGTAAAAAATTTAGGCGCAAACCGCATAAGCTTTGGCGCGCAAAGCTTTTTTGAAGATAAGCTTAAATTTCTAGGGCGCATCCACAGCAAGGAGCAAATTTTTAAAGCAGTTGAAAATGCCTATGCAGCTGGCTTTAAAAATATAAATTTAGACCTCATCTATGACACTAAATTTGATACCAAAAAGCGCCTTTTGGCTGAGGTTGAAAATTTAAAAAGCCTTGCTATCACGCATCTAAGCGCCTACTCGCTCACACTTGAAGAAAACACCCCATTTGCTGGCAAAAAAAGCTATAAAAAGGATAGCGACACTTTGGCTAAATTTATGATAGGGCAGACCCAGAGGGCTGGCTTTAGGCAGTATGAAATTTCAAATTTTGGAGAAATTTGCAGGCACAATCTTGGCTACTGGCAGGGCAAAAACTACCTTGGCGTGGGGGCTTTTAGCGTGGGCTTTGTGGATGACACCAGATACTACGCAAAAAGTAGCATAGACGCCTATATCACGCAGCCAACGCATAGAGAAAGAGAGATTTTAAGCCAAAGCGAGCTAGTAAGAGAGCATATATTTTTAGGGCTTAGAAGCATTGTGGGCGTGGAGGCTGGGCGCTTAAATGAGGCTCAGAAAAAAAGGGCAAATTTACTTGTAGAAAATGAAAAACTGCTCTTTAAAAATGGCAAATTTTACAACCCAAATTTCTTGTTAAGCGACGAGATCGCACTCTTTATCGAGGGCTAAATTTATAAAAATTTGAGCAAAGTCAAGATAAAATACAAAGCTTAAATAAAATTTAACAGAGGCAAAAATGTTTGGAATGAGTTTTTCTGAGATCTTGGTCATCGCCGTGATCGCCGTGCTAGTTTTGGGCCCTGACAAGCTGCCAAGCGCTATGGTGCAGATCGCCAAATTTCTAAAGATGTTTAAAAAGGGCATAAACGACGCAAAATCAACATTTGATCAAGAGATGAAGATAGCCGAGCTTAAAGAAGACGCTCAAAAATACAAAGAGAGCATAACTCAAAGTGCGCAAAGCGTGCGAAAAAAGCTCACTTTTGAAGAGCTTGACGAGATCAAGAAAAGCGCAAGTGACATTACTGGCAGCATACAAAACGTCGTAAGCGACACCAAAAAAACGGTAGAAAATATAAAAAATCCAACAAATTTAGTTAAAGATGCGATCTTAAACGATAAAAAAGAGGCGTAATGTTTGAAGAGCTAAGACCCCATTTGATCGAACTTAGAAAGAGGCTTTTTATAAGCATAGTAAGCGTTTTTGTCTGTTTTGGCATCTGTTTTACATTTTGGAATCCACTGCTTGCATGGATGAGCGAGCCGCTAAAACAGGTCTTGCCAGCTGGCTCAAATATCATCTTTACGCAAATTCAAGAGCCATTTTTCACTGCGATGAAGGTCGCTTTTTTTGCTGGTTTGGTGCTTGCTTTGCCTATCATTTTTTGGCAGTTTTGGCTATTTGTCGCACCTGGACTTTATGATAATGAAAAAAAATATGTGATCCCATTTGTCCTCTCTGCTTCATTTATGTTTGCGTGCGGGGCGGCGTTTTGCTACTACGTGGTCATCCCGCTTGGCTTTACATTTTTGGTAAATTTTGGCGGTCAGCTCTTTACGGCGCTGCCAAGCATAGGCGAGTACGTGGGCTTTTTTACAAAACTACTAATCGGCTTTGGAATTTCATTTGAGCTGCCAGTCATTACATTTTTCTTAGCAAAGATCGGCCTTGTCGATGACAAGATGCTAAAAGACTACTTCAGATACGCAGTAGTCGTCATCTTCATCTTCGCAGCCATCGTCACACCGCCAGATGTTATAAGTCAAATTTTAATGGCACTGCCACTCATCGGACTTTATGGAATTTCTATCATCGTAGCCAAAAGAGCTGGCAAAAGCGACGATGATGAAGAAGATAGCGACACAAACAGCGACGCAGACGATGAGTGATATAAACGATATCTCAAGCTACGACTACTTTTTGCCTAACGAGCTCATCGCAAAAGAGCCAGTTTTGCCAAAAGAAGAGGCAAGACTGCTTGTTTATCTTAAAAAAACAAAAGAGATAAAACACTATAAATTTAAAGATCTAGCCAGTCTCATCCCAGAGGACGCAGCGGTCATTTTTAACAATACAAAGGTGGTTAAAGCGCGCATTTTAGGACACAAACAAAGTGGCGGAGCTTGCGAAGTGATGCTAAATCAACCGCTTAATGATAATAAATTTAGCGTCTATATAAGGGGCAGAGTAAGTGTTGGTAGCATTTTAAATTTTGCTGATAGCATAAAGGTAAATGTGCTTGAGCTAAATGATGATGGCTCAAGGGTGGTAAATTTCACCAAAGATGGCGTTATTTTAGATACGGCGCGACTTTTTAGCGAACTAGAAAAGATCGGTCATGTCCCACTTCCGCCATATATCAAAAGGGCTGATACAAAGGACGATGAGAGCTGGTATCAAAGTATATTTGCCAAAAATAGCGGCGCTGTCGCAGCTCCGACAGCCAGTCTGCACTTTAGCGAGCAGATGTTAGAGAGAATAAAGGCAAAGCACGAAGTCGCCTACATCACGCTTCACGTGGGCGCTGGGACATTTAAGGGCGTGGAGTGCCAAAATATAAACGACCACAAAATGCACTCTGAGTTTTATGAGCTAAGCGAAAAAGCTCAAGAGATCATAAACTCAAATAAACCTATCCTTGGCGTTGGCACGACGGTTACTAGATGCGTTGAAGAATTTGCTAGAAGCAAGCAGCCAAGTGGCTTTTGCAAGCTATTTTTAAACCTAAATAATAGACCGATCAGGCAAAACTACCTTTTAACAAATTTTCACCTGCCAAAATCAACGCTGATCATGCTAGTTACTAGCTTCATAGGGCTTGAAGAGACGATGAGAATTTACGAAACTGCAGTTAGCGAAAAGTATAGATTTTACTCTTATGGCGATGGGATGCTTGTGATATGAAAGATAAAAGCATTGATATAATTGAAAGGATGGAAATATTACTTAGTGCCTTATACCAGGATGCACAAGATACTAAAAATTCAATTGTTTTTGATTACAATCCAGGCTATCCAAGATTTTTAAATTTTGATGCAGAAAATTTTATAAAAGCACTTGAAAATATTTGCAAATTTTTCCTTTACTATACTGAATACGCAAGTATTTCAATAATTTTTCATCTTAAAAATTATAGTTCTAAAGCAGTACACTTTAACATCAATATCAAGTCAAGTCGTAGCGTTATCAATCCAAAGCAGTATTATTTAAACAAAATAAACAAATATTTACAAAAAGCTAATTCAACGCTGCTAAATCACAATGACGGCGAATTTATAATATCTTTAACGGCCACATTAAACAATATAAATTTGCAGCAAACGCTAATAAATCTAAAAAATCAAACAAATGTTACTGCACTTATTGCTTGCGATGAAGACTCATTGTTTGACACCATTAGTGCTCAAGCGAATTTTTTAGGGTTAAAAGTGATTGGAAAAAATGACATAAACAACTTAATGAGGCATGTCACTGATTCCATATTTTCGCCTTTTATTATTTTTATAGAAAGTGAAATTTTAAAAGATGAAGCAACTTTAAATAAGATAGTCGAGTTTAAAAATCTTAAAAACTTTAAAATAATAGTTATTTGCAAAAATGATCAACTTGCAAGTAATTTGCCAGAAAATTTTATAATTTTAAAACAGCCTTTTAGCACAGATAGTTTTCAACTAGCATTTAAAAATGCAATTAAAAATAATTAACTAATTTTTAATTTATTTCAAGATATCTCTTTAAGATGATAGTCGCTGAGACGCTATCAAGCCTGCCATCTCGCTTTGTGCTTGTATAAATTTCACTTGCCTCGCTGCTGCTAAAGGTCTCATCTTGATAGACGATATTAGCCTGCACATCAAGAAGCGAGACAAAGTGCTCTATGCGCCTTCTCATCTCATCCTCGCTACTACCGCCGATTGGCACGCCCACTACTAGCGTGTTTGGAGCGTATTCATTTACTTTTTGGCTTACATCTCTTGCGGCTTGATTTCTATTTTTTCTAAGAACTGGCTCAAGGGGCGTCACGACCTCGCCAAAGCCAAAAGCAAGCCCTATGCGCTTTAGTCCAACATCGATCGCCATAAATTTCTCTCTCATAGCACGCTTTTTACTCTTAAATTTAAAATTTCAACTAGCCCGTCAAGCTCGTACTCATAGATGATCTCGCCAAATTTAGACAATGCTTCATCAAGGCTAACGCCATTTTTGCAAAATTTCAAGATCTCATCATCAGCTTTTTCTTGCTCTTTTACCTCGCCAAAAAGTGAGGCAAATTTAACGTAATCATCGATAAGCTCGGCCTTTTTGCTAGCCAGTAAGGCATTTGTCCCACTACTCTCATTTATGCGCTGAGGCAGGACAAAGAGAGGGATTTTAAGCTCATTTGCAAGCCTTGCACTTTGCATCGAGCCACTTCTTAGATCAGCTTGTGCAACCACAAGAGCTTGCGCAAGCCCCACAACTATGCGGTTTCGCTCTAAAAATCTATAAGCGATCGGTGGCTCACCCTCGTCATACTCGCTTAGAGCCAAGCCTTTTTCATAAATTTCTCTTATCGCTGCTTTATTTTGCGCTGGATAGATGATATCAAGTCCATTTGCAAAAACGCTGATAGTTCGTGGCATGGCAGCCTTGTGCGCCGTGATATCCACGCCGATAGCCCCACCACTTACCACGCAGACATTTGCGCTTTTTAGGGCTGCGCAAAGTGCCGTGACACACTCTTTTGTATAGACACTTGCCTTTCTTGAGCCAACAACTGCTACTTTTGGCATGCTAAGAAGCGAGGTATCGCCTATGAAATTTAGCTCTTTTGGGGGATTTTTTAGCCTATTTAGCGCCTCTGGGATGATTTTAAGCTTCATAAAATATCTTTTAGATAAACAACTTCTACATCTTTTAAGATATTGTTTTTGCTAGCTTTTATCACTGCGATAGTGTTTTTCTTTGGGTGTCCGATGGCGATCGCGTAGCCCCTTTTTTTGGCTAAATTTACAGCAGCTACAAGCTCACGCCTAACCGCACTAGCCGATGGATCATCATCTAAAAATATATCTCTTGAAATGTAAGGCTGATTATACTTTTTCGCAGCCCTTGCCACGGCTGTTTGAGCAATCGTCTTACTATCAACAAAGATAAAGCCCTGCTCTATCAGCGCTCTATAAGCCTTGTCCATCGCGTCATAATCACTAGTAAATCGTGATCCTGTGTGGTTGTTTGTATATTTTGCGCGCGGGAAGTCTTTGCGTATCTTTTTTATCTTTTCATGCATACTCTCAAAGCTCTCGTTTATCGTAAGAGTGCCTATCTCTGGACTATCAAAGTGCTTTGCCTGCATCGGCAGATGTATCATATAAAACTCAAACGTTCTAGCGATCGAAGGTGTATCTGGGTGAGTTTTTGTCGCTGGAAAAATAGACGGCGTTATCTTTAGACCAAGCGACTTTATCATGCTAGCGTGCTCAAATGTCGCTACATCATCGATTATTAGCACTAGCTTGGCACGCCCTTTTACACTGCTATTTGGAGTAAATGGCACAACCGCAAAGTCATCTTTTTTCGCGCCCTCTTTTTGCGGTTTTTCGCTGTAAATTTGCTTCTTATCTTTTTTGCTAGGTTCAACCTCACTTTTTTTAGTAGGTTCTGGTTTTAAAATTTCACTATGCTTTAAATTTTCTTTTATGCTTAAATTTGCTTCAGCGCTTTTATTTTGCTCTGTTTTTGTATCTGCTTTTACTTCATTTTTGCCTGCGTAAAATGGCTCGATTATTTGCTCGACCTTTAATTCTGGCTTTTCTTCACTCTTTGCTTCAGATCTTGTATCTACGCTACTTTGCATATTTTTATATAAATTTGCAAGCAAATTTTTAGTATCGTTTTGCTCTTTTTTTGGCTCTTCTTTTTTAGCTTCTACTTTTACTTCAGGTTTTATCTCAGGAGTTATCTTTTTTTGCTCTTTTGGCTCAGTTTTTGGCTTTAAAGCAAGTTCGCTTTTGTGTTTAGGATCGGTAAAAATTTTACTTAAATTTTCATCTTCATCAAATTTTAGAGGGTATTTTCTCTTTTCATACTCTTGTTTTTTATCTTTGCTAGCAACTTTTTGCTCTGCTTTTTTTGAAATTTGCTTCTCGCTCTTTGGCTCATTTACTTTGCTTATCTGCTCAACATCTTTATTTTTGATGCTAAGAGCTGCGATGAGTGCTACTATCAAAATAGCAGCAATGACGCCGATACCAAGGAAAATTTTATTATGAGAGCGACCTGCACTCTTTTTTGCAGGACGCTTCTTTGTAGTCTTTTTTTCGCTCAAGGCTTAGTTTTTGCTTTGATCTATAAGTTTGCCGTTAGTTATCCAAGGCATCATTGCGCGAAGTTTTTTGCCAGTTTTATTTAGCAAGCTTCTCTCTGCTATACCGCGCTCAGCATTCATTCTAACATATCCTGCTTTCCTCTCTAGGATGAAGTCTTTTGCAAATTTACCGTTTTGAATTTCTCTTAAAACTTCTTTCATAGCTTTTCTGCTCTCTTCGCCAACTACTCTTACGCCGCTTACGTAGTCGCCGTATTCAGCTGTGTTTGAGATAGAGTAGCGCATATCAGCCATGCCACCTTGATACATTAGATCAACGATTAGTTTTAGTTCGTGCAAGCACTCAAAATACGCCATCTCAGGCTCATATCCAGCCTCTACAAGTGTATCAAAGCCAGCATTTACAAGTGCGCAAAGACCACCGCAAAGCACAGCTTGCTCGCCAAATAAATCTGTTTCAGTTTCATCTTTAAATGTTGTCTCAATGATGCCAGTTCTACCGCCACCTATGCCGCAAGCATAGCTTAGAGCGATCTCTTTAGCCTTTCCACTTGCATTTTGCTCAACAGCGATAAGATCAGGTATGCCACCACCTCTTACAAATTCACTTCTAACTGTGTGTCCTGGAGCTTTTGGAGCGATCATGATGACGTCTATGTTTGCTGGAGCTTTGATCTGTCCAAAATGAACGTTAAAACCATGTCCAAATGCGATAGCAGCGTGATCTTTTAAATTTGGCTCGATCTCGTTTTTATAAATTTCAGCTTGAAGCTCATCTGGTGTTAGGATCATAACTACATCAGCGCCTTTTGTAGCTTCACTTACAGTTTTTACTTCAAAGCCTTTAGCCTCAGCTTTTGCCCAGCTTTTACCGCCTTTTGCAAGACCGATTACGACACTTACACCATTATCTCTTAAATTTTCAGCGTGTGCGTGACCTTGTGAGCCAAAGCCGATAATTGCTACTTTTCTACCCTGAATAAGGCTTAAATCACAGTCTTTATCATAATAAACATTTATAGCCATTGTTTCTCCTATTGTTAAAATTTGGCGAAATTATAACTCTAGCCAGCAAAAATTCGGCTGAAACAGACAGAAACTAATTTTAAGTTTTATGATAATTTATTTTGCTAAAATACCCAAAAATTAATCAAAAGAGATGACTCAATGAATGAATCAGTTTTTAAAAAAATCAAGGCACTTCCTCCATTAGATGATACTATTATACAGATCCAGCGCCTACATGCTGACGAAAATAGCTCGATAAATGACCTTACAAAAGTTGTCGAAAAGGACCCGATGCTAACTGCAAATATTTTGCGTTCAGCAAACTCTCCGCTTTATGGTTTTTCTCAAGAGATCACAACCATAGCAAGGGCTATTTCGCTATTTGGCATGGCTACTATCCGCGGTTTTGCACTTTCAAGTACTATTAAAAAGAGCTTTTCTATAAATTTAGAGCCCTATGGCATCACTGCGCAAGATTTTTTAAATATTTCAATTATTCAAAATGCTTTGATGTACAACTGGTATTCTAAAATCAAACCTAAGAGCCTTGAAATTCTTGCACCTGCTTCGTTTATGCTTGAAGTAGGCAAGATAGTCTTAGCTCACGAGCTAATAGAAAATAAGCAAGAAGCAGGATTTAGAGAAAAAATACAAAACATAGCAAGTCCCATCGATCTTGCTTTATTAGAGACAGAAATTTTAGATATGACAAATGAAGAGGTTACTGCTAAAATTTTTGAGCAGTGGAATCTTGAGACAGAACTAAGCAACTCTATACTTTATTCAAACGCTCCAGAAGAAGGGCCTGATCATATAAAAGAGTTTGCAAGAGCGTTAAAAGTAGTAAAAACAGCGGTTAATATCTTTAACCAACTTGACGATATCAGCATACAAAACACAATGCCGATACTTGACGAATATGGCTTTGGACACGATACATTTTTAATGGCTGTTGCTAAGGTCAAAGACAATTTGTGAAAGAATTTTTAACATCACTTCTCGTTGGCATCAAAGAAAAAGAGATATCAAACGAAGACAAAGAGGTCTTACGTAATCTCCTAAACTTTGGTGTCGTAAGCTTACATAAAGATAAATTTTACCTAAACAACGGCTATGTCTGCGGCAAGCTTGACATCAGCCAAAACGCAACTGGCTTTATCATGCCATTTGACAAGCGCTTCAAGCAAGATATCATCGTCGAAAATAAAAATTTAAACAACTCTCACCTTGGCGATATCGTGCTAGCAAAGCTTTTGCCACTTAAGAAAAAACGCCAAAGTGCTAAAATAGTGATGAGCCTAAAGCTTGCAAATGAGACAAGCGTGGTCTATACAAAACGCTTTGGGGCGGCTATTTTAGGGGTAAATTTAAAAACAGGGCTAAGCACAACCCTAAAGGCAACGCAAAAAAGCCTAAAGATGCTCCCGCTTGGGACGCTACTAAAGATAAACAACCTAAACAACGAAATAGTCGAGGTTTTAGGAAATTTAGAAGATCCGCTAAGCGATGAGAAAATTTCGCTTGCTATTTATAATAAAAATGATAAATTTAGCGAGGCTTGCGAGCTTGAAGCAAAGGCATTTGGCGATGAAGTCGATGCTAGCATGTATCCAAACAGGGTTGATCTAAGAAATTTAGAGTTTTGTACGATCGATCCAGTCGATGCCAAAGACTTTGACGATGCCATATATTTTGATGAGAAAAAGCGCGAAATTTACGTCGCAATTGCCGATGTAAGCGAGTATGTGACCGCATATAGCGCCATTGATAGCGAGGCTAAAAAAAGAGGCTTTTCTATTTACTTTCCGCACATCTCAGTGCCGATGTTGCCGCGTGCGCTTAGTGAAAATATCTGCTCGCTAAAGCCAGACGTACCACGCCTTGCATTTTGTTTTAAAATTTCACTCGATGCAAACAATGATGTAAAAAAAGAGGAGCTTTTTGAGGCGATCATCCTTTCAAAAAGGCGCTTTAACTACGACGAGATCGATGAAATTTTAGAAGGTAAAAGAGAGTGTGAAATTTCATGGATCAAGCCACTTTTTAAACTCACCACGAAGCTTCGCAAAAAAAGGCTTTTGCACGCATTTGACTTCAGGACAAAAGAGCTTAGAATGAGCCTTGATGAAGAGGGTCAAATTTTGCAAACTAGGTTTGAAAGCGACTCCGACTCACATAGACTTGTTGAAGACTGCATGCTTTTAGCAAACAAGGCCGCCGCAAAGCTCATCACAAAGGGCGTTTTTAGAAACCACGCTTCGCCTGATTTTAAAAAGATAGATACCTTGCTTGAGGACTTGCAGCTTTTGGGGCTTGATTTTGCCTACGAGAGCGACCTTGCAAATTTGATAAGAAAGATCCAAGCAAAGGCCGATGAACTAGGCAACCGCGAAGAGATAGATAAGCTCATCATCAAGTCTCAAAAAAAGGCTGAATACTCAAGTGAGAATTTAGGCCACTTTGGGCTTGGATTTGATAGATACACGCACTTTACAAGCCCTATTAGACGCTATTCTGACCTTATTTTACACAGGCTTTTAAAGGCTAAAATTTCAAAAGATGATAAGCTTTACAACTTCTTGCTTTTAAACATCCAAAGCACATGTGCAACCTTAAGTGAGCTTGAAAGAGAGGCTGACAAGGTGGCCTACGACTTTATGGATAGGAAATTTGCGCGTTGGGCAGCTGCAAATATCGGCAAAGAGGTGCGCTGCTACGTGAGCGAAAACCAAAATGTCTTAGTTGCCAAGCTTGATGATTACTTTGTTGGAGCTAGGATTTTCATCACTGGATACAGCGCAAATTTACTTCAAAAGCTTGTCGTAAAGATCACAGAGGCCGACATCGCGAGCGCTAAAATTTTTGCAAAAGTAGTAAGAAAGATCGATGTATAGAAAAGATTTGGAGCTAAATTTAGCAAATGCAAATTTAAGCAACTACTTCTTGCTTTTTGGCGCAGATGAGTTTCAGATAGAGCTTTTTGGCAAGGAAATTTTGAGCTTTTATGCAAGTGAAGATGCAAATTTATTAAGCCTTTATTTTGACGAGTACAACTACGCTCAAGCAAGCTCTCACCTAAGCGAGCAGTCGCTTTTTGGCGGCAAAAATATCCTCTATGTAAAAAGCGACAAAAAGATCCCAGCAAAAGAGCTAAAAGAGCTCATCTCGCTTTGCTCAAAAAGCCATGACAACTACTTTTTATTTGAGCTTTATGAGGCCGATATGAAGCTAGTTTTTGATACGCAAAAGGCTTTTGGGACAAATTTTGCTAGATTTTTCAAGCCCTCAAACCCAGATGAAGCTATAAATTTACTAGCCAAAAGCTCGGCTAAAATAGGCCTAAACATAACCAAAAACGCACTTTATGAACTTTACTTTACGCATAATGAAAATTTATATCTCGCAGCAAGCGAGCTAACAAAACTAAAGAGCCTAAACACCCACATCGAACAAGACGATGTAAAAAGGCTAGTTTTTGGACTTGGCGGGATAAATTTTGATGATTTTTTTAACAAATTTATGGCTCTAAAGGATATAAAAAACGACTTTTTTACCTATCTAGAAGATCCAAATTTTAATGAAATTTTACTTCTAAACTCACTTTACAAAGCATTTTTTAGGCTATTTAAAATTTACTCTTACATTAAGATAAATGGCCGATTAAATTTAGATGAGGCAATTGGTTATCAACCACCTGTAAATGTGGCAAATTTACTAAAAGCAAATAGCTTAAAGCTAAGTTTAAATGCCTATTTAGAGATATTTAAAACGCTAAATTTAGCCGAGCTAGAGCTAAAAACAAATACAAAAATGGATAAAGAAATTTTCGTTTTATCAACCATTTTAAACCTCCAACATCTAATATCAACAGCAAATATTAAGTAAATTTAAGCTAAAATCCACCCTTGCTTAATGCAAAATCCTTGCTCACAAAGTGAGCTAAATATCCATAAGGAGAAAAAATGAAACATTACGAGCTTTTATTTATTCTTAAGCCGACATTGACGGAAGAGGAAGTTAAAGCTAAGGTTGACTTCGTAAAAGAAGTCATAACAAAAAACGGCGGCGAGATCGCTACTGTCGTTGAGATGGGCACTAGAAAACTAGCTTATACCATCAAAAAATATGAGCGTGGAACATATTTTGTTATCTATTACAAAGCTCCACCAGCACTTCTTGCAGAGCTTACAAGAAACGTAAGAATCACAGAAGATATCATAAGATTTTTAAGCGTTAAATATGAAAACAAACGCGAAATCGCAGCTTGGGAAAGACTTTGCAAAGGTATCAAGCAAACTATAAAAAAAGAACCACGCGAGCCAAGAGCACCACGCGAGCCAAGAGCTGAAAAAGTAGACGAGCAAACATTTACAGAAGAATAATCAAGGATAAAAAATGTTCAATAAAGTAGTATTAGTTGGAAATTTAACCAGAGATATAGAGCTTAGATATACTACTAGCGGGTCAGCTATCGGAAATTCTGGTATCGCTGTAACTAGAAGATTTAACACAAATGGTGAAAAACGCGAAGAGACATGCTTTATTGACATATCATTCTTTGGCAAAGCAGCTGAGATAGCAAATCAGTATCTAAGTAAAGGCTCAAAGCTACTTGTTGAAGGAAGATTGAAATTTGATCAATGGACCGACAACAATGGACAAAACCGCTCAAAGCACTCGATTGTAGTAGAAAATATGGAGATGCTTGGCGGAAATGGCGGAGCTGGTGGACAAAATCAAGGTGGATTTAATCAAAATAATTCATACTCACAACAAAGAAATTATGGCTCAAACAATAACTATGGTGATGGCGGATATCAAAACTCAGCACCACAAAGACAGCAAGCACAGCCACAAAATAAAAAGCAACAAGAGTATTATGAAGAGAAAATCCCTGATATAAATGTTGACGCTGACAATTTTGAAGGCGATAACGAAATACCGTTTTAATTTTAAAGGATAAAGAAATGGCAGAAAAAAGAAAATATTCACGCAAATATTGCAAATTTACAGAAGCAAAGATTGATTTTATAGACTACAAAGATACTTCACTTTTAAAGTATTGCTTATCAGAGAGATTTAAAATCATGCCAAGACGCCTAACTGGCACATCAAAAAGATATCAAGAGATGGTAGAAAAAGCAATCAAGAGAGCTCGTCACGCAGCCATCATACCTTATATAATTGATCGCAAAGACGTAGTTTCAAATCCTTTTGAAGGTCTATAACTACCTTATTCGGACCCATATTTGGGTCCAACTTCTTTAGAAATATTTTAAAATATCAATACTCATGTTAATAATTTAATATATCAAACTAAAAATGAAGTTGAAAACATATGTTTCAAACTCCAACGGAGTAAATTCTAATTAGGGATTGTCTTTGTAGAGTTAAAGCCAATATATGGTTTCAAACTCCAACGGAGTAAATTCTAATAAATTCTCCCAGTCTTGCCCTTCTAGGTTGCAAAGTTTCAAACTCCAACGGAGTAAATTCTAATATATATGGCTAGACTGGGCGGAGGAGATGTATAAGGCGTTTCAAACTCCAACGGAGTAAATTCTAATTCTAAAGCAATACCCCTAAAACATCGAGAACCAAGTTTCAAACTCCAACGGAGTAAATTCTAATCTGGCTTTACCGATGAAGTAGAGCAAAAGGTTGTTTTGTTTCAAACTCCAACGGAGTAAATTCTAATCGTAATAGGATCAAGCCAATGACCCTCTCCATCATGTTTCAAACTCCAACGGAGTAAATTCTAATTATCAAGTATCTGTAAATGATTATTTTACAGATTTATAGTTTCAAACTCCAACGGAGTAAATTCTAATCACCCATTTTCTCATTATAAAAATCAGGGCGACATTGTTTCAAACTCCAACGGAGTAAATTCTAATGATACTTGGGATTTTGATAGAGAGGAATACAGAAGTTTCAAACTCCAACGGAGTAAATTCTAATTTTGGCTGAAGAGGCAAAGAGGGGAGTAGCCACAAGTTTCAAACTCCAACGGAGTAAATTCTAATAAAAGCAAAGAATATTTTGCTAGCCTCGCAGGTGTGTTTCAAACTCCAACGGAGCAAATTCTAATCATAATACTTGACGCATTTTTTGAAATTTGGAAAGGGCGTTTCAAACTCCAACGGAGTAAATTCTAATTCATAAAAATATCTGACGGCGACACTATCACTGTGCGTTTCAAACTCCAACGGAGTAAATTCTAATTAGAAGATGATGAGATAAAAGCCTTGCACTCAAACGTTTCAAACTCCAACGGAGTAAATTCTAATTTAATTGCATTATAGAAAATGATTAAATTGCATTGTTTCAAACTCCAACGGAGTAAATTCTAATTCTCTTTAGTTGCTTTGCTATTATTAACATAATAGTTTCAAACTCCAACGGAGTAAATTCTAATTAGAAAAGTTAGAATTGTTTAAAACTTTAGACGAATGTTTCAAACTCCAACGGAGTAAATTCTAATTCTCTTTAGTTGCTTTGCTATTATTAACATAATAGTTTCAAACTCCAACGGAGTAAATTCTAATTGTTCTACATCAAATATAGTATCATCATTAATTGTTTCAAACTCCAACGGAGTAAATTCTAATGGTGCTGTTCTAGTTGCTTATGGCGTATTCTTCGCTGTGTTTCAAACTCCAACGGAGTAAATTCTAATAAAGTTAAATCAAATTGTTGAGAGTGCTAAACTCTCGTTTCAAACTCCAACGGAGTAAATTCTAATAGCCATTACGTCTAAAAGCTCACTTTTAGTTTTAGTGTTTCAAACTCCAACGGAGTAAATTCTAATATTAAGTTTAATTTATTGCGCTTGATTAGCTTAATGTTTCAAACTCCAACGGAGTAAATTCTAATTTAAAGATTTTTTATATCTTGAAGATTATTTATAGTTTCAAACTCCAACGGAGTAAATTCTAATGCAAGTTTAGCTTTAATAAGAATATATCGAAGTTTAATGTTTCAAACTCCAACGGAGTAAATTCTAATGAAAATTGTAAAACTCGAAAATCGTCAGACGATAAAGAAGTTTCAAACTCCAACGGAGTAAATTCTAATGCTAGATTATTGATATATTCAATTACGATTTTTTCGTGTTTCAAACTCCAACGGAGTAAATTCTAATTTTCTCTCTTTT
The DNA here is from genome assembly GCF_003048615.2 of Campylobacter concisus. Taxonomy (NCBI): domain Bacteria; kingdom Pseudomonadati; phylum Campylobacterota; class Epsilonproteobacteria; order Campylobacterales; family Campylobacteraceae; genus Campylobacter; species Campylobacter concisus. Next base: position 1,384,632 of record NZ_CP049263.1, read on the forward strand.
AGGCTGTGATACTGCTCGCTTTCGTTTCAAACTCCAACGGAGTAAATTCTAATTTGTTTTCATAGGCTTATGTTAAAAAAATTTACATTAGTTTCAAACTCCAACGGAGTAAATTCTAATGAAAATTGTAAAACTCGAAAATCGTCAGACGATAAAGAAGTTTCAAACTCCAACGGAGTAAATTCTAATGCTAGATTATTGATATATTCAATTACGATTTTTTCGTGTTTCAAACTCCAACGGAGTAAATTCTAATTTTCTCTCTTTTAGGCTGTGATACTGCTCGCTTTCGTTTCAAACTCCAACGGAGTAAATTCTAATTTGTTTTCATAGGCTTATGTTAAAAAAATTTACATTAGTTTCAAACTCCAACGGAGTAAATTCTAATGAAAATTGTAAAACTCGAAAATCGTCAGACGATAAAGAAGTTTCAAACTCCAACGGAGTAAATTCTAATGCTAGATTATTGATATATTCAATTACGATTTTTTCGTGTTTCAAACTCCAACGGAGTAAATTCTAATGCTTTTGATTTTGGTAAAGGAACAAAACTTTGAGGTTTCAAACTCCAACGGAGTAAATTCTAATTAAATTCAATTTGATACTTATAAAGACACTAGAAAATGTTTCAAACTCCAACGGAGTAAATTCTAATCGATTAGAAATAGCAATGAATAACACATTATTTTTGTTTCAAACTCCAACGGAGTAAATTCTAATCTTATGCAAGCGGTATAAAAACAGACGAGCTAACTGGTTTCAAACTCCAACGGAGTAAATTCTAATATTGACCTTATTAGAAACGAGTTTGACGAGTGGAGTTTCAAACTCCAACGGAGTAAATTCTAATTAGTATTGTTTTCAAGCATCGTGTTGAAGATCCAAAGTTTCAAACTCCAACGGAGTAAATTCTAATTTCTAGCGGTGGCAATAATAACGGCTCGAGTGGCAAGTTTCAAACTCCAACGGAGTAAATTCTAATTCATTGTCTTATCTCTTTTATGCTCTCTTGCTTTTTCGTTTCAAACTCCAACGGAGTAAATTCTAATGGTATTTTTGATCATTTTGTTGTTTCTGATTATCCGTTTCAAACTCCAACGGAGTAAATTCTAATAAAATTTAGTTCATTTCTATTTTTATATCTTTTTGTTTCAAACTCCAACGGAGTAAATTCTAATCAACTCTAGCGGAGAGAGTGGCAACTCTTCAAATAAGTTTCAAACTCCAACGGAGTAAATTCTAATGCGTCCGCCCCTGCAAATTGGGCGTTCTTGTCAAATGTTTCAAACTCCAACGGAGTAAATTCTAATCCCCTTTAACTATTTATATAAGCTTGTTTCCTTATAGTTTCAAACTCCAACGGAGTAAATTCTAATAAAGCTATGATGTATGCGAGTATAAGGGCTTTGTTGGTTTCAAACTCCAACGGAGTAAATTCTAATGGCTTAATAGCCCCTATTATACAGACCCAACGGGGTTTCAAACTCCAACGGAGTAAATTCTAATTTGGAAATACAACAAAAATCCTCAGCCATTTGTTGGTGAGTTTCAAACTCCAACGGAGTAAATTCTAATTTTTAAAACTCTTTCAAATTCTGCATTACAAGAAAGTTTCAAACTCCAACGGAGTAAATTCTAATGCTCGCTTTGTAGTGCCGAAAAAGAAGTAGCAGTATGTTTCAAACTCCAACGGAGTAAATTCTAATGTATTTTGCCTCTTGGCTCGTTTAGCTTCATCGAGTTTCAAACTCCAACGGAGTAAATTCTAATTGCAGCTCCTATTCCGTTGCCGCCAGTCGTGGGGTTTCAAACTCCAACGGAGTAAATTCTAATTGCTGTCGGTCTTGGTATTAGCATTTTAATGACAAGTTTCAAACTCCAACGGAGTAAATTCTAATATGTTATATTCCACAATACTAGGGTTGGACATATACCGTTTCAAACTCCAACGGAGTAAATTCTAATAATAGTGGCAACGGCAAAGAAGACGGAAAGGGTGACGGGTTTCAAACTCCAACGGAGTAAATTCTAATTTTACGCACGCTTTCAGACTGAATAGCCCCAGCAGTGTTTCAAACTCCAACGGAGTAAATTCTAATTTTTTTACTCCTTATAGCCTATCAAATTTCAAAGGTTTCAAACTCCAACGGAGTAAATTCTAATGGTGCTGTTCTTGTTGCTTATGGCGTATTCTTCGCTGTGTTTCAAACTCCAACGGAGTAAATTCTAATTTTGATTTTGATGATGCGGAGGTTAAAGAAGAGGGTTTCAAACTCCAACGGAGTAAATTCTAATTTATCCAACACATCAAATACGTGCCAACAAAGGCAGGTTTCAAACTCCAACGGAGTAAATTCTAATATTAGCATTGAAGAAGCTTTGCAAAACAGCAAGGGTTTCAAACTCCAACGGAGTAAATTCTAATAGTATTAAAATTTTCACCAGCATTACAAGTAGCAAGTTTCAAACTCCAACGGAGTAAATTCTAATAACGATATACACGATATTCGTTTAAAGAACCATAATGTTTCAAACTCCAACGGAGTAAATTCTAATGAAATCGGACGAACTTCGTCACAAAAACCTAAAAGAGTTTCAAACTCCAACGGAGTAAATTCTAATTAAGGCACTTAAAAGATGATGGTATTCTTAGTTTTGGTTTCAAACTCCAACGGAGTAAATTCTAATCTTTTCTTGATACGCCACACTTTGAAAGAAATTGTGTTTCAAACTCCAACGGAGTAAATTCTAATAGAATAAAAATGAAGCGACAACCGCAGGGCGTCAGGTTTCAAACTCCAACGGAGTAAATTCTAATATACGCTAACTATTGATATTACGCTGATAAATCAATGTTTCAAACTCCAACGGAGTAAATTCTAATGCTAAATTAGATTAATTCTGTAACTAGATAATTATCGTCGTTTCAAACTCCAACGGAGTAAATTCTAATAGCACCAAAAAGCTGATTTATAGGCCTTTTGATGCAAGAAGTCTATATTTTTTCGCCTTAAATTTGACTAAATTTTAGCCATGTATAAATACGCCAAGCCCTAAATTTCAAGCTTTTTAAAATCTTAAAAAACGCTTTATTAAAATGCGATTTCACTCCCACTTAAATCCTTCATAAGGCGCGTCCTCGCAGATGCACTTTTTAAGCTTGTTTGCTTCGCGGCGGATCACCTGCCTCCACGTTAGCTCCCTACCGCCCACCGTGAGCGTCTCGCAAAGACGCGAGATCATCTTTAGCTCGATCTTTTGCACGGCGTCGTTGCTAAATTTTATCCTGCCAGCGTCCGTTTGGAAGTCCTTTGCGGTGATCTCTTTTTTATTTAGCATATTAAAAATCAGCGTATCGCCCAAGATCGGCTTAAAAATCTCCGCAAGATCGAGGTGTAGGCTTAGTGCGCGGTAGTTTGGCTCGTGCAAAAAGCCGATGCGAGGATCTAGCTCGGTCTTGTAAATTTCGCTGAGACAAACGTTATAAATGCGCGTATTTACGTAGCTTATGAAGCTGTTGATCTTATCAGCGGGCGGGCGTTTTGAGCGGACGGTAAATTTAAAGCTTCGCTGATCTGCGATGATCTCGTTCCACTTTTCGTAGTAGAGCTTTTGAAATGCACCCTCTACCGCCATGATAGCAGGCACGCTAGTGGCCGCATCTAGTGCCTTTATGTGAGGCTGCACGTCAAATTTTACGCCGTGTCTTTTGCAGTTTGCAGCGTCATTTATGATGTGGGCTCTAGTGATCTCGCGCGCGATATATGCACGTTTGATCGGATCATCAAAAGAGCGGAGCTGGCAAAGCAGCACAAAGCCGCTTTTATTTACGGAGTTTGGCGTGTTTGGGTAGAAATTCCCGCGAAAGCTCTGATACGGACTAAAGATGTGCAAAAGGATGTTATTATCCGCTAAAAATGCGATGGTGTAGGTGTCGATCTGCACCTTTGCCAGCACGTAAATTTCATCGATCGCGTTTACCGGCAGGATCTTGCACGAAGCTCGCTCGCCCATCTCGTCAAATTTTTCAAAATAGATATTGTTATCTTGCCTATAAAGCCTACCTGGACTAAGTATAAAGTGCGTCCTGTCGCTCTTTTGCATATTTGCTCCTTAGCTAAATACCGGGCTATTTTTATCTACGCCAATGACGATGCGCTCGGAGTATTTTAGTGAGTTAAATGTATAGATGACGATGGAGTCTAGCTCGCTTACGCACTCTTTTTGCAGCGTCTTGCTTAGCTTTTTAAAGTCGCTCTCGCGGATCTCGCCCTCATAGACTGAAAACTGGACGCGAGGCAGAAATTTCTCGACCGCTTTTCTGATGCGATTTGCGTTATTTCGCTCTTTTTGCTCGCGCCCTGCGATGTCGTAAAAAAGTATCACATACATCTTCTCTCCTAAGCAGTGCAATAGTCGCGATATGCGCAGTTTTGGCAAAATTTGCCCTGCATAAATTTGGGCGGCTTTTCTAAATTTACAAGTGCGCTTATCTCGCCTAAAATTTGCTCCATTAGAGCGAAATTTTCGCTGGTGTCATCAACTAATATCACCTTTTTACCGCTTATTAGTTTGCCTTTTACCTCTTTTAAATTTAAGCACGTTTTTAAAAGATAGATGTAAAAAAGCAGTTGCATCTTGCCTGCAAGCTCGTTTTTTAGGCTCTTTTTATACTCAGTGATGAGGTAGTGGCCGTGCTGTTTTGAGAGTTTGTCAAATTTTAGGTTGCCAAAGGCAAATTCTTGCAAATCGCGCTCTTTGATGTCCGCCAGCGCCTTGCCCATCAGCACGTTTTCATCCTCTTGGTCGGCATGGATCTGATGCGCGTAAAGCCACGCCTCGCGCTTACAGGTGAAGTAGTAATTCACAAGCGTGCCAGTGATCTGATCTTTTGAGAACATTAGTCAAATACCTCGTCGGTTATGTCTAAATTCATATCTTTTTTAAGGCCACACTCGGCACTATAAAAATAAGACGAGCCAAACGGCAGATAAAACATATCTTTTAGTCCGTTTATCTGTTTTAAATTTGGCATTAGCTTATTCATATCTTTTAACGTTACATTTATGCTAAATTTCGACAACTTTCTGATGTGGTTTTTAAAAAGATCTCTTATGGTAAATTTCTCATTTGGACTATTTTTGATCTCAAAAATTCTAGCTTCAAAATCTTTAATGAAATTTTCTTCAGGTTCGATTATTATGGTTTGTTTGTAGTTGCCGTTCATGATATCTTCGATTTTTTGATTGATATTTTCAAATTCCAACTTTTCTATCTCGCTTTTTATATGCAAATTTTCCAGTTGATTGCTTATCTTTTGAAAATATAAATTTGAAATTTCTAAAATTTCGCTCTCTCGCACCTCTTTTTGCTTAAGATCGCTCAAAATAGCCCCGCTTACTTTATATAAATCGCCGTAAATCAAATTTGTAAATTTACTTATTTCGGGAAAGACGTATAACTCGCCGCAAATTTCTCCAAAATGCCTATTTACACGGCCTGCTGTTTGTATGATAGAGCTAATAGGCGAGACTTCGCGAAATCCAACGTCAAAGTCAAGATCCACTCCAGCTTCTATGGACTGCGTGGAGATAAGTAAAATTTTGCTTGCGAGCGGATCAACTTTGTTTTTATCTATCGCACACCTTACGGCATTGGTAGTAGCGCGCTTGTGATCATCATACATATATCCGTTTAGGCAAAAGCAGTTAAATTTATCCCTTAGCTTTGTAAAAAGTTCTTGCGCTTTTTTGATAGTATTTACGACGACTAGAGTATTTTTATCGCTTACAGCCTCGCAAATCTTTTCTAAAAGCTCATCTTCGCCGCCTATATCAAGCCATTTTATGACGTATCTATCCTGCTTTGAAAAATAGTCCAAATTTGAAATTTCTTTAAATTTTTCGCTTTTGATAACCGGCATCGTCGCCGACATAAATATAAAAATAGTGCCAAGCCGCTGCGAAATGATCTCGCAAAGCAGGATAAAATCTTTTCTAAAATTATATGGGATCGCTTGGGCCTCGTCGATGATAACGACGCTATTTTTGAGTTGATTAAATTTGACGTTGTCTTTGTTTTTATTACCAAATAGCGCAAATATAAGCTGATAAAGCGTAGTAACGTTTATCTCGCCGCTAAAAGATTCCATCAAAAATTTGATCTTAGAATACCTATCGTCTTCGGTCAGATTTTCTTCATCTATCGTCGTTTTGTGATGAGCCTTGCTAACCGAAATATCGTTATTTTTATAAATTTTCGCGATAATATCGTAGGTTTGATCGATTATCGAAGTGAAAGGAAGCGCATAAATTATGCGAGATTTGTTAAATTTCAATGCAAAATTTAATGCCGTCAAGGTCTTTCCGTAGCCCGTAGGCGCAGTTAAAGTAAAAAGCTTGTAGTTTTCGTCAAAGTTATTTAAGACAAAATTTCTAAACGCGTCTCTCTTTTCATTTGGCGGCAAATTTTGGATATCACTCTCTAAAACATCTATCGGTATATCTTTGCTTTCTTGCTTTGGTATGCTAAAGATAGCTTCAAATTTATCGCTATAAATCAAATTTGAATATAGGCTTTTGAAATTTATAAAGTCCTCATAGGTAAATTTGCGCCTGTACTGTGATAAAATTAAGTATTGACGAAGCTTCTCCGCTCTATCTAAAAACTCATCTTTTTTTGTTGATAATCCAGAATAGATCTTAATGTTTTTAGCAGCGCCAGCCACTTCGTCCCACTGCTCTAGCTCTTTTTGGTTTTTGAAAAATTTATTAGCCTCCCTAGCTAGCGTCATTAAATTTACCACGTCGCCATGGTGCGAAACGATGGTAAGAAAGCCAAATATGGTTAGTATCTCATCAAATTTTGAGTTTAACAAGAAAAAATATGCCGACAAAAGCGAGTGGTTTTTATCTAGCTTGTCATTTGAAGTATCTCTGATGTAAATTTGAAAATTATTTTTCAGTTTTGCGATGTCGTGAAAGAGCTTGACCTGCCTATCCAGTTCTTCATCGTTAGGCGAGATCATATTTTTTATATGATTTTTTAAAAGTTTATTTGGATGAGACCAAAACTCGTCAAATAAAATAGACTCTTTCATCGTTTATCTGATATATATTTCCACGGTTTTTAGATTTTATAAGCTCTTTGCCGTTTATCTCCATCACAAAGTCTTTAAAATCTTTAAAAATTCGCCCATTTTCGCAGCCACAAGGCATTCTAGCCGTAGTTAATTTCGCTTTTTCATTAATGCCTTCAAAAACAAAATCATCCATAAGCGTAAATGTATTTATAAAGCTTTCATCTTGCGATATTTTTTCGCATATTTTTATATCGATCCAGCTAAAATCCGCTATGCAAAAATTTATCCCAAGATAGGGCGTAAAGGCGGTTTTGTGCTCTTTTAAATTTGAGATTATTTTATCTTGATAGCTTTGCTCTAAATTTTCTAAATTTAAAAATACGACATAAGACGGCGAGCAGATTAGCTCTCTGTAAAACTGCTTTTTCTCTTTTGCGTTTTGATAGCCTTCTTCTATGTGCATATTGCTTGAGAGGGCAAATTTTATGCCGTTAAAAACAAAACTCTTTTTTAAAATTTGCCTATCTATTTTTACGCTGTATTGGATGTTTGATAGCTTAAAGTAGTCCTCCTCGCCTATAACAGCGCCTAAAAAGCCCATTATAGTGGTCTTTGGTGGCACTGGATAGGTCAAGCTAGAATAAATCGTCGCTGGATGTGAAAAATGAGCGTAATCTCCAAATAATCTAAAAGCAACAATGCTCATTTTATGCCTCTATCTTTTTCCAGCTGCTGTCAAAATTTTCTTTGTTTATCGTTTCAAAATCATAATCGCTCATATACTCTATCTTTTCTATATTTGCAGCGTATCTTGCGAGTTTACTTTTTAAATTTGTAAAGTCGATAGTGTATTCATTGATGCTTCTTATCACTCTATCTTCTTTTTCGCTTTTTAGACTTATGCTATTGTTTAGATCGCCTGCAAACGTATCGTCTTTGTATGTGATGATTAGCATAAATCTTGGAGTTTGACCGATTTTGGAGCGAGTTGTCAGATTTTTAGTACCGTGCCACAAAGCTTTTAAAATTTTAGCCTCATCGGCTTCGTTAAAGCCTGTTTTTGCTGCATTATAGTTATCTATGATGCCATAAGTGGCAAAAATAGCGTATTTTATAAATTCCTCTTCTCTAAAAGTCGCTTGATCTTTTTGTTTTTTTGTGTCGTTTGGATCATAATCACTAGCAAAAGCGCCAGTTCCTTTGACATGCTCTACTTCGACCTTGTTTAGGGATTTGCTTAGTCTAAACTGCACTGGCCCAGTAAATTGAACGCCTGCGGTTTTTATCTCTTTGTCTTGCTTCATCTCGTCTTTATCTGAAATAGGCAAAACTCCGCCAAATGCGCGGATATCTATAAATTTAGACAAAATTTCTCTTTGCAGTTCGCTTTTGTTTTGCTTTATATTTATACTTTGTCTGATCGCAGTTTTAGCGTCTAGTAGGGCGTCTTCTATCCTATACTCCTTTATAAAAATCGACGCCTCATCTTTTTTCATGATCTCATCTCTAATAGTTCTTTTTATACGCACGTCCGTCACCTCGGCTACGCCAGTTTCATCATCTCGCCTAGGAGCGTTGTCCTTTAGCATGTCGCCGTTTGGGTTCCAGTTCTCTCCGTCCCATAAAAAAAGTATCTCTTTTTTTTGCATCTTATTCTCCTTATTTTGTTTTTTCTTTTATAAATTTACGATAGTCGCTTCCGCCCATAGCAAAGGCAAGCGTAGTATGCGAGGTTTTTACTATCTTTCTCTCCTTAGAAAAGACCTGCGGTAAAATTTCGATCAAACACTCTTTTATGTTTTCAATGTTAGAATTTGGCTTGCCAGAAGCGGCCTTAAGTTTTCTAATCATCTCATCGCACTTGGTCCAAATTCGCTCCAAATTTTCCATACTTATCGATCCGCAGTCGTTGAGCCAGTTGCTAAAAGATACGCCACCGTTCACGCCAAGCTGCCAGTTTATCAGGGCTGCACTTAGCATGCCGAGTAAATAAGCGCTAATGAGCGCATCGTTTTGATTTAAAAACTCGCTATTTTTGATTAGCTCTTTGATCAGTTCTTTTTTATCGGTTAAATTTTCCAAATCGCACTCCTTTTGAAAGACTAGTTTTTTGTTTAAGACATCGGTCTCATTAAAGAAATTTTGATATTTTGCAATATTTTCAAACTTTCTTTCTTTATAAAAATCGTTAAAGTATTTGCTCCATTCTAACTTTTTTGCGTAACTTTTATTGACACTACCATAATAAATCAGATCGCTATATCTTTCAATCATAATCTCTAAATCAAATTTATTTCTTGATAGCAAAAAGCTCATCACGCTAAGCCTGCTTTCAAATAAATTTTGCAGATAAATCGTCTCATCTGTGCCACTATTTTTTTCATAGAAGGCTTTTATGTTAAAACGGCTCATTAAATTTGAGATGTAAGAGATAAAAGATGGTAAAACATCGTCTATCGCAAGCTTTAAATCGATAGCAGCGTTGCTTTGCGTGTAAAATAAAATCGTATTTAAAACAGGTAAAATTTCCTGCTTTTTGGCTGTTGTCTCGAGATAATAATCTATGCTAAATTTTATAGCTTCCTCGGCGATTTCAATATTTTTTATGTCGCTCTTTGAAGTTTCTTCAAGTATTTTTACAATCTCTTCTAAATTTACTGAGCTACTCAAAATAGTCGGTAAAATCGCCATTTTCATACCATAAAAATTATGCGATAGCTTATCTTTTATCGCTTTAAAGCCATTTTCTACCTTTTTTGCGCTATTGGCGCTCAGTGGCAGGAGCTTTGATTTGATAAATTGCATATTAGCAGGCATCTCATTTACTGAGCAAAACGCTAAATTTGCATCACCGCCGATACCCTTTTCATTTGTCAAGATATCGTATCCGTAAGATGATTTTTGCTCTTTTACACTGATATGATTTTCAAAAATTTGCTTAAAATATGCAGAAACTGGTTTGCCATTATATGAGAGCGAGAAAAAAGTAGCGACTTTTTTGCCTTTTTCGTTTTTTAGCTCATCAAGACCTTTGATCTCATCTATAATACCAACAAAATACTCTTCGTTTATGCTTGATAGTATGGATAAAATAGCGTCTTTTTCTATAATGCTTGGCTCAAAAAAGGAGAGCAAATTTGAAATAGATTTCAAAATGCCTCTTATAAATTTAGCTTCGTCTTTATTTACTTCTTTGGATAAAAATTGAGAATTTGGGAAAAGATTGCCAGAATTTGCTCCAACGCCAAATCTACATATTATTAGGTCGTCTTTGCTTATGTTTAAATTTGGCTCGATCTGCTTGGTCGCTATGTCGCAAAGATAGACTTTGATCTTGTCGTATTTATGAGCGCCATTTTTGAGCTTAAGCTCTTCTTTTTCATATACCTCGCCTATGTCAGCAAGAATTTTAACTATATCAGCCAAAATATGCTCCTTAAACTAAGTAAGCATTACTTTACTCCAAATATTTTTAAAAGTCAAGTTATCATATTTTATACAAAGATATTTTGATCTATTGTCTATTTTGTTGTACAATAATCCAAGAAAAGCAAGCCAAATAGTAGTCTCCTTGTAGGATTTGAAATTCATATTTTATTCAACTTGCTTTTCTTCTACCACTTCTAAAAACCCGAGTCCGCAGTTCATACATCCACTACCAACTCCCACATCAAGGATCAAATTTATAAGCTCTGGCTTTGCTTTGATATGCCATTTTGCAGGCCATGCTCTGACTGGCATATTGTTGTTGCCGTAGTAAAAATATAAAGGCTTTTGTAAATTTTGCCAAAGCAAATTTAGCTCAAATTCGCCCTCATATTTATACCCCATAAGTGTTTCAAATCTTTGTAGCGCGTTGGTTTTCATCATTTCAAGATGTCTGGAGTCTTGCGGCTCAAGATGCACTTTGTATCCCAAAAGTCCAACAACTGAACACGCTACGCATCCTTGAAAAGTAGCCTCATTTTGTGAAATTCTATGCTCTTTAACTGACACAGACGTATCAAGCAAACAAATATTGCCAAGTTTTAATCCGTCTTTTAGTACAGCAAAAGCGATCGTTTTTTCAAATTCTGGCACAAACGAGCTAAATCTTATTTCTAAGCTTAAGCCATTTAGCTTAAAATCAAAATTTGATCTTTTAAAATTTTTACCACTTGTCTCATGCTTGTATCCATCATGCTCAGCCTTTGGCAAATAGCTGTAAATATAGCCTTGTATGAGCCTAGATAAAGACTTTTCTATTTTTAAATTTTGAGTTGGAAGACGTGAACTTATAATGATCATCCTTGCTCCTTGTTGTTGCTAAAATGGATTATAACTCAAAATTTTGTAAAAAATAGACAATTATATAAAATAAATTTTTTAGAATTTATTTTTTATTTTAAAATAATGTAGCTAAATAAAATCAAAGACTTATTTGAAAATTTAAATGATCTTTTCTTGACATATAATAATGTTTTTTGTATAATCTCAATTCTTTTTTAAATAATCATGTCTTGCTAGCTCAGTCGGTAGAGCATCTCACTTTTAATGAGGGGGCCGTTGGTTCGAATCCAACGCAGGACACCATTTTTGGGTTTATGACCCTTTCGTCTAGTGGCTCAGGACTCTACTTTCTCTGTGTAGGAACAGAGGTTCAAATCCTCTAAGGGTCGCCAGATATTTTAAATTTTTAGGTCGCTTAGCTCAGTTGGTAGAGCGCCACCCTTACAAGGTGGATGTCATAAGTTCGAGTCTTATAGCGACCACCATTACTTTTAGGTGCAGCGGTAGTTCAGTTGGTTAGAATGCCGCCCTGTCACGGCGGAGGTCGCGGGTTCGAGCCCCGTCCGCTGCGCCATCTACTTTTAAATTTTTCATTTTTTTATTTTTGTCTTTATTTTTTAAGTTTAATGCAATTTTTTTATAAAATATTCTGTTAAATAATATGTAAAATAATACATAAAATATTGTCTTTAGAAAAATTTAAAATATATTTTTCTTTATTAAAAATTTTTAGTTTTTATAGCAAAAATAACAATGAAAGCCCAATTTTCACTCGATTTTCTAAACAAAGAATATTTTAATTTTAAAACCAAATTTAATATAAAATTTTTTAATTATCTTTATAGCATTATTGAAAATCAAAATAAAAAAATATCTATATTTAATGTACGAGGCATATTTTAAAATTTAAAGTCAAAATTTGTTTTATAGCGCAAATATATAAATTTTATGCCTATATGAGATAAATTTATCCTGCCAAATGGCTAATATAAACCTCAAAAGCTTAAATTTTGGTGTAAATTCTATTTTTTCTCAAAAGTAATTACCGGCAAAGAAAAAATATGGTTTTTATCTTTTGATTATCAAAATATCAATATAATCGTAAAAATTTATAAAAGGATAATTATGGCACTTGAAAATGTATTAAAAGCAATTGAGGATATAAAAAATGGGAAAATGGTCGTCATGGTCGATGACGAGGACCGCGAAAACGAGGGCGATCTAGTCTTTTCAGCAACTAGTAGCGACATGCAAAAGGTAAATTTTGCTATCACTCATGCAAAGGGTGTGCTCTGTCTTGCGATGGACGAGGCAAACGCTAAAAGGCTTGATCTGCCGCTAATGGTAGCCAAAAACACATCGAGCCACGAGACAGCATTTACAGTCACGATCGACGCAAAAGACGCAACAACGGGCGTTAGCGCATATGAGCGCGATATGACGATCAGGCTTGCAGCTGATGCTAGCTCAAAGCCTGAAGACTTCGTGCGCCCAGGACACATATTCCCACTCATCGCTAAAAATGGCGGCGTGCTCGTTCGCACAGGCCACACCGAGGGCTCAGTCGATCTTTGCAAGCTTGCAGGTGTTACTCCGATGGCTTCGATATGCGAGATAGTAAAAGAAGATGGCACTATGGCAAGACGCGATTATTTAGAGGAGTTTTGTAAGAAATTTGGGCTAAATATGATCAGTGTTTCTGATCTGGTCGAGTATAGACTAAGCCATGAAAGCCTCATAAGAGTTGGAGAAAAAAGTGACGTGATGATCGCAAACTGCGCTGCAGCAAGATACGATATCGCCGATCACAAAGGTAAAATTCACTCAGCTTATCTTTTTGGTGAGCCAAAGAGCAAGGCAAATGTCAAATTTCAAAAGATCCTAGCCGATCACGAGCTTTTGAGCAGTCCAAAATATGAAGAGCTTTTAAAAACTATCAAATTTCTAAGTCAAAATGGTGGAATTTTGATCTTTTTAGATAGCGACAATTCAAACACAAGCAAGGACTACGGCATTGGAGCGCAAATTTTAAATCACTTTGGCGTAAAGGATATCGAACTTTTAAGCTCAAATAAAAATAAAGAATTTGTAAGCTTAGCTGGTTTTGGGCTAAATATAGTCGGTTATAAGGAAATTTAAAACTTTTATCAACTGTGCTTTTTATTTTCAACAAGCACAGTTTTTACTAAGAAACAACTTTTTGTCTTAATAACAAAACTCGCTACTTGGGAAAATTTTGCTTTTTACTTCGCTAGCATACTCTTGCACGCCTTTTCGCACAAGAGCGGCTCCGTCAAGATAGCGCTTGACAAATTTAGGTTTAAAGTCCTCGAAAAATCCCAACATATCAGACCAGACAAGCACCTGCCCATCGACATCCACCCCAGAGCCTATGCCCACAACTGGCACACGAACCTGCCTTGTTATCTCGCTTGCTACCTTGCTAAGTGTGCCCTCAAGAAGTATGCCAAACGCACCAGCTTGCTCAAACGCCAAAGCCTCTTCAACTAGCCTTTTTGCCTCAAGCTCGCTTCTACCTTTTATCTTATATCCGCCCTCAAATTTAAAAAATTGTGGCTTTAGTCCAATGTGAGCCATCACGTTTATGCCCTCTTCGCAGAGGCGTTTTACTAAATTTGCCTGATGCATGCCAACTTCAAGCTTTACCGCATCGGCATTTGTCTGCTTAAAAAATTTCATCGCATTTTTGATCGCTTGTTTTTCGTTTGTGTAGCTGCCAAATGGCATATCAGCTAGGATAAAAGTCTTTTTAGCACCGGCACAAACTGCCTTTGTGTGATAAAGCATGGTGTTCATATCGGCACTTAGTGTGCTCTCTTTCATATTAAAGCTCATGTTTAAGCTATCGCCAACAAGGATAACATCAGCATAATCATCAAAAATCTTAGCAAAAAGCGCATCGTAGGCGGTTATCATCACGATAGGCTCGATGCCTTTTTTGTTTTTTATATCATTTATAGTGAGTTTTTTCTTTGCGATTGTTTCATCTTTCATGGCTAAGTCCGGTAAATTTTGTGATAATGCTAACAATTTTATCAAAATTTTGCTACAATTACGCCAATTTCTTAAGGACATGAAAATGGGTATATTAAAAAGGCTTGAGGTCGATTATTCTTATGATATAGTTGAGGAGTTTCTCTCCCACTACACTTTGATGTGCGATTTGCTAGAGCCTTTGATAATAAATTTAGGAAGAGCTGATAAGTATAAGGAGAGCATTTTAGAGCTTTCTAGGATCTTTCACAATATCAAATCAGCAGCAGGTTTTATGCATCTTGACCCGATCTTAAAACTAACGACTTTGGCTGAAGAGGTCACTCAAGAGGCTAGAAGCTTAAAAGGTCCAGCAAATGATAAATTTATAGATTGGTTGCTGCTTATTAGCGATCAGTTTCATAAATACAAAGGCGACGTCGAGAAAGACCTAGAGTATTTTAGCGTCCTTGAGCCAAAGATCATTGACGTACCTGCAAAGCTTGACTAAACAATCCAACTAAACCATTTCATTTTTTATGGGAGCGACTTGGCTTCGACAGGAGCAGAGTTTGTACGGTGGCACGTCGCTTTGAGCAAAGCGTAAAAAGCTCAAATTAAATTTAAACGCAAACAACGTTAATTTCGCTCCTGCTTACGCTAAAGCTGCGTAAGTTCAGTTGAGCCTCGCTTTGTCTCATTCTAGCTAGGATGTAAGCGAGTAATTTAGCTAGAGTAGGCCAGCAAAGTGACTGCTTGCTAGCTGAAATTTTAGTCTTAGTCTAAATTTTGGTTTTGGAAAGTGAGCCTTTTTAGATGAAATTTTCACTTTTGCTAAGCGTGTAGAGGCTGTACGGATTTTGTTTTTGGACAGGGGTTCGATCCCCCTCGCTTCCACCATCCTTACATTATATTTCTCATTAAAATAAACCAAAAATCATATAAATTCTTGGCTACCTTTTATTTTAAAAAAGCTCTTCTGATTCAAGATAGTTTTGCGAGATGTTTCGTTCTTTTTCGTCGGTATTTACATGAAGGACGTAGTAGCCTATCTGCGTGTTGCTAGCATCAAGTAGCGGCACAACGCAAAAATAGTGCGTCTTATAGACGTAAAATTCATACTTTTTAAGGTCGATATCACGCAAAATTCCAACTATATTTAAATTTGCACTGCTTAAATTTTCGATGTAATAATCACTTAGAATTTGATCACTCGGCGCGCTTTTATGTGCTGGCATCTTATCTTTTGATAGGAGCACGAAAAGATCTATGCCTTGCGTTTTATAAAAATTTCCAAGTGAGTCGTAGTTTAGCAAAACCTCGATGCTACCGATATTTTTGCCCTCATGCATCACATTTGAAACAGCCCTTATATGCACTCCAGCATACCACGCCTCGATGCCAACCATGGGCTTATTTTGACGTCTTGACTCTTGGACTAAAAACCTACCACTAGCGATCATATCGCCATATCTGTTTAGATCCCAGCTTCTTACGTAGCTTTTTAGATCTTTGTCGTAAAGATGAAGTTTGATGTTGTTATACATCGATGCTGCGCCAAGAGTTTTGGTCAAATTTTCGATGTTTTTTACGCATTCGTCGCGGTCTTGACCTAGCAAGCACATCTGTATAGACTCATTTTGAGCAAGCAAGATCGAGATCGCCATTGATGAAAATTTCTCATCATCGATGCTTTTGTTAAGTTGCTTTACGTGGTAGTCAAAAAAGACGCGCATGTTGTTTTGCTTTTTTTCAGCCATGTATGAGCTATAAAGAAAGTAAAAAAGGCTACCAAGCAGCGCAAAAACGACTAGGACGATATAGATATTAAAATATTTTTTATATTTACTCAAAACTTTGCCTTAGTTTTTTTTCTAAAAATTTAGCAAACTCATCAAATTTAGGCAGCTCAAGCTCGCTTTTTCTCTTTTCATTAGCCCAAACGCTATCTGGGAAAAACGCGTCCTTTTCAAATCTCGCAATAACGTGAATATGCACGTGTGGCACGTAGTTTCCAAAGCTTGCGATGTTTATCTTAGTTGGTTTATAAAACTCAAGCATCGCCTTTTCAGCCACCAGCATCGCCTCAAAAAGCCTAGCTCTACTCGCCTCATCGCAGTCGCTTAGCTCGCGGTAGGGCTTAGCAGTAAAAATTTTCACCCACGGAAGCTCATTCTCTTCGCGCTCAACTCTTATAAATTTATCTTCATATATCATATTTTGCCCCTATTTTATACGAAATTTCTCTCACGCAAAAGCGTGTAAAGCTTGATCGTTGAGACAAAAAATGTCACGATCGCAGGTCCAAGTATCACGCCCCAGAAGCCAAACGTCGTGATGCCAGCGATCATCGCAAAAAAGATGAGTAGCTCGTTTATCTTTGTTGGTATCTTGACTAGTTTTGAGTTTATAAATTTAATGACAAGCGGTTTTAGCAGCGTATCAGCGCCAAATGAGATCACGATGATGGTGTAAAGTGCGATCGTAATAGCGGCTGCTGTGTTGCCATTTGCAAACTCATAAATGCTAATAGGCGCCCACGCCAAAAAGCCGCCAACGACTGGGATGAGTGAAGCGAAGCTAAAAAAGATGCCAGTTAGCACGCCGTCATAGCCGTAAAAACTGGTTACAATGGCAAATAAAAAGCCCTGGATGATCATATTTGCGATGGTTGAGTAAAAAACGACGCCCATCACGTTACCAACCTCGCTAAGTATCGACTCAGTGTCCTCTTTTTTAAGCGGAAGCGCCTCTTTTAGGTAGTTTATAAGCTCGTTGCCGTAAAGGTTGCAAAAGAAAAAAAAGACTAGGATAATGATCATATCAACGCCAAATTTAAGGCTTAGTTTGCCTAAATTTGCAAGATTAGCAGCGACTTGCGAAAAGAGCATCTTGATATCAAGCCCGCCTATAAATTCCTTGATCTTTGGCTCTAAGAAATTTATCGACTCTGGCAGGCTAAAGTCGTAGTTTTTGATAAATTCGATCGTCTTTGTGACGTTGTTTATATCAAAGCCAGCTGCGTATTTCGCGATCTCGATGACGGCGTAAAGAAGCGGCGCGATAAATAAGCAAAGAAGCGCAAATGTCGTAAGACCTGATGAGAGCGTTTTGCGGTTTTTAGTAAGCGCTAAAAATGCGATCTGCACGTTTGCAACAGCCACAGCAAGTAGCGCTGCGATAAAAATGTCAAGTAAAAATGGTTTAAAAAGATAGACCACCAAAGCCAAAGCACAAAACGCAAAAATTCCAAAAAACAGCCTGTTATTCATTTCGCTCCCTTAAAATGGGGTAATTATAGCAGATTTATCAAAGCTACTCATTTGCTCGATAAATTTACTAAAACGCTTTGGCGCCAAATTTGTAAAAAGCAGGCTTTTGGCATTTTAGCGTGGGTTAGCACTTAGTAAATTTAGATAAATTTATGCCTTACGTAAATTTTCTAGCTCAAAAGCTCCTATAAATTTAGCCTTTTACGTGCACTGAAAATTTGCTCCAACAACCTCGCACTCATCACAAATTTGCATATAAATAGTGCCCTCGCCGTCTATCAAGGCACCAAAAGGAATTTGCGCTAGATATTTCATCGTTTTACCGCATTTTGGGCAGGCTAGATACTCGCTGTCTTGCTGCCACTGCGGATACCCGCCAAGTAAAATTTCACTATCTATCATATATGAGTAGTGAGCGCAAACCTCGCTGGCGAGCTCAAATTTTTGCCCATCAAGCGTTGCCACAGCATCTCTTACATAGTCTTCGCTCTCACCCTCGCCCACTACCTCCGTTTGCACGCTTTTTCCGTCGTTTTGACAAAAGTACTGCACAAAGCCAATGCATGTCGGGCAAAATTGAAGCACGGCGTCATTTTTAAGCTCTAGCCCAAGTCGCTTTAGGCTCTCTTTTTTGATTGTAAATTCCAGCATCTCGCCGTTACAAAATTTACATTTTTCATCATTTGCTGCTTTAAATTTAACGCTTGCCTCTGCGCTTTGGCTTGGCTCGCAGGTAAAGCACTTATCAAAAACTAGGCTTCTTCTCTTGCCACTGCTATCAAAACTCCAGCCAGCAGTCTGAGCATATGCGTCAGTGTCGGCATAAAGCTTCGTCTTCCAAGGCTTTGACGCACCATAAAGCCTAAAAAATAGCTCTCTCACCACCTCATCGCCCTGCCATGCAAGTGCTGATAGGATGTGATTTAGCTTGACTATATTTTCTTCGCTTGAAAGCCTCTTTATAAGCTCATCTCTGATCTTTATTGAAGCCTTTTTGTAAATTTCAGGTGGGTAGTACCCGCTGTTTTTTGTCACTTCTTCGATGATCTGCTCGTCGCAAATGCCGTGTAGGTAGAAAATATAGACAAGATCGCTGTAAATTTCATCGTATTTGCCTATCTCGTCTATATGCGCTAGGACATTTTTTAGCTTTTGTTTGATCTCGTCTTTGCTTAAGCCTTGGTAAAACTCCAGCTTCTCTTTTTCCCTACACTCATAACAAATCCCGTCAAAGTAAATCGTCCTTTGCTTGCACTTAGGACAAAGATGTGGCTCGCCCATTTTTGCTCCAAATTTAAATTTCGCTACTCAAAAAGCCCTTTTTCGATGTCGATCTTGATGTTAAAGGTCTCAAAGCACTTCGCACTTGCGATCCTACCCTTTGCGGTGCGCTCGATAAAGCCATTTGCAAGCAGATATGGCTCGATGACATCCTCAACCGTGCCCTCATCCTCGCTAAGTGCCGCTGCGATCGTGCTAAGCCCCATAGGACGGCGCCTTGCTTGCATCAAAATTTCTAAATACCTAATATCCATCTCGTCAAATCCAAGCGAATTTACCCCAAGCGCGTTAAGCCCCTCTTTTGCACGCTCGTGGCTGATGATTTGCTCGTCATTTACCTCGGCAAAGTCGCGAATTCGCTTTAATAATCTAAGAGCAATCCTTGGCGTGGCACGTGAGCGTTTGGCGATCTCAAGCGAGGCGTTTTTATCGCACTCTTTGCCAAGCTTGGCAGAGGCGATCTGCACGATGCGGCTTAGCTCGCTGCTTGTGTAAAACTGCAACCTAAAGTCCATCCCAAAGCGGTCTCTTAAAGGCGCTGAGATCATGCCAGCACGCGTCGTTGCGCCTATTAGCGTAAATTTTGGCAGGTCTATCTTGATAGTCTGGGCAGCTGGCCCTGAGCCAATGATGATGTCTAGCCTAAAGTCCTCCATCGCAGGATAGAGCACCTCTTCGATAGCTGGGCTTAGGCGGTGGATCTCATCGATAAAGAGCACGTCGCCCTCTTGTAAATTTGTAAGGATCGCCGCTAGGTCGCCACTCTTTTCTATCATCGGCGCTGCGGTCATTTTGATACTTACGCCCATTTCGTTTGCGATGATGTGAGCGAGTGTAGTTTTACCAAGCCCTGGAGGGCCGTAAAATAGCACGTGATCTAGGCACTCGTTTCGCTTTTTGGCGGCTTTTATAAAGACATCTAAATTTTGTTTTATCTTTTCTTGACCGATATAGTCTTCAAATTTTGTCGGTCTAAGCGAGACTTCAAAGTCATTTTCAAAGCTTACTTTTTCGATTTCAACGATTCTATCCAAAGTTTTTCCTTCTAAATTTAAGGCTTCATTTTACGCTTTTATGCTTAATCTAAGCTCGTTTAAATTTATAGTAAAAGGTGCTACCTTCATTATAAACGCTATCAACGCCGTATAAAATGTCATGTTTTTGACAAATTTCACTGACGATATTTAGCCCAAGGCCAAAGCCGCCTTGGATTTCATCCTCTCTGACGTAGCGCTTCCAGACCCTTTTAACGTCCTTTATCCCCTTGCCAAAGTCCTGCACGCTAAGATTGATGCGCTCATCTTCAAGCTCTAAATTTACTATTATCTCGCTCTCTTTTGGGCTGTATTTTATGGCATTTGTGATGGTGTTATCGATGATGCGCTGAGCTTCTACCTTGCTTAGCATAGTAAATGCCTCGCTTGCTAAATTTGTCTTTACCACGATGTGCTTGACATCAGCTACGCTTGAGAGAAATTTCACTCGCTCTTTAACGTATTCGCCTAAATTTAACCTCTCAAGTGGAAATTTGATGTAGCCTCGTTTTATGAAGTACTCGACATCTTCGTAGGTTATTTGCATCTGTTTTAGGGCATTTTTGATGCGGGTTATATACTTGTTTTCAAGTCCAAGCATCTCAAGGTTCATGCCAGCTACGCCAAGTGGGGTCTTTAGCTCGTGCATAGCGTCGTTAAAGAAGTTGTTCATATACTTTTGAAACTCTTTGTAAGGCTTAACGCTGCTTAGATATAAAAAATAGACGATAAAAAGCACCGCCACAAGGATAACAAGCAGCATGATAGCTGTTAAAAAGATGTTCTTTTTGTTATCAAGCTCCTTTTCTACGACGATGTAGTAAGGGGTCTTATCTTTTATAAAAAAGCTCTTGTAAAAAAGATATCCGCCCTCTTCTAGAGTTACAAATTTAAAGCTACTTGGCTCTTTGCTAAGCGTTGAGATGACTGGTTTAAAATTTACGTCATAAATCGCAAATTTATACTTTAATGAGCTAGCTATATTTTCGTTTTTTAGAAATGAATTTTTAATGATGGTTTCATGCTTCATAGCGCCAAAGAGAGCCTTTGAGCTGCTATTTTTCTGACTTAAATTTAAGATCACAAAGCTTTGAAAGCAAAAGAGCGACATTATGACAAATGTCGCTATGATCTGGATCTTAAAGCTCTTGTGCATCTATCTTGTAGCCTATGCGCCTCTTTGAGATGATGAAGTTATTGTTTGTCTTATTTCTTATCTTTAAAACGTGCATCCTTATATCAGCGCCCTCGATCTCTTTGTCGTTCCAGACAAGATCTCTAAGCTCCTCCATGCTGACGTAAGAATTTAGATGTGAGACCAAACACTCGACCAAAGCGACCTCTTTTGCGCTAAGATCAACCATCTTGCCATCTTTAAGTAGCACACGTTTATTTAGGTTAAAGCTAAACTCGTTATTTATCTTAACTATGTTTTTATCATCAGTGCCATAGTACTTTCTCATAAGCTCAGCAACTCTAAATTTAAGCTCAGCTAGCTCAAATGGCTTTTTTAGATACTCGTTACAGCCAAGCTCGTAGCCAATCGCCATATCATCTATATCAACTAAAGATGTCGTTATCATGATAGGAGCGTTTGGATTTAGACTTCTTATATACTTGATGACCTCGTGACCATTTACTCCAGGCACTTTTATGTCAAGTATAAAAAGGTGATAGAAATTTTTTTCTATCAGATCACAAGCCTCTTGACCGTCGCTCACCGCTGTAACTTCATAACCAAGCGTCTGCAAAAACTCACAGACGCTCTCTTGAAACCCCAAATCATCTTCTAAAAGCAAAATCTTCAAAATGCTCTCCTAAAAAACAAACTTTAATAAGATTTTTATCTATTGTAATACTTAATAGGTAAATTTCAAATTAAAATTCTTTTTTAAGTATTAAATAAAAATTTGTCCTGCATAGACTATGTAATATCTTAGCAAAAAGACGCCACAAATGACTAAAATAGCGTTTAGCACGGCAAATTCGCGTTTGAAATCATGCACCTTTAAAACGCTTAAGTCCAAGATGATAGGCACAGCCATACCAAGGCCTATGACGCCGATATAAAACATCAGCCCAAGTGAATTTGCGCTAAGTGCGTTTGCTACGCTCTGCGCACCACTTGCACTTGTACCTTTTACAACCATAAAAAGAGCAACTATCAGCAAAAACTCGGCTACGATCGCTAAAAAATCAAATTTTAATAAAAAGTGTGCAGTTTGTTTTTGCGCTCTCTTTTCATCTTTTAGCACGCCAAGAAGCAGTGTAAAAGCACCAGCACAGCTTAAGCCAGAAACTAAGAATAATAGTGGCAAAACTGGCGTGTTCCAAAGTGCGATCTTGTGAGCTGCACTTAGCAAAAAGCCTGTATATGCGCCAACGCCGATGCCTAAGATGAAAAGCAAAACTCCAAGCAAACCTGAAAGCTTACTAGCTAAATTTGCAAGCGCGTCAAAAAGTGAAATTTTAAGTGATGCGATCTCGTTTTTAAACGCACCAATCGCGTATATAACGCTAAGAGGCGTATAAACTAGAAGCAGCGCAACGCCTATTGACATAACTGAGTCAAAGTTGTAAAGCAAGAGTATCCAGTAAAAGCTAAGCGGCTTGCCAAGATCAAGCACCAAAAGAGCAAGTCCAAGGATGATCGCCACTGGAGCGATAAGAGCGGCTGCTTTAAAGTAGTAGTTATCCTTGCCAAATTTATTTGAGATGAGCACAGCAACGATGCTAGCACCTGCGCTAAGTCCTGCTAAAAATAGATAAAAAGCTATCGGCCAGCCCCAGTAAATTTCTGTGTATTGAGCTAGGCTTCCTGACATGTTATTCATGGTGTGCTCCTTTTGTATTTGCGATCATCGCAAGTGAAGGTTTTGTGTTTAACTCCGCTTTTGGCAAGTAGTATTTGCTCTCTTTTAGTTTCTTTGAAATTTTAGAGTTTTCATCATTTACGTCGCCAAAAGTTAGGGCATTTGTAGGGCAGACGCTAACACAAGCTGGGTCTTTGCCCTCTTCTAGCCTGCTCTCATAGCAAAATGTGCATTTGCCTATCTCGCCATCTGGTAAGACGTAGCGAGCGTCGTATGGACAGGCTAGGATGCAGTACTTGCAACTAACGCAAATTCTGTGATCAAGCAGCGTCACGCCATCAGCCGTTTTAAAGCTAGCTCCAGTTGGACAAACCTCAACACAAGGTGCATCTTCACACATAACGCAGCTTTGACGCAAAAAGTCAGTCTTTAAATTTGGAAATGTCCCACTCATCTTTGCATGCACCTGCAAGCGGTAAAGTCCCCTTGGTACGTTATTTGCACTTCTGCAAGCTACCGAACAGCCTTGACAGCCGATGCATAAATTTTCATCATGTATCATCATATATTTTTTCATTTTCTATCCTTACGCTTTACTTATGCTAACGCCAACATTTGTAACCATAGTCGCAGCCACTGGACCCTCAGCTGGATCAAGAAGCACGCTTGTGTTAAGCCCTACGTGATCTATGCTCTTAAGACCTGGTGTGATGTGTCCAAAGCCGTGATAGATAAAGAGCGTATCTTCTCTAATGCCCTCAGTCACCATAAGCTTGCCCTTTTGCTCGCCAAATTTATTTTTGACTAAGACCGTGTCGCCGTCACGTAAATTTTGCTTTTTGGCGGTGTTTGGATTGATCCAGATAGGGCTATCGCTCATAAGGTCATTTAAAAATGGAACTGCTTGAGTGTGGCCGTTTGTATGAATAGGCGTTTTACCACAAGTTAAGCAAAGCTCGTGTCCGTCAAATGTGTCCATATCTTTGTCATTTAGCGCGCCATATCCTTCAAACTGCGCCTCGACATCAGGCAGATATAGCTCTATCTTGCCGCTTTTTGTTTTAAGCTTAGCCATATCGTCCATTAAACCATTTTCACCTACAAATTTAGATGCTACTGGATATTTAGCGATAAATTTATCGATCATGCCTTTTTCTCTAAACAAAATTCCCGGCTCATCCCACGTGATAAAGCCATCTTTTTCTAGAGCGGCAAGTAAATTTATATCTCCGCCAGCTTGTTGCATCCTAAACTCACGTATGTCGTTCCAAGTGTAAAGCTCATCTATCTTCATGCGGCGTGCTAGCTCTCTAAAGATAAACGCCCCGTCCTTCGTGTCGCCAACTGGATCAACGACTTTATTTCTTATCATATAAGCTGGTTTTAGACCTGACTTGTCCTCTATGCCCTCGTCACGCTCTAGGTAACTGCTCTCAGGCAAAATGACATCAGCAAAGGTCGCCATATCGTTTAGATAGACATCGCTTACTACGATGAGCTCAAGCTTCTTCATCGCCTCTATGCTCTTCATCGTCTCAGCCACGTTTATGAGGTGGTTAAAGCGGATGTTAAACCAGCCTTTTATGGCGTAAGGCTTCTCGTTTAAGATAGCGTTATCTATATCCATCAAAACGCCATGTTTTCTGCTTACAAATTTATGCGCTCCAGCCTCGCCAGCAAAGTCTAGTCTAGTGACTTTTGGCACTTTAAATTTATCATCTGGGTTTTTAAGGACTGGAAATTTATCCTCGCCAACCAGTTTGTTAAAGGTCTTTGCATTTTTACCACCAAAAAGGCCGCCCTTAACCTCCCAGTTGCCCATCATCGCATTTGCCACCATAATGGCTTTTGTCCTCATGTATTCAGCTCTTGTGGTAGTTGTCTTGTGACCAAAGTCGATGATAACTCTTGGAGCAGCTTTGTAAATTTCATCAGCGATGCGTCTGACATCGCTTGCTTTTATACCAGTGATGCTCTCTTGCCACTCAGGTGTTTTGCCCTCGACACTCTTTACGATCTCATCAAAGCCAGTTGTAAATTTCTCAATAAATTCTTTATCGTAAGTGCCATTTTGTATCCAAGTATTGATGAGTGCTAGCACAAATGCTAGGTCAGTGCCAGGTTTAACTGGTAGCCACTCATCGGCCTTTGCAGCTACAACGCTAAATCTTGGCTCAAGCACAAGTAGCTTTGTGTCCTTGCTGGCTGCAAATTTAGCAAGCTTTTTGGCATCAGCTATGACGATACCCTCAAAGAGGTTGTGACCAAAATTTACAACGTATTTTGCATTTGCAAAGTCTCTTTTTAGCTTAGCGATGCCATACATCTGCTCGCAGACCATTTGGTAGGTGATCGGACAGCATGAAAAGTGCGAAAAGCAGTTTGGCGAGCCATAAGCTGAGGCAAAATTTACCATTAGCTTATGCGTTTGCGAGCTTTTACAGGTAAATATAAAGCTTTCAGGACCATACTTTTGCTTGATCTCAAGCATCTTTGAAGCGACATAATCAAGCGCCTCGTCCCAGCTAACCTCGCGCCATTTATTTTCGCCTCTCTCGCCAGCTCTGATTAATGGCTTTTTGATCCTATTTTCATCATAGAGCTGACTTAAGCCTGAGCCACCCCTTGCACAAAGAGAGGTTGCTGTGCCGCCAGCTTTTGGATTGCCACTTAAAAAGCGAACTTTGCCATCAACGACTTTTGCTTCGATAGGACACCTTGAAGAGCACATCTCACAAAAGCTATGAACGTGTTTTTCGCCTCCATTTGCAGCACCTTGCAAAGCACCACCTGATAGAGATGATGCAGCCGCGCTAACTCCTGCACTGAATTTTAAAAATTCTCTTCTATTTAAGCTCATCTTTCTCCCTTTAAAAGAAATTTTACTTTTGTTGTTTTATTATTTAAAGTTGAAACTAAAATTAAATTTTATTTAATAATTTTTTTTAGTTTTTATTTTTTATGATATGTGAGATAAAATATCAAAATAGAGCAAATTTTAAAAATGATAAATTAAGGAGGATTAAATTTTAGTGCGATTTTTGCGTGATTTGTAAAAATAAAAAATTTAAAATTTAAAAAGAGATATTATTTAAGGATTTGATATAAAAATTGAAAATTTAAAGTGTATTAAAAAAGCCGAGAGAGATCTCGGCTTAAGTTTTATATAAGAACTGGAGCTACTATAAATCCAAGGATAACTGACAATGCAACCATTATAGTTCCTGGGATGAAGAATGAGTGGTTAAATACAAATTTACCAACTCTTGTAGTTCCTGTATCGTCCATCGCTATCGCACCTAGTGTTGTAGGATATGTTGGCAATACAAATAGACCAGAAACTGCAGCAAATGAAGCTACAAGGATCCAAATTTGACCTGAATTTTCAGGGCTAGTCATACCAAGAGCAGCAGCAACAGCAGGCATCATAACCTTTGTTGTAGCAGCTTGTGAGTATAGCAAGCAGCTTAAGAAATAAAGTGCAACAGCTAGTATAAATGGATACTGAGTAACGAAGTCTTTTGCAACCTCTTTGATAGCGTCAAGGTGTCCATTAACAAATGTTGTACCAAGCCATGCGATACCAACAACGCAGATGCACGCATTCATACCGCTTTGGAAAGTGCTAGTTGATAGAAGTTTGCCTGTCTCAACTTTGCAAGCTACTGCTATTGTAAAGCCGATAGTTAGCATAAAGCTAATGATAGCTGCATCTCTTGAAAGGATAGGTTTTTCTACTAAATTTAAGCTCTTTGAAATGCATAGTGCATAACAAACAACGATCAAAACACCAACTGCAAAGATAGCAACTGATCTTTTTGCGTATGGTTTTGGCTCGTGATACTCGACATCCTTAACCTCTGCAACCAAACCTTTTGCAAGTCTATCTTGGTAGATAGGATCTTTTGAAAGGTCAAGATCGTAAAATTTATTGATAATAAACGCAGTGATAATCATCGCAACAAATGTAGTTGATATACAAATAAATAGCAACACTGGATAGCTAACACCTAGCTTTTCACATAGACCGCTCATAGCAACAAACGCAGCAGAGATAGGGCTTGCAGTGATCGCCACTTGAGAAGAGACAACTGAAAGCGCAAGTGGAGCTGAAGGTTTGATGTTTTGAGTTTTTGCAACCTCAACGATAACAGGGATCATAGAAAACGCAGTGTGTCCAGTACCTGCAAGGATAGTTAAAAAGTAAGTAACTATCGGAGCAAGAAAGTTGATCTGTTTTGGATTCTTGCGTAAAATTTTTGTTGCTACTTGAACTAAATAATCAAGTCCGCCCGCAACTTGCAAAGCTGTGATCGCTGAGATAACTGAAGCGATGATCAAGATAACATCCATAGGGATGTCTTTCATATCGACTTTCATACCAAGTAAAGCGAGTATCACAACGCCAAGACCACCTGCGTAGCCAACGCCCATACCACCTAGTTTGACACCAAGATAGATGCCGCCAAATAGGACTATAATCTGTAAAATCAGCATTATATCCATCGAAAACTCCTTTATTAAATTTTATTACTAAAATCACCACTTAAGCGTGTCAGAATTCTGGCACGCTTTTAATAATACTTTGCTTAAAATTTTACTTAACCATGCTCGGATTTAGCATATTTTTAGGCTCTAAAATCTTATCTATCTCTTCTTTGCTTAGATAGCCTCTCTCTAGGCAGATATCGCCAACTGCTTTACCTGTTTGAAGGGCTTCTTTAGCGATACTTGCTGATTTTTCGTAACCGATATATGGGTTAAATGCTGTTACGATACCAACTGAGCCAAGAACTGATTTTAGGCAAGCCTCAGGGTTTGCTGTAAGTTTTTTGATAGCTTTTTCAGCTAGTGTTTTCATAGCATTTTCAAGGATAAATATAGAGTTAAATAGTGCATAAGCGATGCCTGGCTCAAACGCATTTAGCTCAAATTCGCCTCTTTCAGAGCAAAGCATAATAGTTACATCGTTGCCGATTACTTCATAGCACGCTTCACCTACAACCTCAGCGATAACTGGATTTACCTTACCTGGCATGATTGAGCTGCCTGGTTGCATTTGAGGTAAATTTATCTCGCCAAGACCGCATCTTGGACCTGAGTTCATTAGTCTTAGGTCGTTTGCAATTTTTGAAAGTCTAACAGCTGCGGTTTTAAGCGCACCACTTACATGCACAAAGTCTGCAGTATCTTGTGTAGCAGCGATGAAGTCATCAGCCTTTTTAAAATCAACTCCAGTGATCTCTTTTAGTTTTTTAACAACTACATTTTTATACTCTGGGTGGCAGTTGATGCCTGTACCTATCGCAGTTGCGCCCATGTTTAGATGTGTCATTGACTCTCTAGCAGCTGTGATCTTTTCAATGTCACTTTTGATATAGCTTGCAAATGCGTTAAAAGTGTTGCCAAGTGTTGTAGGGACGGCATCTTCAAGCTCTGTTCTACCCATTTTAATGATATCTTTAAATTCTTTTGCTTTTTTCTCAAGCTCATCTTTTAGTAAATTCATAGCAGCAAGCAAGTCAGTAAGCTTTGCATAAGTTGCTACTTTAATAGAGCTTGGATAAGTGTCATTTGTGCTTTGTCCAAGGTTTGTGTGATCGTTTGGATGGATGTATTGATACTCGCCTTTTTTATGACCAAGGCTCTCAAGTGCGATGTTTGTGATAACCTCGTTTGAGTTCATATTTGTACTTGTTCCAGCACCACCTTGAACCATATCAACGACAAATTGATCTAAAAACTCACCAGCTATTACTCTATCAGCAGCTTTTGCTAAAGCATCAGCTATCTTTGGATCTAAAACGCCAACCTCTTTATTTGCAAGCGCAGCAGCTTTTTTGATCTGTGCAAATGCCTTTACAAAGTATGGATACTCTTTTAATATTCTACCACTCATGTGGAAGTTCTCAGTAGCCCTAAATGTTTGGATACCATAGTAAAAATTGTCAGAAATTTCCAACTCGCCAATAAAATCATGTTCTTTTCTGGTTGCCATAACAGCTTCTCCTTAGTAAAAATTTGTTACCGAGTGAAATTATATAGGTATTTGAGGTTTTAAATATTAATGACTACTTATTTTTTTTAAGCTTTAAGCTTTTGACTTGATATGGCGCTTTTTGGAATAAAATTATATTTCATATTTAAGCTAATTTTTAGGAATTTGCTTGTCTAAATTGTTATATTACTAATAATATCACTTTTTTATTATATAAAAAGGGTCAAATTAACTCAGATTTGTCCTACACTTTAAGTTTAAAAGCCATTTTTGAGAAAATTTAACAAAAAATTAATGTAAATTTAAAGTTTATACAACATAAAAATAAAAAAAATTAAGTTAAACTTTAATTATAATATTAATTCGTGACACATTTATATGATGAAAATTTAAAATTTGCAGTTCTATACAAATTTACAAATTCGCTTTGGGTAGTAAATTTAAATGGGTAAATTTAAACTGCCTCTAGAAAAACTAGAGGCAAAATGAGCATTTATGCTTCAAGTCCTAAATTTGCTCTGTATTCTTCGTATGTGCCTTTAAAATCAACGACTTCGCCATTACCTTTTAGGTGTAAAATTCTATTTGCAAAGGCATCTATTAGCTCCCTGTCGTGGCTCACGCAGATGACTGAGCCATTAAAGTTGTAAAACGCCTCGCCAAGCGCGATGATAGCCTCGAGGTCGAGGTGGTTATTTGGCTCGTCCATGACAAGCAAATTTGGTCTGTGAAGCATGAGCTGAGCTAGTCTTACTCGGTGTTTTTCGCCGCCGCTTAGTGCGCCTACTGCCTTTTCTTGTTCAGCACCGCTAAAGAGCATCCTGCCAAGGCACTTTCTGATCTCGTCGATGTCCTTGTTTTTGGCATCTTGCAAGTATTCATAAAGCTTTAGCTCGCCATCTATCTTATTTACCGTATCTTGCGCAAAATATCCTAGCTCGATGGTAGCACCTATATGCACCTCGCCTGCGTCAGGCTTTATCTCGCCCATTATGATCTTACAAAGCGTGCTTTTACCAACGCCGTTGTGGCCGATGATAGCTAGTTTATCGCCCTTTTCAAGCTTGAAATTTAACCCGTCAAATATCACTTTATCATCAAATTTCTTACTTACATTTTTAAGCTCTATTAGCTCATTGCCTATCTCGCGGTTTGCACGAAAAAGTATGCTTGGATCACGCCTGCTTGAGACTGCGATCTCGGCAATATCTAATTTTTCAAGCTGCTTTGCACGTGAAGTCGCCTGCTTTGCCTTGCTCGCATTTGCTGAAAATCTCGCGATAAATTTCTCCAGCTCCTCTTTCTCTTTTAGCTTCTTGTCACGCTCCATCTCATGCTGCTTTGCGATCAAATTTGCAGCCATATACCAATCATCGTAGTTGCCTGAAAACTCGCGAATTTTCTTAAAATCCACATCCAAAATGTTTGTGCAAACTCTATTTAAAAAGTGCCTGTCGTGGCTGATAACCACAAGCGTGCCCTCGTGGCGGTTTAGCTCGTTTTCTAGCCACGCGATCGCGTCTATATCAAGGTTGTTTGTTGGCTCGTCTAAGAATAAAATGTCTGGCTTTGGAAAGAGCACTTGAGCTAGCAAAACCTTAACTTTATCTGAGTTTTCAACCTCGCTCATGAGCTTGTCAAATTCATTTAGACCAAGCGAGCTTAGGATTTTTTCTATCCTAGTCTCATACTCGTAGCTTGGATCCTCCTCAGCACTTATCATCTCAAGCTCGCTTAAGCGCTCATTTATCTCATCAGTAAATTCCTCGCTCATATAGAGCTTTTCTTTCTCTTTTACAGCGTCGTATAGGCGTTTGTTACCATAAAGCACCGCATCTTTTAGCGTGAAATTTTCAAACGCAAACTGATCTTGCCCAAGCACACCAACCTTTAGTCCATTTTCTATGATGATCTCGCCGCTAGTTGGCTCGATAGCTCCACTTAAAATTTTTAAAAATGTCGATTTACCAGCGCCATTTGCGCCGATTAGTCCGTATCTGTTGTGGCGATTTAGCTTTAAATTTACATCCTCAAATAGCAAACTACTTGCAAATCTTTGAGTAAGTCCCCTAACTTCTAACATTATTTTTCCTTGAATTTATTTTTTGCGATTTTGCCTAAAATTTGATTAAAAAGCCATTTGCTACTTTAGCCTAAAGTGCCCCGTGATCTTGTAGCTATAAAGTATGTTTTCTTCTTGCACACCAGAGCCGATATTGTGGATGACAAGTGGTGTTTTGGCGTAAAATTTATCTGAGATCACGCCGATGTGAGGCAAATTTCCTGGTAGCATCCAAGTGACGATATCGCCTGGCAAAAATTTATCATCACTCACCTCAAAACCTTTTCTTTTTAGATAGGTAGCGATGTTTATAACACGCCTGTGATCGATGTTTTTATCAGCCTTTTTAAGCCCCCATTTTTTAGGATAGCTTGCGAAATTTTTGCTCATATCTTCAAAAATGAGCCTTTGCAGATCCATATCTTGATGCCGCAAAGCCCTTACTACAACGTCGGTGCAAACGCCCTTTTTGATATCCACGTCGCCCATTGGGTAAGCGAGCCGCTCGTAGCTTGGATCGTAACTTATCGTCACGCCGATCTGTGACCTAGCGTCATTTACAAATTTGCTCGCCGAAAAGGCAAAAATTTGCGTGGCAAAAAGAGCTAAAAGTAGAAATTTCTTCATTTTCTACTTTAAAAGCATGGTTTTTAAGATACGTTTTCCTATCTCAACGCCTGGCTGATCATAGGTGTTGATGCCTAGCATGATACCAGTAGCCGAGGTCAGTAGCTCGTAGTAAAAAATGAGCCAGCCAGCGTGAAACTCATCAAGCCTCTCAAGCGTGATCGTATCGACACTTATGCCCTCTTGCACCAGCGCCATAGCCGTTGCATCGCACTGCAAATTTATAAGCTCATTTAGGCTTAGACCCGCCACAAAATCGCACTCTTCAAGCCCTTTTAGGCTCAAATTTGGGATAGTCTTGTCGCTTGCGTGATCTTTTATCTTTATAAATGTCACACTCTTATCTTTTACGCCGTCCATGATAAGCTGTAAAAAGCTGTGCTGATCGCGACTGCCGACAAGTCCAACTGGCGTAAGACCGACCCTTTTATAGCCTCTTTTTTTACCAAGGCTCTCAGCCCAAAGCTGCACGTACCAGTCGTTAAATTCAAAAAATCTATCACAATAGCTAAAAATGACATTTATGCTGGCATTTCTGCTAGTAGCGTAGTGGTAGGCTTTTGCAACTATGGAGCTATCTTTTTGCTCGATGTATTGCTTCTTGCAAGCAAGCGCGCCATCTAAAAGCGCCTTTATATCGTAGCCGCAGATACCAAGAGGCACAAGGCCGATCGCACTTAGCACGCTAAATCTCCCGCCAACATTTTTTGGGATATTAAAAAATTTAATGCCATTTTCTTTGGCAAAATTTTCTAAATTTGTGCCTGGATCAGTGATGATGAGGAAATTTTTGCCCAAATTTTGAGGCTTAAAGTCATCAAGCAAACACTTAAAAATAGTGATCGTCTCGATCGTGTTGCCTGATTTTGAGCTTATTATAAAAAGCGTCTCGTCAAATTTAACCCCACTAAGCGTGCTTTTGTAGCTACAAGGATCGACGTTATCTAAAAATAAAAGCTCTCTTTTTATCCCTTTTGTGCCATCAAGCATTGATTTTAGCGCCTTTACGCCAAGACTGCTACCACCAATGCCAACAAGTACTACATTTTTGATATGAGCTAGCCCCTTTTCATACTCCCGGGTCTCGCCAAGTAAATTTTGCCCAAGAGCTGGCAGGTGGTAGTAGCCTATCTCGCCGCTTTCGTACTCGTCGTTTATGCGCTTGGCGTAAGAGTCGATGACCTCGCTGCTTGCAAAGTTAAATTTAAATGAAGTCTCTATCATTTACTGCGCTCGTAAAAGAAATTTGTAGCCTCGACAAAGCCATCGATGCTGCCGCAGTCAAACCTCTTGCCCTTAAATTTATAAGCTAGCACCATGCCATCTTTTGCCTGCGTTTTTAGTGCGTCCGTGATCTGAATTTCGCCGTTTTTGCCCGGTTTTGTTCGCTCTAAGATGTTAAAAATATCTGGCGTTAGGATATAGCGCCCAATTATCGCTAAATTTGTCGGAGCCTCAGCAGGATCAGGCTTTTCAACCATATCATCAACCATTATAATATCATCTTCTATAAACCTACCGCTTACGACGCCGTAAGACTTGGTCTGCTCTTTTGGCACTTCCATCACAGCAACGACGCTGCAGCGGTACTTTTCATAAATTTTAACCATCTGCGAAAGCACGCCCTCGCCGTTTTCATTTATGCATAGATCATCTGCCAAAATAACTCCAAATGCTTCATCTCGAACTAGCGTTTTGCCCGTATAAATGGCGTGTCCAAGCCCTTTCATAGCATTTTGCCTAGTAAATGAAAATGTGCATGAGCTCATTAAATTTCTAACTTCGCTAAGCAGTGACTCTTTTTGGCTGCCTGCAATCTCTTTTTCTAGCTCGTAGCTGATGTCAAAATAGTCCTCAAGCGCCCTTTTTCCGCGTCCTGTGACAAAGGCCATATTATCCATGCCAGCCTCAAGCGCCTCATCAACGCCGTAGTGAATGAGCGGTTTTGTAAGGATCGGTAGCATCTCTTTTGGGAGCGATTTTGTAGCTGGTAAAAATCTCGTTCCATATCCAGCCGCTGGAAATAGGCAAGTTTGTATCATTTTAGTCCTTCGTGAAAAATTGCAAAATTCTACTATCTTTTCCTTAATAATATAAATTTATCTGAATTTACAAGGCTTTAATTAGCAAATTGATAAGATTTTTAAAATTTTAAAAAAAGAGCAAATTTGCAGACGATTGATAGGATTTTTAAAGCCCAGCTTGATATAAAAAAGTCAAATTTCTTAGCATTTTTATGTCCGATAAGCTCGTTTAAAAGCTTGCATGAGCGCCTAAAAGAGGAGCATTTTAAGGCTGTTCACGTAGTTTGGGCGACAAGAGAGCTAAACAAATACGGACAAATAGTCGAAAATCAAAGCGATGATGGCGAGCCAAAGGGCACTAGCGGCCAGCCAAGTCTAAATGCCTTGCGAGGAGCTGAGCTAATAAACGTTGGGGTCTTGATAGTTCGCTACTTTGGCGGGATAAAGCTTGGCACTGGAGGGCTTGTAAGAGCCTACTCAGGGGCTGTGAATGAAGCGATAAACGAGGCTATAAAAGATGGTGGTGTGATGAAATTTGAGATAAAAGATGAGGTTAAATTTTTTACGCCATTTTCGTTGATGAGCCGCTTTGAGCACCACTTTGCCACTAAAAATTTAAGTGAGTTTGAAAGAGAATTTAATGACCTTGGAGCGATCTGGAGCGTAAATTTAAACGAGGCCGAGTTTGATGAGCTGTTTAAATTTTGCAAAGAATTTGAAGCAAGCGAGTTTAAATTTCTGGCCTTGCCACTTGGTAGCAAAGCGCTGTTTATTTATTAATTGTAAAATCGCATAAATTTAAAAAGAAAGTAAAAAATGGAAATTTGGAACGACATTTATAACCACTTTAACCCAGTCGCCTTTAGCCTCTTTGGCTTTAGCGTGCACTGGTATGGGCTTATGTATATTTTGGCCCTTGTTTTAGCACTTGCCATGGCAAAGTATCTCGTTAAAAAAGATGATATCCCTATATCAAATCAGCTTTTGGATAACTACTTTTTTTGGGTAGAGATAGGCGTTATTTTAGGCGCTAGACTTGGCTGGGTTTTAGTATATTCAGGCGAAGTAAGCTACTACTTGACACAACCTTGGCAAATTTTTAATCCATTTCATAACGGCGAATTTATAGGAATTCGTGGCATGAGCTACCACGGAGCAGTAGTTGGCTTTCTGCTTGCGACATATCTATTTTGCAAAAGGTATAAACAAAATTTATGGCAGCTACTTGATCTTTGCGCCATCTGCATACCTTTTGGCTATACATTTGGCAGGATCGGAAATTTCTTAAATCAAGAGCTTTTTGGCAGGGTTACAGACGTGCCTTGGGCGATAAACGTCTTTGGTCAGCCAAGACATCCAAGCCAGCTTTATGAAGCATTCTTAGAAGGTTTAGTTATTTTTGTCATTTTATTTTTATATAGAAAATATAAGAAATTTAATGGCGAACTCATAGCACTTTACGCCATTTTATACACATTTGCAAGATTTATTTGTGAATTTTACAGAGAGCCTGATTCTGGACTTGGATTTATTATTTTTGGTCTATCGATGGGGCAAATTTTATCACTTATTATGTGTGGGCTCGGAATTTTTGTCTATATTAAACTTTATAAGAGTTTTACGAAAATTTAATGTCAATATTTAAAATTTATTAAAGTAAAGTTCTGATAGCATTAGCTTTATCAATTAATGCTAATGTTTAAATTAGTATTAAGAAATGATAACTTATTTCAAATTTCTTAGGAGGGCTCATGACCGGGCTTATAGAAGGTTTTTTGGGGAAACGGTCGGACGGCAAAAAAAGCCGCACACCAGCCGCTTGGGATAGATGGCAAAGTATTACAGGATTTATTCTAGCCTGTTTCATATTGTGCCATATGGTTTTTACTTCTACTATACTACTTGGCAAAGACGCATTTAACGCTGTCGTAGGATTTGCAGAGGCTAAATTTTTATTTGGTGAGGCTACTTGGTGGATCACAAATGTTATAGCTGCTGTTATCTTTGTAGTTTTTGTTACTCACGCCTTCTTGGCCATGAGAAAATTTCCTGCAAATTACAGACAGTATCTAATGTTTAGAGGCCATAAAGACCGCATGAAGCACCTTGATACCACACTTTGGTGGTTCCAGTTTTTAACAGGCTTTGCTCTATTTTTTGCAGCAAGCGCCCACATAATCGATATCATCTTTGGTGGTCACATCACAGCTGATAAGTCAGCCGCTGCTTTTCACAAACTAGAAATTTTCTACTTCGCACTACTTGTTTTCATGGTCGTTCACGCTGGCGTTGGCATGTACCGCTTGTATGTCAAGTGGGTAAGTATTGATGGCGCAAACAAACACGAAATGCTTGCTAAAAGAAATAAGGCAAAGACAGTTGTATTTGTCATTTATGGCATACTTGCTGTGATTGCGCTAATCGCCGATTTCGTGTGGATCAGCCATTAAAAAGGAGCTAGAAGATGAATGTAAAATATTATGACGCATTAGTAATTGGTGGTGGTCTAGCTGGTCTTAGAGCTGCTGTGGCTGCTGGAGAAAAGGGCTTAAGCACCGTAGTTTTGAGCCTCATCCCTGTAAAACGCTCTCACTCTGCTGCTGCACAAGGCGGCATGCAAGCAAGCCTTGGTAACTCTAAAATGAGTGAAGGTGATAACGAAGATGTACACTTTGCTGACACGGTAAAAGGTAGCGACTGGGGTTGTGATCAACAAGTTGCACGTATGTTTTGTCAAACTGCTCCAAAAGCGATT
Source organism: Campylobacter concisus (assembly GCF_003048615.2). NCBI lineage: Bacteria > Pseudomonadati > Campylobacterota > Epsilonproteobacteria > Campylobacterales > Campylobacteraceae > Campylobacter > Campylobacter concisus. Next base: position 1,420,842 of record NZ_CP049263.1, read on the forward strand.
CGTGAGCTTGCAGCTTGGGGCGTGCCTTGGACTAGGATCACAAAAGGCGAAAGAAGCGCTATCATCAACGCTCAAAAGACAACTATCGTTGAAAAAGAAGAGGTTCATGGCCTTATCCACTCACGTGACTTTGGTGGTACAAAAAAGTGGAGAACTTGCTACACAGCTGACGCAACTGGTCACACCATGCTTTTTGCTGTTGCTAACGAAGCGCTTAAACACAATGTAGAAATTCACGACCGCAAAGAGGCGATTGCTTTGATACACCAAAATAATCGCTGTTACGGCGCGATCGTTCGTGACCTGGTAAATGGCGAGATCACAGCTTATGTTTCAAAAGGCACACTTATAGCAACTGGCGGATACGGCAGAGTTTATAAACACACTACAAACGCTGTTGTTTGCGAAGGTATCGGTGCTGCGATCGCACTTGAGACTGGCGTAGCTCAGCTTGGCAACATGGAAGCTGTTCAGTTTCACCCAACTCCGATCGTCCCATCTGGTATTCTTTTAACAGAAGGTTGCCGCGGTGATGGCGGAATTTTACGTGATGTTGATGGATACCGCTTTATGCCTGATTATGAACCAGAGAAAAAAGAGCTAGCTAGCCGCGATGTCGTTAGTCGCCGTATCATGGAGCACATCCGTGCAGGCAAAGGTGTGCCTAGCCCTTATGGCTATCACGTTTGGCTTGATATCTCTATCCTTGGACGCGAGCACATCGAGAAAAATTTACGTGACGTTCAAGAAATTTGCGAAATTTTTAACGGCATCGATCCTGCTGACACTGAAGTATATACCGACGAGACAGGACATCAGCGTGGCAAAGGCTGGGCACCGATCCTACCTATGCAGCACTACTCAATGGGCGGTATCAAGACAAAACCAACTGGCGAGAGCCCAACACTAGCAGGTCTATTTAGCGCTGGCGAGGCTGCTTGCTGGGATATGCACGGCTTTAACCGCCTTGGTGGTAACTCAGTTTCTGAGACAGTCGTCGCAGGTATGATCGTTGGTGATTATTTTGCAGATTACTGCGCTAGCCATGAGATCGAGATAAACACAGCTGATATCGAGAAATTTGTTAAAAAACAAGAAGATTATCTACTAAGTCTTGTCAATAAAGAGGGTAAATTTAACGTCTTTGATATCAAAAACAAGATGAAAGAGGTAATGTGGGAGCACGTTGCGATATTTAGAACAGGCAAAGGTCTAGAGCTTGCTGTTAAAGAGCTTGAAGCACTTTATAAAGAGTCACTTGATGTAAAAGTAAGCAACAAAGCACTATTTGGCAACCCAGAGCTTGAAGAGGCTTACCGCGTGCCAAAGATGCTAAAACTAGCGCTTTGTATCGCAAAAGGTGCGCTTGATAGAACAGAGAGCCGTGGTGCTCACTGCCGTGAAGACTATCCAAAGAGAGATGACCTTAACTGGCTAAACAGAACGCTTACAAGCTGGAAAGAAGGCGACACTATGCCAACTATCACTTATGAGCCACTTGATATCATGAAGATGGAGATGCCGCCAGCATTTAGAGGTTATGGTGCAAAAGGAAATATCATCGAGCATCCAAACAGTGCTATCCGTCAAAAAGAGGTCGATGAAATTCGCGAAAAAATGCAAGCAGAAGGCAAAAGCAGACAAGAAATTCAAGAGGCTTTGATGCACTATGACCTTCAACCAAAATATAAAGCACCAAATGAAAGAGCAGGTATAGGAAATGAGTAGAAAAATAACCATAAAAGCTTTTAAATACAATCCTTTAAGCAAAGTTTCAAAGCCTCATTTTGCGACTTATGAGCTTGAAGAGACTGATGGTATGACGCTATTTATCGCGTTAAATCAAATTCGTGAGAAATTTGATCCAGATCTCAGCTTTGACTTCGTTTGTCGTGCGGGAATTTGCGGTAGTTGTGGCATGCTAGTAAATGGCAAGCCAAGCCTAGCTTGCAGAACCTTAACAAAAGACTTTGAAAGCGGTGTCATAGAGCTTATGCCTTTGCCAGTCTTTAAACTACTAAAAGATCTAAGCGTAGATACTGGTAACTGGATGAACGCTATGAGTAAGCGCGTCGAGAGCTGGATACACACAGATCATGAGACAGATATCTCTAAGCTTGAAGAGAAAGTTGAGCCAGAAGTCGCTCAAGAAGTTTTCGAGCTTGATCGCTGTATAGAGTGCGGAATTTGCGTCGCATCTTGCGGAACAGCTATCATGAGACCTGATTTCATCGGCGCTGTTGGTCTAAACAGGGTTGCTAGATTTAAGATAGACGCACTTGATAAGAGAACTGATGAGGACTTTTACGAGCTAATCGGCGATGATGATGGCGTATTTGGTTGTATGACTTTGCTTGGCTGCGAAGACAACTGCCCAAAACACCTACCACTTCAAAGCCGCATAGCTTATATGCGTAGAAAAATGGCTGCTATAAAGTAGCAAAGGGGCTGTAAAAAGCCCCAAATTTATTTAAAAACTCTACAAACAGACACCAAGATGCAGATACAAATATCTAGCGTTGCAAATAAGAAAAATACAAATATTAAAAGTGGAAACGACAAGACTAAGCCCATTATATAGCCAAGTGGTAAGGTAATAAAAAATAAAAGACCAAAGCCAACACTAAAGCAAAAAAATAGCGCGAACAATGAAGCAATCACGTTTATAAATAAATTGATATTATCAGAGAAAAACTCTGTTAGGCTTACATATTTCATGCGGTGATTATAGCTTTTAAGATTAAAAAATTGATGAAAATTTATCTAGCATTTTAGAAAAAATGGACTATGGGACTGGGAGCCTTACAAACAAAGGATTAGAAGGCGGGATAGACGGCATTATAGACGAAGATGAGCTAGAACTTTCTAAAATTTACATCCAAGCAAAGAGATATAAGGATGGCAGCAACATAGGCAGGCAAGAGATACAGCAGTTCATCGGTGCTATCTCAAATAAAAATACCAAAAAGGCGTCTTTATCACTACAGCGAAATTTACAAAAGAGATCCAAACGTTTGCTAAAGATAGTCAAAACTTTAGCGTGGTCTTAATAGATGGCGACAGACTAACTGAGCTAATGATAAACTATAAAGTAGGTGTTCAAACAAGCCAAATTTATGAAATTTGCAAGATCGATACCGACTTTTTTGACGAAAATAATTTTTAAGGCGTTGATTTGAAATTATCTTTTGCTATTTAAATTTTAAAACAAAACAGTAAAAGCAAGCTTTGTGGCATCATTAAATTTATACAAAAAGGCTTTAATTTTTAAGATTTTACTTTTGTAAGGCTTAGCAAGACTCTATCTTACAAAGCTTTACAAATAAACCAAGACTAAAAATAACAAAATTTCTAAAATACGCACGCAGCCTTAACCACGTGCGTTTTATTTAGTTTTCCACCGGTATCTGCCCAAATTCTCCTCTGCGATAATCATCAATTGCTTGATTAATCTCCTCTTTTGTATTCATCACAAACGGTCCATATCCTACTACTGGCTCATCTATCGGCTCACCTGAGAGAAGTAGTATCTTTGCCTCACCACCCATAGCTTTTATGACTACTGCACCGCTAGCGTTTTCAAATCTTACTAGTTGTGTTTCACTTGCTTTTTGTGAGTTATTTATTATCACATTGCCACGCAAGATGACCAAGCTTAGATTGTGGCTTGCTGGTAAGTCTAGCGTTATCTTACCATCTTCTTTTATGCTTATATCCCAGACATTTAGCGACGTAAATGTATTTGCAGCACCCCTTGTGTTCTCATACTCACCAGCTATTATCCTAGCTGCACCATTTCAAAAAGCCCACCTTTTTGACTAAATTCTTTTGAGTGAAATTCTTGATGAGTTACTCCTGCACCAGCCGTCATCCACTGCACGTCACCTTGCTTTATGACACCGCCACCACCTGTTGAGTCTCTATGCTCGACCTCACCAGCATAAGCGATAGTTACCGTCTCAAAACCTTTGTGCGAATGCTCGCCAACGCCACGAGATTGTCTATTATTTGGCTCAAAATACTGCGGTGCTGCATAATCAAGCATCAAAAAAGGATTCGTTCCTTTATCAACTTCATCCATATGTGTAAAAAGCGGATATACTAAAAATCCATCACCCACCCAGTGCTAGCTTTTTGGATTGTAAATTTTGCTAACATTTCTCATGTTTTCTCTTTATTTTTATTTTCGTGCGGAGATTATAAAAAGGCACCATTGACATATAATTTAATTTCAGTAAATACTTATTAATTTTCTTAAATAAATCTTAGACAAATAAATCAAAAGTAAATTTCACTTTAATATCACCGAACTCTCTTGCAGTTTTTCTAGCTTTAAAATTTGCTCTTTTGGCTTTGCCTTTAGGCGCTCAAGCATCGCTATTTTTTGGGCGTAAATTTCATTAAATTCTGTCTTTATGTCAAGCAAAGTTTTATTTAAAAACGAGTTATTTGAGCACATAAGATCGTCAAATTCATAAAGACTAAAGGCATTTAGCATGCGCTCATAAACCTCTTTAGCGCTTGGGATATAAAGTGGCGTGCCCATTTGCAGGTGCGAATTTAGCGAGTTTTCGATCTTTTGCTTTAGAAAATAAACCGCAAGCTTAAGCGCATTTTCGTAGTTTGACGCAACCTTTACGTCAAGCTTTTCAAAAAAGAGCGATATCTTTTGCGTCGCCTTAAATTTGGCATTTTCATACTCTCTTAAGAAATTCTCATAGGTCCTGCCAGCGTAGGTGTTTATCGATTTTGTCTCGTAGTTTGAGGCAAACTCATCAAATGGATTAAAGCTCTCGTAGCGAGATTTGTAAACGAAAAGCTCATCTTCTAAACTTTTATAAAGCCCATTAAAAGCCGATATGATCTCATTTTCAAGCTCTTTTAGGTCTTTTTTGTAGCGTTTAAAAAATTTAGAAAAGACGATATCTTCGTAGATGAGCTTTGAAAAGACCTCGTCCGTGTCAAGGCTTATCATCTCAAAGTTCTCGCGTTTATAAATTTCTTTGTTTAAGAGCGTCTTTGCTGGGTTAAATTTTGTCCTAGAAAATGGCTTAAGCAGCTTAAAAACTTCATCACTTGCAAGCTTTATGGCCTCGCTCATATCGCTGTATCGCAGGGCGATTTTAGGCTTAAACTCCTCTTTTATCGCTTCTAGTTTTTCTTCAAGCGTGGTATTAAATTTATCTAAAATTTCATCAGCTGCGCCATAAACTTTAAGGCGATTTTCTTGCTCGCTAATCAAAAAATTTACTATCTTTTTCGCCCTTGCTTTTATGAAATTTTCTTTAAAACTGGCACTTAAAAACGTCTCTTTTACCGCGCTTAGTGCTTTAGCGAAATTTGAGCTTTCTAGCTCGCTCTTGTTTTCATTTGTGATGCCATGGAGTGCTTGCTTTGACGAGATAGCGATGATATCTTCAAAAAGCTCGCCATAAGTTTGCCTAGCGTGCTTTAGCAAGCTTTCAAGCTCGTCCTCGCCTAGCTTATCCTTTTGGTTGATGAAGCAAAGAGCCTTTATATCGTTTGTCCTTAAAATTTCTTCTACGCTTTCAAGCTCACTAGCCTTTGCAGCGTTGTTTGCGAGGCTTAGCCAGATCGCGCCACAGACCTTTTTTAGCGTATTTTTGGTCTCTTTTGTGTCGGCATCTCGTAGTGAGTTTAGCCCGGGCGTGTCGATGAAATTTACCTCTTTTAAAATTTCACTTGGCGCATAAAGTGTCATGCTCTTTATCTGCTCGCTCATGGCGTTTAGCTCTGCAAGCTCGCTGCTAGCTAGCAAGCTCTCGTTACCATTTGTAAATTTCACGCTAAGAAGTGGCATCTTTGCAAATTTTAGCCGCACAGCCTTTGCCGTGACAGGCGTTAGACCTGATGGCAAGATGTTTTGTCCAAGCAGAGCGTTTAAAAATGTTGATTTGCCACTTGAAAACTGCCCTATAACAGCGATTAGAGGCGGCTCATTTAGAGTGTCGATTAGTAAATTTAGGCTCTCTTTTATCTCATCGCTTGCGTGCAGGCTTGGATCATTTAGCTCATTTACTAGCCTTGCTAGCTCACCCTTAAAGTCACTTGTAAAAACCTTAAAATATCTCGCCTTATAGGCATTTATAAACTCATTAAACATTTTCTAGCTCCCCTAAAAGCGAGCAAATTTCATCTTGCAGGGCGTTTTGCTCTTTTAGTTTTAAAAGTGAGTTTTGATTTTGCGAGCTAAGCTTTTCTAGCTCACGATCTAGCTCTTTTAGCCTCTTATCAAGCGTGGCTTTTTGAGTGGTTTCATAGGTTTTTATGAGATTTAAAAGGCGATTTTTTTCATGGTCAGTTAAAATTTCACAAAATTGAGAGATATTTTTATCTTTTAGTAAGCCCTCTTTTAAGCCTAAAAGTGCTTCACTTGCGTCACTTGAAATTTTAGCTCTAAATGCAGCTAAAAGCTCCTTAAATTCAAGCTTTACGCCCATTTGCTCTAAAAAGTCATTTATGTTAAAAATCTCATCTTTGCTCATAGCATAATCATCAAAATTTAAAGCGATATTTTGCTCGCACGATCTTGTTTGCACCAAAGTTTCGTTTCTAGCCTCTCTCATAAGTGCCATCACACCGTCTCGAAGTGTCGTTTTTGCGATTTGCTCTAGGCGATCTAAATTTAAGCTTTGCTTTTTGCTTTTGCAGTAGGTTATCTCGCTTTTTACCTTATCATTTAGGTTTTGCAAAAGCGTCTCAAGCCCCATTTTATAGATGTTTTTAGTGTTGCTACTTTCAAGCTTTGCAAGCTCATTTTTGGTTAGGCTTTCAAGTTTAGAGAAATTTTCGCTAAGTGCGTTTTTGACGTTTGCCTGCTCGTTTTGAAGCTTTTTAAGCTCCACTTCATAAGCTTTGAGCGACAAAATTTCAGCCTTAGTGGCTTCAAGCTTGCTATTTAGGATATTTTTTAGCTCCTTTTGATACGAGCTTAAGATAAGGGCTGATTTTTTAGAATTTTTGCCAAAGAGCACCTCGTAAAGATAGTCCTTAAACTCCTCTACGCCGCTATTTGCAGCGCCTTCTAAGTAGCTTTTTGCACTAAGCGCAAAATAATCAATCTCCACGCCATTTATCTGTTCGCCAATCGCTTTTTTAGTGTAGTTTAGCGTCTCGTTTAGCTCTTTAGCGCTTAGCTCATCAGCGTGAGTTAGCACCACAGCAATCCTTACGATGTGCGAGTTTTCAAGGCATTTTTTCAAAAAGAGAGCGTCTTTTTGCGTGGCACTTTGTGAGGCGTTCATGAGGTGGGCTAAAAGGTCACACTCTCTCATAAAATTTGTAGTGATCTGCTCTCTTAAAACCACCGCATCATCGATGCCTGGCGTGTCTATGATGCAGACGTTGTCCTTTAAAAGCTCTAAGTCGTCATAAAGCTCGACGCTTTTTACGAGATTTGCTGTTTTTGAGCTTGAAGAGGTGTAGTTTTTTATCTCACCTATGCCGATATCTACGCTTTTGCTTGGTAAATTTTCACTTGATATGCCAAGTACCAAAAGCTCATCTAAGGTGTAAAAATTTACCCTTGCAAAGCTATCTTTGGAGTATTTTAAAATGGTTAAATTTATCGTTTCTGGCACGTTTGAAGCGCCAAGGACGGACTTGTTTAAAAGGGCGTTTAAAAGGGTTGATTTGCCAGAATTTATGACGCCGCTTGCAGCTATGTTAAAAAGCGTTTCGTTTGATCTTTTTTTGGCAGCCATAAGCGCCTCTAAAAATGTTTTATCACTATCAAGTAAGCTTGCTTTTTCGTTTATCTCATTTAAAAAGTCTAGGTTTTTATGGAAGTGATCTTTTGGCTTGGTATGAGAAATTTTAGCCTCATTAGCGCCTTTGTTTTTGCTTATGATCTTTTCTAAAAAGGTAAATTTCTCATCATCTATGATCTTTTCATCGCACAATATTTTTAGGTATTTTACTATCTCATCACTTGAAATTTTAGCCTCGTTTAGTGCTTTAAGAGTCGCAAGCTGCGCACTTTGTATGCTAAATATATCTAGCTCAACCTTAAGCCTTTTTAGCACCGCTCTAAACTCATCAAGCGCCATAAACTGGTCTAAATTTCTCTCGTCGCAAACTAGAAGAAGAGCTAGCAGATCTGGGTAAAATGGCACGCTAGCAGCAGCATTTGTGTAAATTTTATTTGCACGCCAAGCCTGTTTTAAAAACTCATCCATAAAGACTCTTTTTATTGATATTTTGGGATTTTATTAAATTTTTACTTATGAAGCTATCAAAGAAGAGTTACGAGCTTTAGTAGATAGTAAAATATAATTTTAACTTCTCAAAATAGCGAATTTGCTCTTATTTGAATGAACTAGAGCATGCTTTTAAAATGTAATACTTTTAAACTTAAAGATATTTATTTTAGTAGCAAAATTTATCTTGCATAAAACATCGCAACCAAACCGCGGTTTATATCTTTCGTATCGCCATCATCTATCTTTGTAACCTTTGAGATGCTCACACTTTTATCGCTATTTATCGTGAAAGTGAGCTCAATAACTCTCTCATTTACCTTTCTAGCATTTTCACCAAAATAGATCACTTCTGGCTCTTTTTGCGAGTAGTAGGCGGCATATTTGCTTTGGGCTACGACGTTGTCAAAGACCCATTTTTGTTTGATATCCAAATTTTGAGCAAGCTCATTTTTAAACTCAAGGTCACAGCTAACAGAGGCTAGGTAGCCAGCACTTTCTTTTGTCGGATCAAATTTACAGTGCTTGTTTGCAATTGATAAAATAGTCTCTTTATCTATGCTTTTACCACTTTTTAATATGCTATTTGCACTATCAAGTGCTAGCTCTAAGCTGTTATCAACTCTTTTTTGCTGAGCAGCTTTTGCATTATTTAGAGCTTTTATGTAGCCGCTATTTTTTCTTTCAAACTCATCTTCAAGCACATTTTTCCCCACAACGCAACTTACTTTAACCACTTTTTTATCGTCACTACTGATGTCTTGCCACTGAGTGCTTGTACAGCCCTTAAAGCTATCTATCGCTGAGCCTATTGTTATTGATTTGTTACCTTTTAAAATGTAGTTTTTAACAATACCTATGTTGCTTTCCTTGCAGCCCACTAATAATAAAAGTGCGCTAAATCCTAGAAATAGAGCCTTTTTCATCATTTTACCTTTTTGTAAATTTGATGAAATAGTACCAAACTAAAGTTTAAATTATTATGATTTTATTAAAATAAATTACATAAATATAATTTATTAAAATAATTATTGAAAATTTAAGCTTGAAATAGCGCAAATTTGTATTGTTTTAAAAATTTAAAAATAGAAAATTTTAAATAAAAGGTTTTGAAGAAAATTATAGATCTAGCTCAAATTTCTTAAAGCTAACCCTTGGGTTTATAGTTAGCTTATCATGCGAGATAAACTCTTTTTTTAAGTATTTCTCACGCCCAGCTCTTGCTATCATCAGCGCGTTATCAGAGCAAAACGCAAGCGGGGCTAGCAAAAGCTCACATCCATTTTCTTGACAAAGCGCTTCAAGCCTTTTTCGTAAATTTAAATTTGCACTTGCTCCACCAACCACGCCAAAACGCTTGAAATTTCTTAGCTTAAAAACCTTTTCAAGCTTATTTAAGATGTGTTCACAGGCCGTATTTTCAAAGGCGTAGCAAATATCTGAGATATCTTTTTGTGTGATAGTTTCAAGCTTTGAAATTTCAACCCTGACTTGGTTTTTAAGCCCCGAAAAGCTGTATTCAAGGCGTTTGTCGTGAAGAAGTGGGACGGTAAATTTAAACCTCTCTTTATCTTCGCACAAAAGTGCATTTTGCTGTACCACAGCACCCCCTGGATAGCCAAGATCAAGCATCTTTGCCACCTTGTCAAAGCTCTCACCAAAGCTATCATCGCTTGTGCTTGCAAGCTCCAAAATCTCGCCATTTTCGCTAATCTCAAGAATCATCGTATGTCCGCCACTAACTAGCAAAACGCCAAGTGGGAAGGTGGCTTCATGGTCTAAAAATAGCGAGTAGATGTGGCCAACTAGGTGATTTACGGCGATTAGTGGGATATTTAGGGCGATGCTTAGCGCCTTTGCCATGCTCACACCTCCTATCAGGCTCACGCTTAGCCCTGGCTCGTTTGTCACAGCGATCGCGTTTATATCTTTTAAATTTGGCAAGATGTCATTTAAAAGTGCTGGCAGCGCCTTTGTATGAAGCCTTGCCGCAAGCTCTGGAACCACGCCACCAAAGATAGCGTGCTCCTCTTCTTGCGAGATCTTTTTATAATAAATTTGCTCCAGCGTCTCTTCGTCTATGAGCGCGACAGAGCTATCATCGCAGCTACTTTCGATGCCAAGTATCATCTAAACTCCGCTAGTATCATGCCAGCAAATTTCTCTTTGCCACTTTCACTTTTGTAAAACTCAACTCGGTAAATTTTGCCATCTTTATCTATGCTATAGCTTTTGTTTAGGCTGTTTTTATCGATCTCTTGCTCGCTCTCATCAACACTTTTAGTGCCGTATCCTATGACATTTACGCGCACATTTTTGAGAGCTTTTATCTTAAAGCTCTTTTTAACGCTAAATTTATCGCCGCTTTTTAGCACCTGCTCGTTGCCATCGCTCATAAGAGAAATTTTATCAAGTGGCTTTGCAAACTCGAAGTATTGCGGTTTTAGCCTAGTGACAGAGCGGTTGCCATACTGCACTTTGTAAGTCTCTTTTTCTTTTATAACGGCGATTAGTGGATTTGGCGAGTGGTAGCTTAGCTCGCCCTTTTTAAATGGGACAAAATTTATCACAGGTTTTAAATTTTTAAGGCTAAGAGCGTAGCTGTCAAATAGCTCAAGCCTAATCTCTTTTTCGATCGCTTTTTTCACGCTTTTGACATCGAGCTCAAAGGGCCTAGTAAAGCTAATGCCAGCCTTTTTCATATACTCCTCGATCGCTATAAGGTGATAATATGTCCTTTGCTCGGCGTTTAAATTTTTACTAGCTTCGTTTGCAAAGGCGGACTTGTTTTGCGTGATCGCGTAATAGGTGAGGCTTTTTAGCATCTCTTTGTCGCCCATCGCTGTGTGCGTATTTTTTACGTGATACTGATGTTTTGGATCTATAAGGTGCTTATTTAGCACGTCTTTTACGCTTGAGGCGATGCTTTCAAGCTCTGGGTACTTTGAGCCTGGTAGTGTGCTTTGGTCTATGATGCAGGTATTGCCCCATTTGTCGGGATTTTCGTCCTTATTTATAAAAGTATCTCTGTAATATCCGCTGCCATCGTGTAAATTTAAAATGAGAGTGACGTTTTTGTCGGTGATAACGTCTTTTATCTTCATCACCGAGTTGTAGTCTGGATCGTCTTTATCGACGTGGGCGAATTTTCTATTCATATCGCCCTTTGTGCCGCGACTTCGCTCGATGATACTTGGGAAATTTAAATTTGGCACAACCCAAAGCGAGCCTTTTGTGATATTATAGTCAGTCGCCACGATAGAGGCCGCCAAAAAGCCGCCTGGCTCGTCGCCTTGTATGCCACCGATTAAGAGCATAGTATTGCTACTTGGCTCACCTTTTTTGATAAGTGCATAGTCCAGTGCGCCTGCATTTGCAAGGCTTGCAGCCGCTAGAGCTGCTAGAAAAAGTCTAAATTTACGCATTAATATCCTTCGTAATGCTTTGTTTTTGGCAAAAGCAAATTTAAAACTATACCAGTAACCGCGCCAAGTCCGATACCTGAAAATTTAACCGCACCAAGATCAAGCACCATGCCGCCGATGGCAAAGATGAAGATGAGGGCTACGATTATCATATTTCTAGGATCGGCAAGATCGACTCTGTTTTTTATAAGTGTCTCCATGCCAACGCTTGCGATGATGCCAAAAAGTAGCAGCATGATACCGCCGATAACTGGAGCTGGGATGGTCGAGAGCACCGCGCCAAGCTTGCCAACGAAGGCTAGCACGATAGCAGTGATCGCTGCAAAGGTCATGATTGCTGGATTATACGCTTTAGTAAGGCTAACTGCGCCTGTGACCTCTGAGTAGGTGGTGTTTGGCGGACCACCAAAGGCAGCAGCTAGCGAGGTGGCTAGACCGTCGCCTAAAAGGGTGTTTTTAAGACCTGGATTTTTCAAAAAATCCTCTTTTGTGACGTTTGATATAGCGAGCATATCGCCGATGTGCTCGATCGCTGGGGCGATGGCGATAGGTATCATATAGATGATCGCTTCAAGTTCAAATTTTGGTGCGCTAAAGCTTGGCACTCTAAACCAAGGGGCGCTTGCGATGGCGCTAAAATCAACCATGCCAAAGCAGTAAGCCACGATGTAGCCAGCGATGATGCCAAGCAGGATCGGTATGAGCCTAAACATCCCCCGTCCTAGCATCATGACAACGATAGTAGCTATAAGCGAGGTGGCTGCTACCATCATAGCTACGTTTTGAGTGTAGGTTTCGGTAGCTGAAGTAGCCATCTTAACGGCATTTGGAGCTAATATCAGACCTATGGTCATGATGACTGGACCAACGACAACTGGAGGCAAAATTTTATGCAAAATTTTCTCTCCGCCAAAGCGAACGACAAGACTTAGTGCGACGTAGAAAAATCCAGCAAATATAACGCCGCCCATGGTCACTGGTATGCCCCATTTTTCGATGCCGTACTGAAGCGGAGCGATGAAGGCAAACGAGCTTGCTAAAAAAATAGGCGGAACATTTTTTCTAGTTATTAGCTGAAAAAGCAGCGTGCCAAGGCCAGCCGTAAAGAGCGCTACGTTTGCATCAAGCCCCGTAAGAATAGGCACGAGCACGAGCGCGCCAAAGGCGACAAATAAAAACTGCACACCGATCAAGCTTTGCCTAAGATCAAATTTATACCCCTCATACCTTTGCATTTAGCATCCTTTTTGCGTATTCTCGAACCTCTTTATCAACTTCATAAATTTCATCTACGCTTGAAATTTTAAGACTCTTAAATTTCTTAGCCAAGCCCAAAATGAGCCTTGAGATATCCAAAAATGAGCACTTTTTCTCTAAAAAGCTAAATACTCCAACCTCGTTTGCAGCGTTTATTACAACACCTAGATCAGGGTTTGCCAAGACTTCATCTTTTAGTGAAAAGACTGGATACTTTTTAAGGCTGATCTTGTGAAATTTGATATTTTTTAGATCAAGTAAATTTGCGTGCGAGACGATATTTTGCTCAACTTTTTCAAAGATAGCATGCGCGATAGCTAGCTTCATATCTGCTCGCGAGAGATGCATTGTGCTTGAGCCGTCTACGAACTCGACTACGGCGTGGATGGCTGAGGTTGGCTCTATCACGGCCTCGATATCTTTTATGCCGTAAAGCCAGTAGGCCTCCATCACCTCAAAAAGCTTGTTTGTCATCGTCGCGCTATCAATTGTTATCTTTGCGCCCATATCCCAGTTTGGGTGTTTTAGCGCGTCGCTTGGCGTGGCATCTTTTAGAAATTTGATCGGCTTTTTATAAAATGCCCCGCCACTTGCTGTGATGATAAGCTTGCTTGTGGTAGTTTTGTTTTCTAGTAGAAATTTAAGCCCAAAATGCTCGCTGTCAATTGGCAAAATTTCTCTTGTTTTTAAAAATTTGCCGCCAACTACAAGGCTCTCTTTGTTTGCAAGTGCCAGCTTTTTACCAAGTGCTTGCGTCTTTAGACTAGGAGCAAGTCCAGCAAAGCCAACAAGGGCGTTTATCACCTTTTTTGAGCTTGAAATTTCAAGCATTTCTAGCAGTCCAACTTCACCAAAAAAGACGTTTTTAGCTTCAACATTTTTTACATTTTTAGCCAGCTTTTCATCGCCCACGCAGACAAATTTTGGCCTAAATTTTAAAATTTGCTCGTTTAGAAGATCAACATTTTTAGCGCAGCTTAGCGCCTCAACCTCTACATTAAATTTTTCGCAAAGATTAAGAGCATTTTTGCCGATCGAGCCAGTTGAGCCAAGTATTACCACGATAGCGACCAAAGTAGCGCAACAACGCCAAATAAATAGCCATCTATCCTATCAAGCATGCCGCCGTGACCTGGGAAAAGCGCGCCACTGTCTTTGACACCGCAAAGTCTTTTTAAGTAGCTCTCAAAGAGATCTCCCCAGACCGCAAAGACGCAGACTAAAAAGCTTGAAAATAGAATTTGAAAAAATCCATCTGTTACGAAATTTCCAACTACGCAGCCAACTATAGTGCCCACTATCACGCCGCCAACTGCGCCTTCTATGGTTTTGTTTGGTGAGCTTGGGCTAAACGGATGCTTGCCAAAGGCTTTGCCAACGAAAAATGCGCCACTATCGCTTGCAACGACGCTTAAGATAAGCCATGCAAGATAGCCCATGCCATACTCTGAATAAAGCATCCACATCATAAATATAGGAGTTGTCGGATAGACAAAAGGGGCGACTAGCTTTAAATTTTCGCTTTTTATGTGTGCAAGGATAGATGCTACCAGCATGATAGCTAGGATCGCGATGAAGATCGGATTTGTAAAATATGTAAGCACGTAAAATGCGAGTGCTGCATAAACTAGCTGTTTGTGATCGATGCCGTAAAGCTTGAGCGACTCATTAAAGGCAAAGTAAAGCACAGCGCCAAGCAAAATAAAATTTAAAATATAATTATCTATAAAAAAAACTACCAAAATAGCAACAAACATCAAAACGCCAGTGATAATGCGTGAGGACATACACTCTCCTTAAAATCGTTATTTTGCCGTAATTATAACACTTAAAATTTAGACGGCGTTTATAAGAGTGAAATTTGGTTTAAAATGTGTTTTAAAATTTGATACGAGCATGAAAGGATGTTTGATAGTGTTTTATATTTTCATGTGGTTTATTAAATTTTAAAATTTTATGAACGAGTAATTTCGGCTCTAAAATTTGAGCTAAGCTGTAAGCGAAGCCAAATTTTAGTAGTCAATTCTTGCGAGTGAATGAAAGTTTTAAAATTTACCAAAAAGTATAAATTTACTACGATCCATGCGGTGGTTTAAATTTGTTTAGTGCAGATTTTATCTGCCATATCCCTACTCCACCCTGCCTCTTGCTAAAACTGGCACTTTTTCGCAGACCTCATCGCCGCTTACAAGATAGGCGTAGTCATACAAATTTACCACTGGGCAGATGTGATTTGGATAGATGCGAACAAGATCGCCCACGCGTACACTTTTTGCAAATTTCTCGTTTAAGATGATCGCATGCTCGTCAAATAGACTATCTATCCACACTTCATGCTCCGCGATGAGCCCCATGCCAGGCGTCGTGCAAAAGCCCTCGCTGCGTCTCTCTTTGGTTAGCGCCTTTGCCCCAGCATCAAGGATCGTGCGGGTCGCAGTCGGCCTTGAGATCACGACGCTAAGCACGCTAGCAGCGTTCATATCAAAGCTGCCATAAGCATTTGCCTGCGACGCATCCATAAATATATATGTGCCAGGGCGAAGCTCCGTAACGCCTTTTGGTATCTCAAAGTCGTTTATCAGCGACGGCGTAGAGCCGATGCTAACGGTAAAATTTTCATACCCAAACTCACGCGCGATATCAGCAAATTTTAGCGTTCTTGCAGTCGCTACTTTAAAAATTTGCTCGCACTCATGCTTATCTTTTGCCTTGTACGAGTGGCCATCATGTGAGAAAACGCCGCAAAATTCCACGTTTTTGCACCCTTTAAAAGCGCTCATCAAAGCTCTAAAATCGCCCTCTTCAATGACACCCGAGCGGTTTTCGCCAACCTCTATCTCGACAAGCAGCCTAGCTATCTCGCCAGCCTCGCCAAATACCTCGTCAATGAGCCTTAAAACGCCCACGCTATCGACGCCAAAGCTCACTTTTACGCCAGATCTTACAAGGGCTATGATGCGAGCAAATTTCTGCTTTGTGACAATCTCATTTGCGATGAAAATGTCGCTTAGCCCCTCTTTTGCCATCACCTCAGCCTCGCCCACTTTTGCCACCGTGACGCCCTTTGCGCCACACTCTACTTGCAGTTTTGCAAAATACGGCATCTTGTGCGTTTTGGTATGTGGTCTTAAGCTTACGTTAAATTTATCAGCGTATTTTTGCATTTTTTCTAAGTTTTTTAGCACTATCTCCCTGTCTATGAGTAGCGCTGGGGTGTCTATTTCAGCGATTTTCATGAGCTATCCTTTCTTTTTTCTTAGATTTTAACTCTAATTATTTAAAAAAGGATAGCTTTTAGCACTTTAAATTTTCAAAGTGTTACTTTTAGGCCTTTCTTGCGCCGATCTTTGGTGCGTCAAACGCCCTGACACGCTTTGGCGTGCCCTTAAATTTCTCGACCTCGACAAGGCTCGTGTGGGCAGTGTTGCTCTGGCTCATCTTGCTTGATGGCACGTCTTTTGTGAGCACGTTTAAATTTCCGTGCAAGCAAAGGCTCTTCTCACCTGGCACATCTGGGTCGTACCAAGCACCCTCGCTCACAATGACAACGTTTTGCGGCACGTCCTCGGTCACAAATGCACCGCACAAAATTTCGCCCCTGTCGTTGTAAATTTTCACTACGTCGCCCATTTTTATCCCTCTAGCCTCGGCTGTTTTTGGGTTTATGAGCACTGGCTCACGCTCTGCGATCTCGTTAAAATGGCGAAGCACAGAGTTGTTTAGCTGCGAGTGAAGTCTAAATTTAGAGTGCGCACCGCTGATGGCGATAGGGTATTTTTTATTTTTTGCGCCCAGCCATTCAAATGGCTCAAGCCACGTCGCATGCGGTGGGCAGTCATCGTAGCCAAAGCCAGCGACCGTTTCAGAGTAAATTTCTATCTTGCCAGATGGTGTTTTTAGCGGATTTGCCGCTGGATCATCACGGAATTTCTTGTAGTTTGTAAAGTAGCGTTTTTTCTCATCGACCTTGTCAAATCTAAAATAACCCTTCTGCCAAAACTCATCAAAGCTTGGCATGCTCTCATACCCAAGCCCAGCAGCCTTTTTAACGGCATCTTCGTAAATTTCTTTGACCCACTCTAGCTCGCTTTTGCCCTCGCTAAATGCCTCTTCTCTGCCCCACTCTTTTGCGATCAGCCTTGCGATCTCGAAGTCACTTTTACTCTCACCAAATGGCGCGACAAGCGGCTTAATGGCAAAGAGATACTCGTTAGTTGAGTTTGCCATCTCGATGTCCGTTCGCTCGCACTCAAGCGCAGCTGGCAGGACGATGTCGCTAAATTTAGCCGTGCTCGTCCAAAATGGCTCGCAAGTGATGATCGCACTAACTTTTTGCATAGCTTTTATCGCTCTATTAGTCTCTGGATGCCTTGTAAATGTCGAGCCGTTGGCGTTAAACATCACTCTGATCTTTGGTAGCTTGTAGCTTTTGCCATTTCTAGTTATCTCTTTGCCAGGACTTAAAAGTGCGTCTATGAGCCTTGAGTTTGGCAGCTCATAGCCCTTAGTCTTTGGCACAAGGCCACTATCAATGAATTTTTGTGGCACCTTCGTCTCAAAAGCCGCTAGTTTAGGCGCTATATAGCTCTCGTCAGCGTTTTTGTGCATGCCGTCATTTGTGACAAAGCCACAACCCTCTTTGCCGATGTGTCCAAGCATCGCATTTAGCGTCACGAGCGCCCAGTACGCCATCTCGCCGTGATCTTGCCTTTGGATGGCGTAGCCACTAACTATGACTGAGTCGTTTTTAGCTAGATCCTCGCTAAATTTCGCCAGCTCTTGCTCGCTCACGCCACAAATTTTGCTTGCCCAAGCTAGGTTTTTATTGACCCCATCTTTTGTGCCAAGCATATACTCTTTAAATTTATCAAAGCCAACGGTGTATTTTTCTATAAATTCTTTGCTATAAAGCCCCTTTTCAAAAAGGTAGTTGCACATACCTATCATCATCGCCGTATCGGTGCAAGGCACGACTTCAAGGTACTTTGCGCCAAAATATCTTGCGCTTTCGTTGTGATAAACATCGACGCTATAAATTTTCATCTCGCCGTTCTCGCCTTTTTTTCTGATCTCATCGTAGTATTTATATGAGTTGTGAAGCGGCACACCAATGGCGATCTTGTTTGAAACGACTGGGTTTGTGCCCCAAAATACGATCGTTTTGGCATTTTTTAAGATAGCCTCCCACTTTGTTGGCGCGAGCGTTGGATCGATAAAGCCTGTGATGTGCGGCAAGATGACAGTCGCTGCGCCGTATGAGTAGCCACCAAGCTCATTTACATATCCGCCAAGCACGTTAAGTAGCCTCTTTGCGGTCTTTTGGCTGTGGCCAACTTTACCAAGGCTACCCCACTGATAAACCTGTCCGTATATCGCTTCAGCGCCGTATTTATCAAAATTTTCTTTTAAAATTTTCGCACTTAGTTTTATCGCTTCGTCCCAGCTAACGCGCACAAATTCCTCTTTGCCACGAAGCTCTGGCTTTGGGTTGTTTGAGTCAGCCAAAAAGCTCTTTCTAACAAATGGATATTTTACACGGCTTTCATTTTGGATATGATCAAGAAGTGCGTTGTTTAGCTCATTTGGGCACGCATCGCCCTCAAATGGCTCAGTCTCAACCACGCGGCCTGCGATAGTTTTTACATAAAATGGGCCAAATTTGTTTGCACTTAGTCCGCTTTGCTTGTCAAAGAGCGCCTGAGCTGCTCCGTCAAGCTCTTTTGCTTGAAGGCTTGCTGCACTTAAGGCACCAAGCTTTAAAAAGTCTCGTCTTTTCATTTTTTCTCCGATTTTGGTTAAATTTACTGTTTTTTTGTTGGTTTTATGAGTTATAAATTTAGTATTTTGTATCATCTAGTCATTAAAAGGCCTTGTAATGTAATACGCAAACTTGCGTCTAAATTGCGTTATTTTAGCCAAAAAATATTAAAGGATAGACAAATGGTAGGATTTTATGTAAATGTAAAGTTAAAAGCTGGATGCGAGGCGAAATTTGAAGAAATTTTAAAAGAGATCGTGCCAGCTTCAAGAAAAGACAAAGGCTGCATAAGCTACGAGTGTGGCGTGGTTGCGGGCTCTAAAAGCGAATACTGCTTTATGGAGAGCTGGGAAAATTTAGAGAGCCAAAAAGAGCATATGAAGAGCGCTCACATGGTGAAAAATGCGGCTGCGCTGGAGGCTTGCAAAGAGAGCCAAGAGGTGAAAATAATAAATTTTGTAAGTGTAAAGGAATAATATTTGCTTAAAAAGGGACAAAATTTAGAAAAATGAGCGAAGAAAAGATGCTTGAGATGATAAACGCGACTGCCGATGTTATTTTTATGGCTATACTTAGAGGACGTGTGAGCCTTGAAGCCTGCAAAAAGGACAAGGAATTCATCGACGCTTTAAGAGAAGAGCTGCTTAGCAAAAACCCAAACAAGCTCAAAGTCGCGCAAGATTCGCACCAGATGATCGCCATTTTTGAAAAATACCGCAATAAAAAATAATCCCACTTAAAATTTAAATCCATTTGCCGATATAGTGTTAAAGGATTTGACATGATAAACGCACTAAATGGACTTAATCAAAGCTTTAACCACCAAGACACTTTTAATAAACAGCCAACGACTATCGCAAATTTAGACAGAGTAAAAATTTCTCCCAATGCCCTAGACATCAAGCATCTATCGCTCTCTGGCTACTCGTCAAATGATAAAATTTCTATCTGGGGCAAAATGAACGGGCTTGATAGCAAGATGGGTAAAGATGAAGTTGCTAGCCTTAAAAATTTCGTTGATAGCACGAAGCTTTGGAGGTTAAACTCCATTTTAACTAGCGAGAAAAACGGCTTTAGCGTAGATGAGTTTAACAAAACTTACAATATATATGCTATTGCCACCGACAACCTGAAAATTCTAATCAACCACGCCAATGGCACACTTTATCTAAACCGCGAAGCTACAAATTTGCTAGACTCTGATCTAAGTATCGATAAGTTTAAAGACAAATGGCTGGAATTTACCGCCGAAAGAATACTTGGCGAACATGCAAATGTGAAAATTTCTTTTAAAGACGGGGCTCTCTCTTATGAGCAAACATCGGCTAAGAAGCGCATAGAGATCTTAGGTCAAGCGATGCTACAGCGTGTAAGCTACGCTGATAAAAACAGCAAAGATGAGTTTTTGAAATTTCTAAAAACAAGTTATGAAAAGGGCGAAAATATCGCTGATGTGCTGCAAAATATCGCCCTTATGCCAGTTAGAGAAGATGGCGATGAAGATATAGAAGAAGAGAAATTTAAACCTATGCAAGTTACCAAAAAGAGCGTGACCTATACTGACAAGGATATAAAACGCGAATTTTTTGAGGAATTTATCAGGCGCGAGGTCGAAAATGGAGCGAGCTTTGATGATCTAGTGCAAAAGCTAAACAAGCTAAAACCAAAGGATATACTGGCTTAGCTTTAGGTTTAAATTTTGGGGCTGGCTTGGCGCGCTAAATTTATTTAGGCTTAAATTTAAAAAGCCAGCTTAGCAAACTAAATTTTTATTTAGATTTAAATTTCTGGAGGCTGGCTTAGCTACTCAAATTTCTGCTTAATCTTAAATTTTAAAAAGCTAGCTTAACTCCAAATTTTCTACTCAAGTTTAAATTTAAAGAGCTAGCTTGACTTCTCAAATTTCTGCTTAATCTTAAATTTTAAAGAGCCAGCTTTGCTCCATAAATTTATATTCAGGTTTAAATTTAAAGAGCCAGCCAGCCCAGCCCCAAAAAATTTCTACTTTGGATTATTTATACTTATCACCATATTTTTCTCATCAAGATATAGCCTAGCAGCCTCTTTGATATCGTCATTTGTGAGCGCTTTGACCGCATCTATATACTCATTAGCCGTGTAAAGTGGCGTGTTAAAAATTTTATTTGAGATGATGAGATTTTGCCAAAACTCAGGCTTTTCGTAATCTTTCTTTATAGAAATTTCACTCTGCGCCTTAAAATCCTCCAAATGTTTTGGCATAAGCGCGCCATCACGCTTTATGCTAGCTATTATCTCTTTTATCTCGGCGATGATCTTGTCCGTGTTTGCAGGGTCGCAAGTAAAGCCGATCACCGCTTTTGAGTGCTCATACGGATAGCGAGTGAGCTTGGCATTTAAGCTAAAGCCGTATGTTTGACCTTTATCTTCTCTGATCTTTTCTCGAAGCGCCGTTTTTAAGACCGAGCTTAGTGCTCTTAGCTTGACCACCTCTTTGAAGCTGTATTTTGTATCTAAATTTACGATATCCACGCTCACATCGCTTCTTTTTGTGCTTTGATACCCTCTTTTAAAGGTGTGCTCTCCCTTGATGCTTCGCACGCCGTCGTCTTTGAAATTTTCGGCCTCACCAAGCTTTGGCAGCGTGGCGATATACTTTTTCACAAGAGGCAAAAGCCTCTCCTCGTCGGTGTCGCCGATGATTACGAAGGTGTATGAGGCTGCATTTGTAAATTTATCTTTGATGATCTCTTTTAGCTCATTTAGCTTTAACGCATCAATATCATCCATCTCAAGTGGCGTGACACGCTTATTATTTTCGTAAAAAAACTTGCTAAATTCGGTGCTAAATTTATATTCAGGCAAATTTTGCTCTTTAGCTAGCTCATCTTTTGCTCTTTGTTTTATCCTCTCAAGCACGTTTGCATCGGCTCTTGGCGAGCTAAACTCTAAATTTATAACAGCTAGCAACGAGCCAAGATCACCACTGCTTGAAGAGCCGTAAATGCCCTGTGTAAGCGCCTCTATGCTCTTTTCGTAGCTTACTATCTTGTCGTTTAGCACCTTTGAAAGCTCATAGTTGTTAAATTTACCAACGCCACTTTCATTTGTAAGCGCAACCGCAAAGCCACCAAGCTTAGGATCGGCAAGATCTGAAGTGCCACCCTTGCTAATGGCTGCAAACAAGATGCTATCTTTTTTGGTGGCTAGTGGCTTAAAAATGACTTGTGAGCCATTTGGCAGCTTATAAGTGTAGATGCCATGCTTTTGATCAAATTCTTTAGAAACGATATCTTTTGGCTCTAAATTTTCATTGCCAAGGCTCTTATTTAGGCTCACGTTAGTTAAATTTGTATCGTAAGGGCTAACCTCATCTTTTAGCTTCAAAAAGGCACCTTTGCTAAGTTTAAAACCATCTTTACTAAAGACCCTCACGCGCTCATCAGGTATGGCTAAAATTTGCCTAAATCTAGCATTAACATCTTCAAGCGTGATCTCGTTTAAGAGCTTTAGGCTAAGGTTTTTGCTATCTTCATCGCTTAGCACAAAGCCGCCATTTTCGATCATATTTAAAATTTCACTTGCATAAGCGCTTGATTTTTTAGTTTTTGAGCGTTTAAATTTAGCCTCTACATTTGCCACAAACGCCTTTTTCGCATCGGCAAAATCGCCTTTATTAAAGCCAAATTTCTCAATGCCCTTTAAAACGCTTAACATATCTTTAAGGCTAGCGTTAAAATCATCTCCGATCACATTTGCCTCAAAGCTATAAATTTTTTGCTTTGCTTGAAGCGTTTGCGCCATAAAATCAACACTTAAATTTGATGAATTATTTGCATTTTTTTGCTCATAAAGCATATTTATAAGGCTAGCTATTAGCGCATCTTTTAAATTTCGCTTCACGTCAGCCTCGTCTGAGACTGGCTTAAATTTATCAAAAAAGCTAAGTCTTACAAACTGAGCTGCCGTCTCGTTTGCGTCGTAGTTAAAGACATTTAGCCCATCTTTAAAAGCGATGCTTTTATCTGGATGAACGTAAGAGTTGCTGTTTTTTGCTGCGCTAAAGTTTTTCTCTATCAGAGTTTTTATCTCGTTTTTATCAAAGTCGCCAACTGCTACAAAGCTCATAAATCTTGGCTGATATAGCCTCTCGTAAAACTCTTGCATGTGCTTAGCATCCACGCTTTTTATCACGTTCATATCGCCTATAGGCACTCTTTTTTGATAGATGCTGCCAGCAAAGATGTCCTTGCTCTGGGCAAGATAGAGCCTATATGCTGGCGTGTTTCGCTGGCGCTCCTCCTCCATTATGACGCCTCGCTCCTTATCAAGCTCGCCCGCGTCGATCTTTACGCCATCGATCCAGTTTGAAAAGACCTTGAAAACGTCCTTTAAATTCTTCTCATTTACATTTATGCTTAGCGTGTAGCTCGTCTGATCGTAGCTGGTTTGCGCGTTTAGATCAGCGCCAAATTTAACCCCAAGGCTCTCAAGCTGTTTAATGAGCTCATTTTTGCTAAAGTCACGGCTGCCATTAAACGCCATGTGCTCCAAAAAGTGCGCAAGCCCCTGCTCGCCGTCTTTCTCATCAGTAGAGCCTGAGTTTACGACTAGGTAAAAGATAGCTGTATTTTGCGGGAGTTTATTCTCTTTTATATAGTATTTAAGCCCGTTTTTTAGCTCGCCACTTAGCATATCTTTGTCATTTTGCAAGGCAAAGAGACTAAGCGCTAGGCACAAAAGTAGCAGAATTTTTCTCATAATCCGTCCTTTAAATTTCTATGTAAAAGCGGATTTTAGTATAAATTTTAAAATGCAAGATAAAGCTAGCCTGCTAAATTTGCAGGCTAGTTGGGAGGTGTTATTTTAGTTCGTATTTTTTAAGCAGTGCGTCGTAGCTGCCGTCTTTTTTCATCTCATCTAAAATTTGATTTATCTTAGCAATAAGCTCGCTCTGCTTATTTTTATCAAAAGCGATTGAAAAGCCCTCGCTACCATCAACCTCTTTGAAAAACGCCTCTACTTCAGGGTTTTTCTTGATAAAGCCATAGCCGATTGAGCTATCAAGGATGACTGCGTCAAATTTGCCAACTTTTAGTCCCATTATGAGTGGCACAGTGTCCTCTGAAGGCACTACTTTTGCGCCATTTATCGCATTTGCAGCTAGCTCTTGGATGGTGCCTTGTTGCACGCCTACTTTTTTGCCAGCTAGCTCCTCTTTAGCTTTTAAAGCATCGTTGCCTTTTTTCTTTAGGTAGATGTTTTCAGTTAGGTAGTATGGCTTTGTAAAGTCAATCGACTTTAGTCTATCGGGAGTCGCGCTCATCGCACTTATGATGCCATTTATCTTGCCAGCTTTAAGCGCTGGGATAAGGCCATCAAAGCTCATATTTATGATCTTGTATGAAAAGCCAGCACGCTTTGAAATTTCATCTATCAGATCGATGTCAAAGCCTGTTATTTTGTTGTTTTCATCGATGTATTCAAATGGCGGGTAGTTTGCCGCAGTACCAAATTTTAGCTCGTTTGCACAAAGAGCAACAAAAGCTGTCAGTAAAAGAGCAAAGATCTTTTTCATGTCTATCCTTTAAGGTGATTTAAAGCCCTAATTATCGGCATTTATCTATTAAAATTTGTTTAAATTTAGCGCAATGACAGAAATTTACATAAGCTTGTAAAGTGTATAGGTACGTGCTCTAGAAAGATTTTGATCAAATTTTAAAACTAGCTCAAAAATTATCTGAATATAAACTGCATGCAGTGCAAAGCACTGAGGCATGCCACTTCTAACGTGCGAGGGGTTTAGGGGATTTAAAGGGGGATAAGGGGACGGCTTCGTAATTCAAGTCCCCTTGTCCCCCTTTGGATAAAAAAGCTAAAATTTCTTCTTCCTAACCTCTTCAACTATAGCTTTAGCCATCTCATCTACTTCTGATGTTACTTCGTTTGCTTGGTTAGCTATGGATACACTCTCTTTTGTTAAGTGATCTATTTGAGCAACTGATTGATTGATCATATTAATTCCATCAGTTTGCTCTCTTATAGACTCACTCATCTCATTTATTGATTGAGCAAGTACATTTGCATTTGCTTCTATCTCACCAAGTGATTTTTGAGTACGTTCAGCTAGTTTTCTAACTTCATCAGCAACAACTGCAAAGCCACGTCCGTGTTCTCCTGCACGTGCTGCTTCAATAGCAGCATTAAGAGCAAGTAAATTTGTTTGATCTGCTATATCTCTTATTATTACGATGATATTTTTTATCTCTTCAGATTGTCTTGTTACATCTTCTGCTTTTTGACTTATTGCATTCATTGAGCTAGACATTTGCTCTACTGCAGCAGCTGATTCTTGCAAGCTATTTGCTTGGATGCTAGCTGAGTTAGCTACTTGTGAGACTGAGTCAGACAAAAGTTTTGCTTTTTCTTCAAGTATTTGTGCTTTATTTAGATTGTCATTTAGCATTTTAGATATCTCTATGCCTAGAGAGTTTATACCACTTGCTATCTTACCTTCATCATCAAGTCTTTTTGTAAAGTCTTGGTTTTTATAAGTGTTTAGTAGATCAAGAACATCTTTGCCGTTACTTGAGATTGCATTTTTAAGAGCAAGCTGTAGATCTTTAAATGTGCTTTTTAGTTGATTTAGAGCTGGGTTATTAGTATCTGCTTCTAAGCTTGCTTCATAGTTGCCATCTTTTATCTCATTTACAAAGGTGTTGGCTTTTTGGATGAAGATACTTTGATCTTTCATACCATCTTCAATGGCTTTTGTGTTTTTGTTTATTAGCTCTGCCATTTGACCAAATTCATCTTTAGATGTTATCTCTATAGGCTGGGCTTTGTTTGTCTTGTGATTTAGTAGATCAAAGAAAGATAGTAGGCCTGTTTTTAGTTTGAGGATGATTTTTAAAAGATATGATGATAGGTAAAGTGAGAGTAATAGTCCTAAAATAAGCACCACTACAAGCACTCCGACAGATGCATAAGCAAGTGAGTTTAGATCCTCTAAAAGCTCGTCTTTGTCTAGCTCGCCGATAAGATACCAGCCCATACTTTTGATATATTTTGAGCCGATCAATAAATTTCTGCCATCTTTTTCTAGTGAGACATAACCACCATTTTCACTGAGAAGTTTTTTGAGATTTGCATCGCCGACTATATCTTTTAGATTACCACTTACGTCTTTGCCGATCTTAATGTCGCCTTTTCCATCGACAAGTAGAAATTTACCGCCACTACCTATCTTTTGTGACTGGACAAAATTTACTATCTCGCTTAAATTTACGCCAGTTGCTGCGATGCCATAAAATTTATCATCTTTTTGAACTTTGTAGTTTATATACATCATTATCTTGCCGCTGCCGTCTTCAGCCTTGTTGATGTCGATTAGGCTTGGGCTGCTGCCATCTTTTAAGGCGTAGTACCATTTGTCATTTTCTGGATTAATGACCTTTAAAATTTTATCTTCAACGTAGTAGTTTAGGGTTCTATCTGAGCCAAACATTATCGTATCTAGCTTTAAATTTTTAGCAAGAGTTTGAAAGTAGTCAAACAAGACCTTTCTGCCGTGCTCGTCCTCGCCGTTTTTGACCCAGTCTATTAAGAAGCTATTTTGAGTTATTTGATAAGAAGCGTCGATTATCTTATCGATGTAAGATTCTATTTTATAGCCAACTTCATTGACAGCAAGTGGGAATTCTTTACTTTCGACCCTGTCGGTATATAAATTTTTAGCCATGTTATAGGTCACAAGACCAACCACACTAACACAAACCAAAAGCATGACACTTAGCACAAGTGCCGTTCTCATCCTGAGTGATTTCATTACATTCTCCTTAAAATAATTTATCTGTAAAATTAAGTGCGTATCATCTACTTTGCAACAAATATTTAGTAATTTTAAAACCTCGTTGATTTATGCTTTTCTCTCTAATGCGTTGGCTGTTTATACGCAAATACCATTCCAAAAGCACCATAAGTATCGACTGCTAATTTAGAAGTTTCTACTGTACATCTTGTACCTAATTTTAGACCAAAAAGATCAAAATCTTTACAAAACATTCCATCTATTCCGTAAGCGATAGAAATTTCTTTTAAAAATTCGTTTGCTAATAAACCTTCCAGAGTCTGTGCTTTAGGTTGTCTGACAGATTCAAATGCTTCGATCATTGCTCTTCTATGTGCTGCTTGATCAGGAACTGTCACTGAAGCTATATAAATTAATAATCCTAGCCAAAAAATGGTTTGCAGAATTTCTGAAATTTTCATTTTAAATCCTTTTAATTATTTAAATATTGTTAAATTTTAAAGATCTTGATCTTTTTACAGCAAGCAACTTACCTGCTACAAAATTATAGTTTAAAATTTACTTCTTTAAATCATACTTAGCGAGCATTTTGTCAAATTCGCCAGATTTTTGTAGCTCTTCGATCGCAGCATCTATCTTTTTGATAAGATCAGTATGTTTGCCCTTATCAAATGCCATCGCAAAGCCCTCTGTGCCATCAGGAAGTCTTAAAAACTCCTCTAAGTCTGGATTTTGTTTTAAAAACTCAACACCTATTGGACTATCAGTAAGCACAACATCGATCTTACTGGCATTTAGTGACATTATAGCTGCCGCTACGTTTTCAGCTGGGATTGACTGATTTGTGATCTTTTTAGCTGCCTCTTCTTGAAGTGTGCCAACTTGAGCTGAAATTTTCTTATCTTTAAGGTTGTCTTTATTTACATCTGAGCCTTTTTTGCGGATAAACAAATTCTCTGAAAAATAATATGGCTTAGTAAAATCAACAGACTTTCTTCTCTCATCAGTCGCGCTCATGCCGCTTATCGCGATATCGATCTTACCTGTTTTTAAAGCTGGTATTAGTCCATCAAAACTCATATTTGCAACGTCAAATTTGATCCCAGTTTTTTTAGTGATCTCATTTAAAAGATCGATCTCAAAACCAACGATTTGATTTTTATCATCAAGATATTCAAATGGAGGATAATCAGCACTTGATCCTACCTTATAAACTACCTCTTTGCTAGCTTCTGGCGCAGTTGCAGCGGTTTTTTTGCCACTATCATCACCACAACCTATAAAAAACAGAGCTAACCCTACCATTAAAAATTTTAATAAATTTTTCATTTTACTCCTTATTAGTGATTTAAAATTTTACCTAAAAACTCTCGCAGACGCTCATGCTGCGGATTTGTAAAGACATTTTTTGGTGTGTCATCAACTGCTATCTTGCCTTTGTCCATAAAGAAAATTCTATTTGCCACGTTTCTTGCAAAGCCCATCTCGTGAGTTACAACAAGCATCGTTATACCCTTTGCTGCGACATCTTTCATGATATCAAGCACCTCGCCGATCATCTCAGGATCTAGCGCGCTAGTTGGCTCGTCAAATAGTATCACCTCTGGATCCATAGCTAGGCTTCTAGCGATTGCTATACGCTGCT
Organism: Campylobacter concisus; assembly: GCF_003048615.2. NCBI lineage: Bacteria > Pseudomonadati > Campylobacterota > Epsilonproteobacteria > Campylobacterales > Campylobacteraceae > Campylobacter > Campylobacter concisus. The sequence goes on from NZ_CP049263.1 coordinate 1,448,935, forward strand.
TTTGACCGCCTGAGAGCTTATGCGGGTAGGCAAATTTTTTATCGCTTAGCCCAACGCTCTTTAGCAGCTCATCTGCCCTCCTCTCAGCACTCTCTTTGTCTAAGATCCCAGCTTTTATCGGAGCTAGAGTTAAATTTTGCAAGACGTTTTTGTTTGCAAAAAGGTTAAAGTGCTGAAACACCATGCTCACTTTTTGGCGAATTTTATTTATGTCTGATTTTTTATTGAGGATATCTTCGCCATTTATCTTGATATGCCCGCTATCTGGCTCTTCAAGGCGGTTTATGCAACGCAAAAATGTACTTTTTCCACCGCCACTTGGACCAATTATCGCTATGACTTCGCCTTTTTTGATATCAACGCTAATATCATTTAAAACACGCAAATCGCCATAGCTTTTGTTTAAATTTTTAATCTCAATCATGGCGATTTAGTCTCCTCTCAAGTAGTTTCACCAAAAGGGTGAAAAATTTAACGCTCACGTAATATACAATGCCCGTAAAAATGACTGGCTCTGGGCTGTAAAAGACCGCTTGAAGGCTCTTACTTTGCATCGTAATATCAACGACACTTATGTAGCCAACGACTGAAGTCTCTTTAAAAAGCGAGATAAATTCATTTGCAAGCGCTGGCAAGATGTTTTTTGTAGCTTGTGGAAAGACTACCTCACACATAGAAACGTAGTAGTTTAGACCCATCGCACGGGCTGCCTCCATCTGGCCTTTATCAACGCTATTTATGCCGCTTCTTACGATCTCAGCGACGTATGCCGAGCTATTTAGCCCAAGTGCGATCACAGCGACGTAGAAGTTATCGCTCCAAGTGGCGAAAATCACCACAGAAAATATTAGAAGTTGAAGTATTACAGGCGTTCCACGCAAGATGTCGATATACTCATCTATGACGAAATTTAAAACCTTGATATCTAAAAATTTAATAAAAGCTAAAATAAATCCAAGTGTGATGCCTATAGCAATACCGCCTATCGTAAGGCCAAGTGTTACTCCGTAACTTTTAATATATGCGATCTCTTGCGCCTCACTAAGATCTCTTGGATAGAAAAAGTATGTTCCAAGTGAGACAATTATTATAAAAAATAGAAATTTGGCTAAATTTTGAGCGTTCAACTTCATCCTTTCTTTAAAATGTAGCCTTAAATGATACGAAAAAAAATATATCATTTTGCTTAAATAAATTTAAGGATTGCCTTAGCATTGAAATTTAAATAAATTTGTAATAACATAAGCGTTTTATTTTATTTGAAAGGAAATTTATGAGCTTTGGGTCTTATTTAGCCATCGCCATCTATTTTGGTTTCTTGCTCTTTATCGGACGATATTTCTACGATAAAAACGCAAGTATGAACGAGTATCTACTGGATAACCGCCAAATGGGTCCAGTCGTCACCGCACTTAGCGCTGGCGCTTCTGATATGAGTGGTTGGATGCTACTTGGCGTGCCCGGGGCCTTATACGCAACTGGCGTTGCAAATGTCTGGATGATAGCTGGCCTTATCGTGGGAGCTTACTGCAACTACTTATTTCTAGCAAAAAGGCTTAGGGTCTATACCGAGGTTGCAAGTGATAGCATCACGATACCTGATTTTTTAGAAAACCGCTTTAAAGATAGGACGAAAATTTTAAGGATCATATCTGGCCTTATCATCTTGATATTTTTCACACTTTACGTAAGTAGTGGCATCATCGCTGGCGGCAAGACATTTGAGAGCTTTTTTGGCTTAAAATTTGCATACGGAGCGGTCTTTACGCTCATAATCGTAGTCTTTTACACATTTTTTGGTGGATTTAAGGCTGTTAGCATAACTGACGCATTTCAGGGTCTTTTGATGTTTTGTGTCCTAGTCTCGATCCCAGTCGTGGCATATCTAAATTTAGACTTGCCAAGCGATACAAATTTGATAAAAGAGATAAGCAGGCTTGATGCAAATCACCTAAATCCATTTAGAGACCAGACTTTCTGGGGTATTTTAGGCCTTCTAGCTTGGGGGTTTGGCTACTTTGGACAGCCACATATCATCGTTAGATTTATGGCGATACGCGACTCAAAAGAGCTTGCAAAGGCAAGAAGGATCGGCATTGGCTGGATGACGATCGGCCTACTAGGTGCAATTATGAGCGGACTTATCGGCTTTGTCTATTTTAGCCAAAGAGGCGGACTAAGCGATCCTGAGACCGTGTTTTTAAAGCTTGGTGAGTTACTTTTCCCGCCATTTTTTATAGGTATTATCATCTCAGCCGTGCTTTCAGCTATCATGAGCACCATCTCAAGCCAGCTCTTAGTCACTTCAAGCTCGGTCACAAAGGACTTCATCTTTGCCTTTTATAAAAAAGAGGTGAGCCAAAGCACGCAAACAGCGATCAGCCGCTACGCAGTCGTGGCCGTAGCGATAATTGCCACCGTACTTGCCTTTATCTCTACAGATAACGTTCTAAACGTTGTTGGCAACGCTTGGGCTGGATTTGGCGCGAGCTTTGGACCAGTGCTACTTTTTAGCCTTTACTGGAAGCGTATGAGCGCACTTGGAGCGCTTGCTGGCATGATAGCTGGCGGTGCGACCGTGATATTTTGGATAACATCAGGACTAAATGCCTATGTTTATGAAATTTTACCAGGCATTTTAACCTCAAGCCTAGCCATCATCATGGTCAGTATCTGGGGCGACGCGATAAATAAAATGACTAGCGAGCCACACGAGCAAGTGATAAAAGATGAATTTGAAAAGATGAAAACAAGACTTTAAGTCTTAAATTTATTAGAAATTCCCAGTACTTGTAACTGGGAATTTCTAAAATTTATCTTACCGTCTTTATTGGATAATTATTTCTCGCTCTTCATATAAAATTACAAAATAAGCATTTGCAAAGCTTTTATTTTTTTCTTGTATGCAGCAACACTGCAACTTTTAAATTTGCACTTTAACTATTCTAAAATTTAACTATTCATATTTATTTTTCTTCCATCTTATATGTCACAATCCATCTTGCAGCTTCTAAGCCTTAGGGGTCTTGGATCGTACTCTTTTTAGTATCTTTTTTCATATCTTCATCAGTAAGAGCAAAATCAAAACTTCTATATTTTGTTTCATACGCTCATTCTTTACAGATTTTGGGATATCAATGACATCTCTTTGGATTAACCACCTTAGTATAATTTTGCCCTGCGTTTTTATAATATTTATCATCTGCAAATGAAGCCCAAGCCTCATTTACTCCTTGCCATACTCGAGCTACACTTTGCCATCTATAACTCAAGCAAGGCTGTCCATGAAAAGTATCTCTTGGGCAAACACATCACCTTCATAAAACACATATACATCAACGCTGACATTTTTGTTTTGAAAAAGCCATTTGCGAATGACGTTTTACGATACTTGTATCTTTGCAGAGATTGCAAATTTGACTCATCTGGTATCCTTTTTTATGAAGTTATAAGAGAATAAGAGCAAAATTTCATTAACTAATGCTAATAAAAGCTCAATTAAAAAATTAAAAACATAAAAGAAGTTCTCTTTATAGAAAACACTATAAAGGGGCTTTGTGTTTATTCCTACTCGATATGTCCATTGATATCGAGTTGTATAAATGGAATAAACCAATATCTTTATTACCTGATTTGGTTTTATTATCCGCTTTATTTCTGTTTATCTGATTTTTGTAAGCATATTGCAAGCACGAAGATCTATTGTAAATTGTCTATATACTGTTTTATTTCCTTAAAAAGTTTAGTATTTTTAGTTAATGCAGAAATATTTCTAACACCATCCGGATAAGTCTCAATTATATTTTTGTGTATTAAAAGTATTGCATCCTTAATTAACTTTTTATCATTAAATTCTATTTTTTGATTTTTATATTTATCCTTTAATAATTTTGCTGTATTTAATATAACTATATCACCTGTATTCATAAACAAATACTCATCAATCTTATTCAAAAAATCAGAATGAGGTATACCTAAAAAGTCAGATATTTCCGTCTTATTTTCATTTCTTCTAGTCCTTCTATAGCTGGTTATTATTTTGCTAATTTCTCTATACATATTATTAGCTTCTATAACCCTATCTGCATTTATGTCCATCAATATTTCATCAATTTTATTTTTATCAAACAATAGACCTTTTCCTCTTTTAGCTGTAGAAGCATACTCATCAAGCCAATATCCTACATAATGTTGTATAACGCTTTCTAATTTTATTGGAACAAGATTATTAAGACCCTTTCCTCCATAATGTTTTTTATATTCAAACTCATTAATTTGTCTTTCTAGATAATATCCTTTATTTTCTAATGATTTTTGCAAGTCTCTAATTATTGTGTGGTTTGCTATAAAATAACTATCTTTTATTGGATTTTGGGAATTCAAATACTCCGTAATCTTCATTCTTTCATTATAGTCTGATATTTCGATAATCCTTGTCAAAATATCCACTCCATTTTCAAGTTTGTTTTGAGTGTATAAATCATATAAAGATGTTACTGTTTGACACCCATTTACTATAGATACCCCTTTTAAAGAAACACTCAATTTATTTGGACTATTATTAACTTTATCGCATATAACAGTAACTCCATTATTGTAGAAATAGAACATTTCACTTTCTTTAGGATTAGATGCTGTAGCCTTAATCGAATTGTTAACACTAGTTTTCCCCTCGTACAATCTTATGTTTTCATCAAAAATAGTTTCAATACTATTTTCAATAGAAGATATAAGAGACCTACCATTAACCAATCCAACATATGATTTTATATTCATTGAATCTATATCATATGCAGAAGCCAACTGTTTATATGAAAGTGTAATCTCTAAATCATTTTTCCTATTCATTTTTTCATATATATTAGAAATTATTGATTTATCATGAATTTTTATTTGTAATTCACTGCCATAATCTTTTTTAAAGTTTCTAGCAAAGTTTTCTACTAATTCTTTATTAGCAATTGCATCTATGCCTTTATTAAAGCTAACAAAAAAAATCTTAAAACTAAAAATATCCATATCATTTATTCGTTCTTTGAATTGATTAAACTGAATATTTGATTCTTGGTTCGTTGTTTTATCAATTAACAAATTAAAACCATTAAAAGTTTTTAATATATCGCCTTGGCTTATTTCATAATTAATACCATTTATATCTTTTGGAAACTTGAATTGCATTACAATTAGTTCTTTTTCTTCTTCATTTAGTAAGATTGCATCTATACCATTATCACCAAAGCCATCAATTATTGCTTCACCAATCTCTTGTTCTTCTAAAAATAAATGATTTTTTAAATACCAATGTATGAATGCATTTGATGAATTTTTGTAATCATAATTTTCTTTGATCTCATCAACTGACTCTTTAATTTGTTTATAATATGATTCATATTTCGTAACTGCCATTTTTCCCTCCTAGTTAATAATTAACTTCTATACTCTACAGTAACCTCTTTTATCATCCCATCATGCCAATCTATGGTCTCTAATGGTATTTCATGGTATTTATCAAATACTTCATACAGATACTTGTACTTAACCTTATTTCCAATTATTTTCTTAAGAGAATCTGTATCCATTGAAATAATCTTCATTCCTGTAATGATTTCTTCATCTCTAGTATATGGAATTACCTTTATATATCTAAAATCTGAAATCATATCTTATCTAAGTATGTGCTAAAAAATAAACTATAATCAAATGGATTATCAAATCTAATCCCATAAATCGCCCAAATGTCTTAAAACAGGCTCTATTTCAACTCTTCTTTGACTATTTCCATCTGCAAGAGTTGTTTTAAACAATAATATTAGCTTCTAATGATAACTTATTATATTAAAAGCATTTTATCATCTTTCGCTAATTTTGTATCGTATAATTTCTAAAGTATATTGTTGGATGAATAGTTGTATGCAAAATCAGCCTTTCTAAATAGTTCTTGTATAATTTAAAGAATCAAAAACCATATCTTGTATGCTATGGCTTTTGTATTCGCTTATAAAACTACTATGAGTTATTGTTTAATATGTTCCTTTTAAAATACTTATCCATTTTACAATCGCTTCTCATTTCAAAGACTACAAATTTTTGTTTTAAGCCATCTTCTAATAAAAACTATTTTACTCCCACTCGATAGTTGCAGGTGGCTTGCTTGAGATGTCGTAAACTACGCGGTTTATACCATTTACCTCGTTTATGATGCGGCGGCTTACGTTTTCAAGCAGATCATAAGGAAGCCTTGAAAAGCTTGCAGTCATGCCATCACTTGCATCGACCACGCGCACACAAACAGCGTTTTCGTAAGTGCGGTTATCGCCCATAACGCCAACAGAATTTACATTTAAAAGTACGCAGAATGCCTGCCAAGTTTTGTTATACCAGCCACTACTTTTTAGCTCATCGCGCAAGATCACGTCAGCTTTACGAAGTAGCTCAAGGCTTGGTTTATTTACCTCGCCCATGATGCGGATAGCAAGGCCAGGTCCAGGGAAAGGATGGCGGAAGACTAGCTCGCGGCTTAGTCCAAGCTCAAGTCCTAGCTTTCTAACCTCGTCTTTAAAAATCTCTCTTAAAGGCTCTATTAGCTCAAACGTCATCCAATCAGGCAAGCCTCCAACGTTGTGGTGGCTCTTTATCGTCTTGCTTGAACCAACGACAGAGCTTTCGATGATGTCAGTATAAAGAGTACCTTGAGCTAGAAATTTCACATCGCCATGCTTCTTAGCCTCTTTTTCAAAAATTTCTATAAATGTCTCGCCTATGATCTTGCGTTTTTTCTCAGGATCAACGACGCCGGCCAAGCGACCTAAAAAGGTCTCGCTCGCATCTATACTAACTAGCTCAACACCAAGCTTTGTTCTAAATGTAGCTTCAACTTGCTCTTTTTCGTTTGTTCTAAGAAGTCCGTTATCGACAAAAACAAGGATCAAATTTTCAGGCACAGCAGCTGCTAAAAGTGCCGCAGTCACAGAGCTATCCACGCCGCCACTAACTGCACAAAGCACCTTGTGAGTGCCCACTGTTTTTCTTATCTCTTCTATCTTATTTTTAGCGAAGCTTCCCATGTTCCATGTGCTCTCGCAACCGCAGATATATTTGGCAAAATTCTTTAAAATTTGCGTGCCATACTCGCTATGTTGCACCTCTGCATGAAACTGGATCGCATAAAATTTACGCTTATCATCGCCAAAAGCGCAATAAGGCGAATTTTCGCTAATCGCAATCGCCTCAAAGCCCTTTGGCAGGTCTTTTACATAGTCGCTATGACTCATCCATACGATTTGTTTTGAAGGTGTATCTTTAAAAAGATCGTGCTCTTTTACGACGCTAAGTTCAGCCTTGCCGTACTCTTTGTGATCAGCGGCTAAAACCTCAGCACCATGCGTGTGAGCAAGTAGCTGCATACCGTAGCAAACGCCAAGTATAGGGATATTTAACTCAAAGACGCCGTTATCGCAAAAGTAGGCATCTTTAGCATAAACACTAGCTGGACCACCACTTAGAATGATACCTTTTGGATCTTTCGCCTTTATATCGCTTAGTTTTGCGTTAAATGGCAAAATTTCAGTATAAACTCCTTCTTCTCTTAGCCTTCTAGCTATTAGCTGAGTATACTGCGAACCAAAGTCCAAAACTATAATCGTATTGTTCATTTATAACCTTTTAAAAGTAGATGTGAAAAATTTCAAACTGCACATACCAAACAATGAGTGATACGATGTATCCTAAAACTACCATCCATGCATATTTCATATGCGCACCAAAGGTATAAATTCCTTTTAATTTACCCATTACTCCAACGCCAGCTGCTGAGCCAAAGCTGATCATCGAACCGCCGATACCAGCTGTAAGTGTCACAAGTAGCCACTGACTCATAGCCTCGCCCGCATCAGCTCCCATAGCTGGATTTGCTTTTAGAACGGCTGACATAACAGGGACGTTATCAACGACTGCTGAAAGGAAGCCAACACCGATATTTACAGGTGTTGAGCCAAATTTATCATAAAGTGACACAGCGTAATTTAAAAATCCAGCAAAGTGAAGAGCGCCAACTGCAGCTAAAATCCCAAAGAAGAAAAATAGCGTGTTGTTCTCGATCTTTGACATATAGTGAAAGACGTTCATAGGCTCTTCGTCTTTGTGAGCTTTTTTGAAATAATATGTGTAAAGGCTAAGCAGTGAGAAGCCAAACATCATGCCCCACATCGCTGGTAAGTGAAATAACTGGTGCATCATAACTGCACAAAAGATAGTAAATGCACCTATAAAGATAACCGCTTTACCACCCTTTTTCATAACCACTTTTGGCTCATTTGCCACGTCAAAATGAGGCGCAGTATTTGGCACGATGCGTGAAAGTAAAAACGCTGTCACAAACCAGCCGATAAATGAAGCTGGGAAAAGTGCAAAAAAGTCTAAAAATGGTGACTTGCCAGCCGCCCAAACCATAAGTGTAGTGATATCACCAAATGGGCTCCACGCTCCTCCTGCATTTGCTGCTACAACGATGTTTATCGCACCTGCGACTAGGAAATTTGTATTATTTCTATCTATCGTTAAAAGCACGGTTGATAGGATAAGCGCTGTTGTTAGGTTATCAGCCACTGGGCTAATGAAAAACGCCAAAATACCAGTTAGCCAAAATAGCTTTCTGTAAGTGTAGCCTTTTGAAACTAGGTTGTATTTAAGTGCGTTAAATACATCTCTTTCAACAAGTGCTTCGATAAATGTCATCGCTACCATTAAGAAAAATACGATCTGAGCTATCTCTAAGATCAGGTGATTTACCTCGTGCTCTAGCGAATGCACATCCATGCCATTTATAAGCATATAAACGCCGATTAGCAAAAACATAAAAGTGCCGATAAAAATGGCAGGTTTTGCCTTGTCGATGTGAAAATTCTCTTCTGCTGCTATGAAAAAGTATCCAACAACAAAAATGATAAGCGATAAAATTCCCGCCCATGTAGTAGTTAAGTCAATAGCCGCAGCTTCTCCGTCAGCACCAAAGGCTATAGCAAAAAACAAGCCTAGAAGTCCAAATAACCTCATATACTCTCCTTGTAAGATAAAAATTTGCGTATTTTACTTAAATGAGCCTAAAATTTAGGTTAGTTAAATTTATTAAGCTTGCATTACATTTTTATCTTACGCGAAATTTAAGATCAAATTTTATTGATCTTATCTGTTTTTTTCTCTTTTACAGGTGCATCGCCATAAAATGGATCGTCCTTGTAGCCGCAGCCACTAAGTGCAAAAAGAGCGAAAATTAAAATAAAAGATGATAAGATTGCCTTATGAAAGACGCCAAATTTATGATAGATGCTATCCACGAAAATCCTTTGTATAAAGAAAAATTAAGCATGGCAGACGAGTGCCAAGAGCTTCTTCGCCTCATGGGTAAAGCAAAGCGATTTTACATAGCTTTTTGCTACGTTAGAGAAGGCATTTTAACCTTCGTTCTCACTCATCCCTCAGGGCTTTTGGAGCTTAGACGTGATAGTAGTATAAATGATATAAAAGGGTTATTAAAAACCTTTTGCAAATTTAATAAAAATAGCATTTTTGCAAGCGTCATCGAGCCAAAACCTCTTAGCGAGATCAACTATATAAAAAACAAAAAAGAAGAAAATATAAGATTTATCGTGAGCAAATATCTAAAATTTTTCACGCCACAACCTACGCAAAGATCAAATTTCATCATGCCAGCCAGCAAGGGCAAGTTTAAAAATTTAGCCACAAATGAGCAAATTTATAAGAAATTTGAAGAGCTAAGAGAAATTTTGCTAAAGAAAAACGAGCAGGCAAGATGCTGATAGACGAGATAAGAACGCTTCCAAATGAGCCTGGCGTATATCAATATTTTGACGCTCAAAACAGACTTTTATATGTCGGCAAGGCCAAAATTTTAAAAAACAGGGTCAAAAGCTACTTTAAATTTACCCCAAGCCTAGCTCCAGCTGAAAAACTAAGCCCAAGAATTTCAAAGATGATAAGCGAGGCTGTGCATCTTGAATACATCGTCACACCAAGCGAGGCAGACGCGCTCATACTTGAAAATTCGTTTATCAAACAGCTAAAACCAAAATACAACATCTTGCTTCGTGACGACAAGACCTACCCTTATATCTTTATAAATTTAAACGATGAATTTCCTAGATTTGAGATCACTAGAAAGGTGGTAAAAGGCTCAAATATACGCTATTTTGGGCCATATTTTAGCGGAGCAGGAGAGCTTCTTGAGGCGCTTTATTTAAATTTCAACCTAGTTCAGAAAAAGTCCTGCATCAAAGGCAAAAAAGCTTGCCTTTTTTACCAGCTAAAACGCTGCTACGCCCCATGTGAGGGCAAAATTTCAAAAGAAAACTACGCCAAAATAGTCGCTGACGCCACAGCCGCTTTGCAAAATCCAAATTTGTTAATCGCTCGCCTTGAAGAGCTCATGCTAAACTACGCCAAGGCCGAAGACTACGAGCAAGCAGCCGCGACTAGAGATAAGATGCAAACGCTTAAAAATATGCAAACAAAGGTCGAGGTCGATCTTGCCAAGCTTGAAGACTTTGAGGCCTACTCAGTCGCTTGCGTGCATGATATGATCTGCGCAGTGAGATTTAGCGTGCAAAGTGGCAAGATAACAGGCGTAAAAACCGATATCACGCAGGCTAAAAACGCTCAAAAAGACGAGATAAACGAGGCTTATAAGCAGGCCATTTTAAAAAGCTTTATCGCTGGTCAGCCAATAATTAGCACCAAAATTTACGTCAATGAAAACTTTGAAGATAGCGAACTGGTGGAGGAAATTTTAAACGAGAGGTTTGGGCGTAAATTTAGCATCACATGCCCAAAAATAGGCGATAAGCGTAAAATTTGCGAGATCGCTACAAAAAACGCTGAAGTTAGCATCGAAAAATACCTAAAAACACACGACAACGAGCTATTAAACGAGATAAAAGAGTATTTTAATCTAGCTCACACGCCTTACGTGGTCGAAGCTTACGACAACTCACACCTTTTTGGCGAGGCAAGTGTCGGAGCGATGGTGCGCTATGAGCATGGCGAGTGGGCGAAACAAAACTACCGCCACATGCATCTAAATTCCAAAAACGACTACGATCAGATGAGAGAGAGCCTCACTGCTAGAGCACTTAGGTTTGATAAGCTTAGTCCGCCTGATCTTTGGGTCATTGATGGTGGCGAAGCGCTTTTAAATTTAGCTTGCGAAATTTTAGCAAGCAGTGGTGCAAACGTCGATGTAATCGCTATCTCAAAAGAAAAAATAGACGCCAAAGCTCACCGCGCAAAAGGCGAAGCAAAGGATAAAATTTATACAAAAAATGGCAGCTTTAGCCTAAGCACGAGCGATAAAAAGCTGCAGTTTTTCCAAAAGATGCGCGATGAGAGCCATAGATTTGTCATCAGTTTTCACAGAAAAACAAGGCAGAAAAACGATATGCAAAGATCAGTGCTAAGACAAGCTGGCGTATCTGAGGGCAGTATCGCGAAATTAATCAGCTTTTACGGAAGTTTTGATAAAATCAGCGAAGCAAATTTAGACGAAGTGGCAAAAATAACAAACAAAAGCGTGGCAGCAAAGCTTTTAACGCTCAAAGAAGGAAATTTGAAGTGATAATATACGATGAAAATTTAAAAATATCTGCAATAACACAAAATTCACTCGAGGTATTAGGCTTTGATAGCCTAGATGACTTTTTATCACATCATAGCGATCTTGGTGAGCTAGTCATAACAAGTCAAAAAAACATGAATTGCAGTTTTTTAGAATTCCTACAAAATGCGAATAATAACACAGCTAGAATAAACATAAAAAGAAAAGATGGCAGCGCTATTTTGCTAAATGCGAGCTTGCAATGCGCTACTTTAAAAAATGAAGAGAAAATTTTCGCCATACTTTTAGAAAGACAAGACACACTAAATAATCAAAATTTAGTCGCAGCTACAAAAACAAAGCCTATTTTAAGACTGCCTATTTTCGAGATAAATGCGAGGTATCTTTTTGACTCAGATATACAGGTTTTAATAGACGATACTTGGTTTGAAACATCAGCTAAAGTTTTAAATTTACAAAAAGATGAACTAGCATATTATTTAAATATTTTTTCTCGTAATGCAAGAGAAAAATTTATCTTGATACAATCATCACTAATAGCAAAAGACGAAATGATGTTAAGAAAATATGTAAATGAGATAAAAGAAGCAGCCTTAAATCTAAAATTAAACATATTTGTCAAAGAACTTGAAAATCTACTAAAAAGTGATAGAAAAGAAAAGCGCAAAGAGATATCTATGTTTTCCAAAAGGCTAAGCGAAATAGATATAATCGTAAAAAAATATAGCAAAAAGAGCGTGTATGAGAACTAGAAAATTTTATTTACTACTAGCACCTACATTAATTTCAGCACTATTTTGCGCATATAATGGATATAAATACTATAAAGATTTTACAGCATTAAATGACCTAGAAGAAAAACTAAATAAACAATCTTTAGCTCTACATGTATCAAGCTCGACTTTAGATGAGCACGATGCCCTCACAGGAAAGAGTCAAACAAACATAAACAAGCTACGAGGCAATACTCTAAAAAACGCACAAAATTTCATAAATTCTACAAAAATAAATAATAGTAGTGAATTACGGAATATAAATAAGTTAAAAGAAGTGCTTGCTAATTTAAATCAAACAGATAAATTTGAAGATTATTTTTATGATTTTTTTAAAAATATAAATGGTGAAATAAATGCGGACTTTGAGCAAATACTTAAGCAAAATTTGCCACCAAAAATAAAAAACTATGCTACTGCATTAAATCAAATTTATAAACAACTATCTTTAGTAAACGATGCTAAATACTATATGAAAAATATCTTAATAGACAGATCATTAGTCATATCAAATGACACCGTAAAAGACAATCTCTACTATATCAATGACAATATGTTTGGTGCTATCGATTTATTGCCAGAAGATGAGCTAAAAGAGAATATATACGATAGTTTTTCTCAGCTCGAAAACAATTATAAGAGCAAAAATTTAGAAGAGGCAAGGGCTAAAGTCATACTATCAGGAAAACTAAGTCCTAATGACATAACATTAATAAAACAATATGAAGATGACAAATTTCATCTTTTGCTAAATAGTGCTATAAATATACAAAATGGATTAAAAAATATTATAAAAAAAGATAAATTGGAAAGTGGCTTAGTAGCATTGTTTACATTTCTACTTTCAGGTTTGCTCTTTTTATCTTCACTCGGTATTTTTACAAGATTAAAATTCTTAAAGATGTTTGCTAACAAATCAACATACATTAAAGAGCACATCTTACAGTCAAGTGATCCAAACGTAAATATAAATAATGCTATATCAAAACTCATAAAGGCATATGAAGCTTTAAAAGAAACATATGCAAAAGATAATAATTTTTATCAGATAAAAGACAAATACATCTCATCAGTAAGCAAAAAGTTAGAAACAATAAACAAAGAAATTTTAACCTCTGTTATGGCTCTAAAAACAGAAATAAACGAAAATAAAAAGCAGGGCATTATTAGCATAATAGAGAAAAATGTAAATATTATGATATCGCTTTATAATAATGCAAAAAATATTTCTAATACAAAAAAAATAAAAGAGTATAATACAAATGAACATTTTTATCCACAAAAAAGCTTTGAGGAGATGCTACAAACAAATATCATCTACTCGCAAAATAAAAAGATAAATTTCATAAGCTATATAGATCCGACTCTAATAAATGAGCTAGAGGGCGATCTAGAGTCTCTCAAAGCTGCTTTTAACAGTATATTTCTAGCCTCTCTTTCAATGTCCTCAAAATATCAGAATTTAATAATCCAAATTAAAAAAGTAAAACAAGAATTTAGCAAAAACGGACTTTGCACCATAAGCTTTAGCATCAAAAATAATTCGACAGCTATGAGCGAAGAGCAAATTTTGGATATATTCTCAAATAATAAAACAAGCATGGATAATGATGAGAGCGAATTTTATTTAAAAATAGCACAGACTTACTTGAAAAATTTAGAGAGCAAACTTGAAATTAGCTCACTTAAAAACGTTGGAAATGATTTTAAGTTTATAGTTATTTTCAAAACGACTCCTAATCACAAAGAATTTAATATTAGTAACGATCATAAACTAGCTTTTCTGCAAGATACAAGCATTGTATATAATGATTTTTTTGAAAAAACAGTAAATGAACTAGGTTTAAAGGTGGATATACTTGCAAATAGCAACACCATAGCTGCCAAAAGTTATGACGCTGTATTTTTAAGAAATACGAGTACAAAAGCTGACGATATTAAAAACCCTCTTATTTTAAAAGATCCACTCACACCTCTTGCTATCATAAGACTACTCTTTGCTGATGATCTTGATACACTGGCTAAAGATATAAATAATAAACCAAGAATTTTAATCTGTGATACAAACGAATTTTATATAGAAATAACAGCAAGTGGATTTAGAAAGATTAGTTGTGAGGTAGTTGGTGTTTGCAACAAAAAGGATCTTAAACAAGCAATAAAACAAGGAATGTTTGATCTTATTTTTATAAGTTCGAAGTTATTTGAAGATGAAGAGAATAGCTTTGCAAGAAGTTTCAATCTCTTGAAAACAGCCACACAAAATACCAAAACGCCTCTAATTTTAATGCTATCAAATACTTCTAATATTGATGAAAATAGCACTAAAGTCCACTTTGATGCAACTATTAAAACACCAATAAATAGCGATGACCTAATACAGCTTTTTAAAAATTTTCTACCACATTTTGATAATCCTATCACAAACGAAAATTTACTAAATAAAAGTGAAAACATCATCTTGTTTAAAAAAACACCAATGGAAAATAAAATTTTTAGTTCAGCTTTGGGAGAATTTTATAACACACTAGAAACCGCAAATAGTTTTGATGAATTGCTAATAAAAATAAAAACTAAAACTTACGGTATTGTTTTAGTTGATGAAAACACAAAAGATTTTGACTACAAAGAGCTAATCAAGATAATGAGCGAAACGAGACAAAGCAAGATGATAAATACAAAGCTACTGATCTTTGGTACAAAAGAAAGAGTCGACCTTCCTTTTGTAAAAATGTTAGCTGAAAATATAAGTAAAGCAGAACTTGCAGCAACAGTAAGAGCACAACTTGATACTACTACTGATGATAAAACAAAAGACTCTTATGAATTTATAAAATTTAGCTCTTAAACCTCTTTTGCGCTGTTTTTAAAGACATTTACCACGCTTGCTCGTTTGTGGCAAATTTCAGCATACTCTTTTTCGCTTTTTGAGTCATAGACTATGCCAGCTCCAGCTCCGACAAAGACATCGCTAAAGCCGTTTTTAGCTGGCACAAAGATGGCTGAGCGGATAAGGATCGCCACCTGAGCGTCACCATTAAAATGCAAAAATCCAATGCCGCCACCATAGATATTTCTCTCAAAAATTTCAAGCTCATTGATTATCTGCATCGCTCTGATCTTTGGCGCACCGCTTAACGTGCCAGCCGGGAAGATGCTAGCTAGCACGTCAAAAAGATTAAGCTCCCTAGCGCACTTGCCATAGACGTCGCTAACGATGTGCATCACTTTTTCAAATTTCTGGATATGCATCGCATTTTTTACCGCCACGCTCTTTGGCTCTGAGACCCTGCCGATGTCATTTCTTGCAAGATCGATTAGCATCTTGTGCTCCGCGAGCTCCTTTTCGTCGCTTAAAAGCTCATTTTCAAGTGCCACGTCAGCATTTGCATCACCCCCTCTTGGCCTTGTGCCAGCGATTGGTGCTACAAAAATTTGCTCACTTTTCATCTCAAAAACAAGCTCAGGCGACGAGCCAACCACATCGCCATAAGGCGTAGGAAAATGAAACATATATGGGCTTGGATTTGCAGTGGCTAGCTTTTTGTAAAAGTCCAAACTATTCATATTTGTTGAAATTTCAAGTAGCTCACCAAGCACCACTTGAAAGACGTCACCGCTTCTTATGTATTCTTTTGCCACTTCAACCATATTTTCAAAGTGTTTCTTCTCGCTACTAAGATCAGTTTTTATGCTAAATTCACACTCTTTTTCGCCCTTATACTCAGCCTTTAAATTTAACAAAAAGTCATAATACCTCTCTTTATCTCCATAAAAAGTGTAAATTTTACTCATCTTATCAAAGTGCAGATATGCTTTAGCATCGGCGTAGATAAATTTTGGAAATTCATATTTTTTAGTTTTCTCTTCGCCGATATATTCAAAATATCTCACGCCATCATAAGCAAAAACGCCAAAAAGCCCAGCAAAAGGTGCGAGTGATCTGTTACGATTAGTATCAAAGTAGCTTCTAAGTCCGTAAAAGTCCATATCTTTTTCATCGATATATTCGCAGTCGATGCCGATTATCGTTTGCGTCTTGTCTTCAGCAAGGTAGCTATTTTTAAATTTCTCTCTGATCGCTTCATAATAAAAAAGTGGTTGTTCTAAGAGCATCTTTTTCCTTTTAAAATTTTATTGATTATAAAAAATTTTCGCTTTTACTTTTTAGAATTTTGGCTAAATTTTTAAATTTACGCCTTTTTTACTATTTTTTTAAGAGCCCCTTGGCTAAAATTTGCACCAGTCAAGGGAGAAAAAATGCTTTTTGTAGAACTTTTTATATTAGGTATCGGCGTTGGTTACATAGCTGGATTTTTTGGCATCGGTGGCGGCACGGTCGTCGTTCCTATCATGGTCGCCTTTGGATACGACGTCAAAACTGCCATTGGCATAAGCGTCATGCAGATGATCTTTAGCGCAACATTTGGCTCATATCTAAACTACAAAGCTGGGCTTTTAAAGCTAAACCGCGGCGTATTTTTGGGGCTTGGCGGTCTTGTGGGGGCAAGTTTTAGCGGTATCATCGTATCGCACGCGCCTGCACTCTTACTTGAGTCTATGCTTCTAGCAACATTTGTCTTTTCGCTTATAAAACTATACTTTTCGCCAAACAGCGACGGCTCAAATGCGAATAATTCGCTCTTTTTGCTATTTTTAGTTGGTGTTTTTGTTGGCGTTTTTGCTATTAGCATCGGCATCGGCGGAGGCGTCTTTATTGCTCCTATCTTGGTTGGCTTTTTACGCTACGAGCTAAAAAAAGCGGTCTCAATGGGCGTGTTTTTCGTTATGTTTGCAGCCATCGCTGGCTTCATCTCGCTCTCGCTAAATGGCCATATCTCTTATGCTGAGGGCGCATTTTTAGGTCTTGGCTCGCTAATAGGCGCATACTTTGGCACCAAAAAGACGCAAAATACCGACAAAAAAACACTTAAAAAATGGTTTTTGGTCTTTTACATAGCGATGATATGTTTGATATTAAAAGATATGTTTTTTGAGTAAGAGCATGGCTAAATTTGCCACGCTCTTTTTTTTAAATTTCTTCAAAAAAGTAGGCTTCGCTTAGTTTAAAAGCAAGCTCTTTTAGCTCATCTTCACTTAAATTTACGCTCTTTTCGATCTCTTTAAAGCTGGCCTTGCCGTCAAATTTCAAGGCGGCTTTGATCTCTTCAACGCTTAAGCTAAGCTTGCCATTTAGCTCGTTTGCCAAAGATATGACTGGTGAGCTGGTATTTAGAAAATACCCCAGATACGCTGCTGCTCTAGGCTTTAGCCTAGTTTTTTTAGGCTCATAATCAAGCGCAATAAGCTTTGATGATGAAATTTTAGTATTTTGATCATTTAAAATTTCAAGTAGCCCCATAAATGCTTCGCTCTCGTTTTCGCCAAGAGCGTCTTTGACCTCGTCTAAATTTAGGCTTTGCGGATAAGCTTTGCTTAAAATTTCTTGCGTTTTTGTCCTTGGCTGTTCGCTAAAGTAGGCAAAATTTAGGCTATTTAGCTCGCTCTCTCCAAGCACCGCGTCAAAGTCATCAGCGCCATTTAGCCTTTCTTTGTGAGCGATGAGGCTTTTTCTAAACGATCTATCAAACAAAAAGTCGTTTAGCTGCTCTTTTTTGATGCGAGTGTTGTAGCTTTGCTCGATGTGCGCATCAAAGCGGTAAATCCCGGTCGAGCTTGCAAAGATATCGTTTAGCGAGGCGTCTATGACGTAGCAAAGCCCGTGTTTGTCGATGTGTTTGGCAAATTTATGAAAGTAAGTTGGCTCATTACTCGCCTCCAAAAAGTCGTGCAAGATGTAGTAGTCGCTGCCCTTTGCGATGATGCCTTGCAAGAAATTTAGCTGCGTTAAAAGTAGCTTCATGCTATCTTTATAGACGACGTCGCTTTGGTTTTGCAGGCTAAATTTCAAATAATCCTGCAAGAAATTTAACTCTTCTTTGACGTGAGGAAGTGAGTCTTTATCGCCCCTATTTGCGCTCGCAAAAAGCATGAAGTCTCTTAAGATATCAAGGCTCTTCCAGCCTGGGTAGGTGTTATAAGAGACGTAGGCGATGCCATCTTTGCTAAGTAGCGCCTTTATCGTAGCTAGCAGCGCATCTCTTACGTTTGGGCTCACCCAGCTATAAACGCCGTGGGCGATGATGTAGTCAAACTCGCCAAGCTCTTTGATATCGTGCTCATTCATGTGCAAAAAGTCGCGCTCAAGAAGAGTGAAATTTTTTAAATTCATCTTCTTTGCGATCTTGTTGCCCTCTTCTACTTGGTGGCTTGAGATGTCGATGCCAACGACCTTTGCCTCTTTGTGAGAAGCTGCAAATGGCAAGATGTTGCCACCATATGATGAGCCAAGCTCCAGCACTCTGGCATCTTTTAAATTTGCCGCCTTTAGGCCTAAAAATTTAGCAACCGCCTCTATCCTAACAGGCGAGCAGTCGCTAAATGCGGCTGAGAAATAAGGAATTTCATCGTAAGCTTTTTTTGCCTTATTCATCAGCTGTGCTTTCTGGCAAATTCTCTCATGAACTCGCCAAGTTTCTCAACGTCGCTTTGGCTAACGGCGTTATATATAGAGGCTCTTATGCCGCCAAGATGTCTGTGGCCTTTTAGTCCAAGCATGCCCTCTTTTAGCGCTTCTTCGACGAAAACTGGCTCAAGCGCATGATCTTTTGGTATGGTAAAGCTCACGTTCATATCTGACCTGCTTGATTTTTTAGCGTGTCCCACGTAAAAGCCATTTGAGCTATCTATGATGCTGTAAAGCGTGCTTGCTTTTTTGGCGTTTATCTTCTCAACCTCGGCAAGTCCGCCAAGATCTAGCAGGTGCTGCATGGTTAAATTTAAGAGATAAATTCCAAAAGTTGGCGGTGTGTTGTAAAGTGAGTTTGCCTCTACGTGCGTTTTGTAGCGTAAAAACATAGGGACGTTTTGGCTGCTCACGCGATCAACTAGGTCCTTTCTTAAAATGATGATAGTCACGCCGCTTGGGCCTGCATTTTTCTGAGCTCCGCCGTAAAGCAAGCCGATACTGCTAAAATCAAGCGGTCTAGCGAAAAAATCACTCGAAGCATCGACAACTAGGGGCGATTTGGTCTTTGGCATAGATTTATACTGCGTGCCATAAATAGTGTTGTTTGAGCAGATGTAGGCATAGTCAGCATCGTCACTAAATTTCACCTCAGGGATATAAGAGAAATTTTCATCCTCGCTGCTTGCTACGACATCTACATTTACGCCAAGCACTTTTGCCTCTTTGATGGCTTTGTTTGTCCAAACGCCAGTATTTGCGTACTCAGCCCTGCCACCTTGATATAAATTCATCGGTATCATGCTAAATTGCAAGTGCGCGCCACCTTGCAAAAATAAAATTTCATACTCATCGCCGATGCCATAAAGCTTTCTTATCTTCTCCATCGCACCGAAGTGGATCTCCTCAAAGGTCTTGCTTCTGTGGCTAATCTCCATGATCGAGTAGCCCTCGCCTCTGTAGTCGGTAAATTCGGCCTTTGCGTGCTCTAAAACGTCTAGTGGTATCGCGCTTGGGCCTGCGCTAAAGTTGATTTTTCTACTCATTTTTACTCCTTGATAATTGCTTTTTTATGTGTATTTTGCGAGATAAGCTCGATCTCATCATTTAAATTTAAATCCCTAAGATCAGCTCTCTTGCCATCTTTTCTAACCTCGATAAGCCCCTTCGTACTCTCAAAAAAGAGCTCCCTCATCTCATAAGCCTTCTCTAGCGAGCTAAGAGCCGAACCAAGAACTAAAATTTTCCTTGAAACGGCGTTTGTTAGGGCATTTTGCTTGTTTGCTACCTCACTAATTTTTAGCTCGATCCTAGCTTTTAGAGCGTTTGACGAAAATTTAGAAAGTAGTAAATTTAATAAATTTTGCTTTTTGGTGATCTTTAAATTTAATGCACTATCAAGATCGTCGCTGAGCCTGTCAAGATACTGGAAAAACGCCTCTTCATCAGGCAGCAGATCAAGCATGGCTGCACTTGGCGTAAGCGACCTGCGGTCTGCTACAAAGTCACTTATGACGTAGTCGATCTCGTGGCCGATAGCGCTTATGACAGGCGTTTTGGTAGCGTAAATTTCACGCGCCAAGCCCTCGTCGTTAAAGCACCAAAGGTCTTCTTTGCTGCCGCCTCCGCGCGCTAGCACGATCACATCAACGCCGTATCTATCGGCCTTTCGCAAAGCTTTTATAAGCGAGCTTGGGGCATTTTCGCCCTGAGTTAGCGCGTCAAATATATAAATTTCACTTAGCCTCCAGCGGCTCGTGACGACTTTTAGCATATCCTGAAGCGCAGCTGAAGTGGCGCTTGTGACAAGAGCTATTTTTTTAGGTAAATTTGGTATCTCTTTTTTTGCGCCGATATCAAAAAGCCCCTCGTTTTCGAGCTTTTCTTTAAGCTGTCTAAACGCAAGCTCAAGCTCGCCCTCGCCATCTGGCAGCATAGCACTAGCCACTAGCTGATAGGACCCACTTGGCGAGTAAATGGTCACTTTGCCATAAATTTTGACCTTCAAGCCCTCTTTTGGCAGAAATTTCACCTTTTGGTTATTCATACGATACATCACAGCTGAGATGCTTGACTTTTCGTCCTTTAGCGTGAAGTACCAGTGGCCAGAGGCGTGCTTTGTTAGGCGCGAAATTTCGCCACTTACCTCGACATAGTCAAGGGTTGCCTCAAGCAGTGCCTTTGCTTTTTCGTTTAGCTCAGATACGCTAAGCATTGATTTCTTTGACCTTTTTAGCGATAAATAGCGTCGAGATGTCCATGCTAAAGCCCTTGCAAAGCTCTATCTCAAAGCCAGCCTCCACAAGCTCATCACAAAAGCTCTTTGCATCGAGGAAATTTTCTATCGAGCTTGGCAGATACTCGTACGCCTCTTTGTTTTTCGAGATAAAGCCGCCTATACTTGGCAAAATCTTACTTAGATAAAAATCTCTTAGCGCAGTTATAAAGCCCTTTTTCTGGCGTTTGGTAAATTCAAGCACGACGACGTAGCCATCTGGGGCAAGCACTCTATTAAACTCTCTTAGTGCAGCCTTTCGCTCGACCACGTTTCTGATGCCGTAGCTTATGCTTAAAATTTGAGCCTCGCCACTTGCAAGCGTCGTATTATCAGCGTAGGCCTCTATAAATTTAAAATTTGGAAATTTCGCCCTCGCCTCTTTTAGCATGCCACTTGATGGGTCGATGCCAGTAAGGCTTTTCACCTCCACGCCAAATTCTTTTGCCATTTCACTCCAAAGCCCCATCATATCGCCAGTACCGCAAGCCACATCCACGATATTTATGCCTCTTTCTTTAAAAATTTCTAGCATATACCTGCAGGCAAATTTCCTCCAGCTCACATCCACGCCAAGGCTTAGCACCCTGTTTGCGACGTCGTAAGTCGGAGCGATCTGGTTAAACATATCAACTATCTTTTCTTGTTTTTGCATAAATTTTAGACCTTTATATGTAGTAAATTTTTAAATTTCGCGAGATCTTGCGAGTTGCTTTTATAAATTTAAGCCGTTTTTTTAGTATCTCTTCTCTAGTTTTGTAAATTTGTTTGTAGATTTTGCTCTCAAGTTTTTCTTTGCCAGCAGCCTCTGGCAAACGCTCTAAGATGCCAAGCCAAACGTCATAGTCTTGAAGCGCACCAAAGATCTCTTGCATATCTTTTAGCCGCTCTTCATACTTTTTAAGCCCGTCAAAATAAAAAATCTCACTCAAAAACTCGTAGGTATATCTCACCTTTTTAAGCTCGATCCTGATCTTGTGAAAGCTCTCATTTGGGCAGTCTTGATCTAGGCTTTTTAGCCTCTTTTGAGCCAAAACTAGAAGCGTTCTTAGCTTAAACGAGCCAAGGCGTGAAAGGCTCACGTCAAAGAGCTTTGATCTATAAAACTCGCCCTCGTTTAAAAATATCTCCCACTCTTTTAAAAATGCGTAGTTTTCCTCGTCACTCAGGTAGCTTTTAACGTTTTCATACTCTAAATTTAGAGCCTTTTGCACAAAGTAAATTAGCTCATTTGCATGCTTTTGTTCGCTTAAAAAGCCTAAAAATATGTCTAAGTCTCGCTTTTTATTGGTTGAATTTGCCAAAATTTTAAAATTCTCTCCAAAAAAAAGCGTCACTTTCTCATCAAAAACTCCGTTAAAAATTTTAAGTAGCGACCTAACTTTTCTTAAATTTACTCGCAGGTTGTGCAAAATTTCTTCATCGTGATCTTGCAGATAGTCGCTCTTTAGCCTCTTTATCTCTTTAAAGATGCTTAAAAACAAAGCTCTAAGAGCCTCACCACTTTTTAAATTTGCAGCAAAATTTGGCGAAATTTCTCTGTTTTTAAAAACATTGTAGGCTCTTTTGTAGTCGATTTGTTCATTTTCATTTGCGTGAATGGCAAGAAATTTGTTTTTATATCTTTTATCGCAGGTGACATCGGCCTTACAAAACTGCTCCAAAAAAGCTGGCAGTTTAAAATATACAGCCTCGTTTTCATCACTAAATTCGATCTCAAATGTGCAAAGTCCATTTAAGCCGTCTTTAAAAACGTCGATGTTGCAGGGATTATTGTTTAGCCGAAAAATGTATCTATCTTTTGTGATTACGTGCCCGATGCGGTTTTTTAGAGCCTTTTTAAACTCCGCCTTTTCGCAAAATTCCTCATTTTCTTCTCTTATAAGATCTTTGCCGACCTTGACCGTTTTTATAAATTTACCCTCTTCGCTTCTGAAGCGGATCTCTTCATTTTGCGTGATCTTGGTGTAAAACTGAGAAATTTCAAGGTGCTTAAAAACTAGCCCAGCCTCTTTTAGAAAATCTAGAATTTGAGAATTTTTGAGTAAAAATTTACGCTCTATCTCCAAACCCACATTTTTCTCCGAAATTTTTTGCTTATTTTAGCGAGTTAGTGCTTAAAATAATGAGAAAAAAGCTAATTTCAGGCTTGTTTGAAGTGTTTTATGAAGAAAAATAAAAATTTATGTTGCATTATGCAACATAAATTTTGCCTTATCGGCAGTGCTTACAGCTTTTTACGCTAGCAACGATATTTAGGCGCTCGATGATGTTACCGATCTTTTTTTCAAGCGCTTCTTGGTATTTGCCAAGCTCTGAGTCATCATAGCTCATATCCTCGACGCTACCGCAGTTTTCGCAAACCACGTGAATGTGCGGATGCTCGTAGATGTCGTATCTCGCCTTTTGATTGACGATATTTACCTCAACTACAAGGCCTTCGTCTTTTAGAGTGTTTAGGTTTTTATAGACTGTTGCGAGCGAAACTGATGGATTTTCTTTCAAAATTTCATCATAAAGCTCATCGATCGTTGGATGTGTGTGACGATCAAGAATTCTTAAAACGCTAAGACGCTGCGGCGTTACTTTAAGCCCAGACTGTTTTAGCAACGATACATATTGCATAATTTTCCCCTATACAAATTTTTGCTTTATGCTAGCAAAAGTAATATTAAACGTTTCTTTATTAAATGATATTAATTATTCTCTAGTAATTTTTGGGTAATTTGCTCAGCGCTTATGCCAAGACTCTTTTCAACCTCAGCTGTCGAGCCATGCTGGATAAATTTATCATCATATTCAAAGCTAATAACGCTTACATTTGAGATGCCATTTTCTTGTAAAAAGGCACTTACGATCTCGCCAACGCCGCCTTTTTTAGCGCTATCACTAAAGATATACCACTTTTTAGTGCGTTTTGCTAGCTCACATAAAAGCTCTCTATCAAGCGGCTTTACAAAGACTAGATCAACAAGGATAGCTTCAAGCTTGCCAGCTAGTAAATTTCTAACCAAATTTGCCTTGCCAACGCCGTTGCCATAGCCTAAAAATGCGGTCTCACTCTTTGTGTCAGCCAAAATTTCACCCTTGCCAAACTCTAACGGTTTAGCCTTAAACTCATCTCTTAAGATAAACGCCCCACGCGGATATCTAAACGCACTAACACCCTTGTAAGAGTAGGCAAATTCCATAACATTTTTCATGCTCTCTTCGCACCTTGGAGCAAAAAGAACCATGTTTGGCACAGCGTTTAAGAAGCTAATGTCAAAAGCGCCCTGATGCGTTTCGCCGTCCTCGCCCACGATGCCTGCTCTATCCATCGCAAATGTGATGTTTAAATTTAAGATAGAAGCGTCGTGAATGACCTGATCGTAGGCTCTTTGCATAAAAGTCGAGTATATCGCGACAAATGGCTTAAAGCCCTCTTTTGCCATGGCTGACATTGAGGTAACTGCGTGCTGCTCGGCTATCGCCACGTCCCAAAAGCGGTCTGGAAACTCATGTATGAGCACGTCCATGCCAGTGCCTGTTGGCATCGCAGCCGTTACGCCAACAATGTCGCTGTGCTCTCTTGCCATCTTTAAAAGCTGCTCGCTAAAGATCGCCGTGGCTGACTTGTTTGACTGTCTTTTGATAAATTCGCCACTTTTTAGATCAAATGGTCCAACTCCGTGCCAATTTTCATAGTAACCCTCGGCAAATTCATACCCTTTGCCCTTTAGCGTCTGCACGTGCACGATGACTGGTTTTTTCATGTTTTTGGCAGTTTCAAATGTGCTAAGAAGCGCTGAGAGGTCGTGTCCATCGACTGGGCCTATGTACTCAAGTCCAAGCTCTTCAAAAAACATGCCAGGAGTGATGAGCCTGATGCCCTCCTCCATGCGTCTAGCCATATAAGCTGCGGAGTCTGGCATGTAGCTTAAAAAGCGCTCGACCCTGCCTTTAAATTTTTGATAAAACTGCCCAGCCATCATCTGGCTTAGATACTTGCTAAGTGCGCCTATTGGCTTACTTATGCTCATTTCGTTGTCGTTTAGGATAATGACGCAAGGATATTTTCTATCCCCAAGCTCATTTAGCGCCTCGTATGCCATGCCGCCACTTAGCGAGCCGTCGCCTATGACAGCTACTGGCAAGCGCTCTTCATTTTTTAGTTTGATCGCCTTTGCAGCGCCAACTGCAAGCGATATGGACGTTGAGCTATGGCCTGCTACAAAGTAGTCAAATTTACTCTCGCTTGGCTTTGTGTAGCCGCTGATGCCGTTAAATTTTCTAAGTGTATCAAAGTTGTCCCAGCGCCCAGTTAGTAGCTTATGCGCGTAGCTTTGGTGGCTCACGTCAAAGATAAACGGATCTTTTGTAACGTCAAAAATTTTATGAATCGCAACGATGATCTCGACTGCACCGATGTTTGAGCTAAGATGTCCGCCATTTTTGCTAACGGTGGATAGAATTTTATCCCTGATGTCGTGGCAAAGCGCGTTTAGCTCATCGACATTTAGGCTTTTAACGTCTTTATTCATTATTTACCAGCATTTTTAGCTTTTCAAGCCTTGTTTGCATCGTCGCATCGATGTTTCCGCCCTCGCTTATTATCACCACGCCACCTTTGCTTATGGCATCATCAGCGCTTACTTTTACGCGTTCATTTTTGCTAAATTGCTCTTTTAAATAGTCGCTATCTTCTGGATTTACGCGAATTTCTATATTTTTTACGTCGCTTAGCTCTTTTATAAGCGAATTTGCTAGGTGGTGAGCGATCTGGCTAGATGCGCTTGATACCTCTTTTTCTATCACCTCTTTTGCGATCTTTATCGCAGTTTGTCCAAGCTCGTCCTCGCTCTTTTTCAAAAACTCATCAAATTTAGCGTACTGCTCGTCAAGCTTTGCGGCTGAAGCGCTAAATTTAGCCTCAAGCTCCTTTATCTTTGCCTCGTTTGTGGCATTTGTTTGAGCGATGCCTTCGTTTTTGCCATCCTCTTTTGCGCGGGCGATCTCCGCTTCAAGTCGCTTTGCAAATTCGCTCTCTTGATTTTCTATTTGCATTTGAAGTTTGATGATGTTGCTGCTTAGCTCATCTGTCTTTTTAAGTAGCTCCTCGACAAAACTCGAGTCAAATCCAGGCTGGTGAGCTTGGCTGTTTTGAGGCTGAGGTGCAAAGTGATTTTGCATGTTTGGTTGCATTTGGTGAACTGGCTGGTTTTGCGGCGTGAAATTTTCACCACCTTGCTCTAAATTTTGCTCATTTAGCTCTTCACTAAGGTTGTTCTCTTCTATCAAAACAGGTGCGCTATCTTGGGCTCTTTCATTGCTCCCAAGCACCTTAAATCTATAATTTTCTATAAAATGAGCTGGCGAGGTCTCACTTGTTATTACGCTACTTTTCATTCTATCATCTCATCTGCTTCGCCAACTTGGAAAACGCCTTGATCGGCTAAGGTTTGTACTACTTCTACAATGCGTCTTTGAGCCTCTTCAACATCTTTTACACGCACGGCACCAAGGTATTGCATCTCCTCTTTAAAGGCTTCGGCTGCACGCTGAGACATATTTGATAAAAATTTATCCTTAATGCCATCGCTTGAGCCCTTAAATGCAACCATAAGGTCCTTTTTATCGACATTTTTGAGAATTTCTCTAATCGCAGTTGCGTTAAGATTGATAATATCTTCAAAGGTAAACATAAGCTCTTTGATCGTTGTAGCAAGCTTATCGTCGCTTTGCTCGATGCGCTCGATCGTGCTTTTGCTAGCTTTTTGACCAAGTCTGTTAAGCACTTCTGCCACAGCTCTTGGACCACCAACCTCGACCTTGTAAGATGTAAGGCTTTCAAGTTTACCCTCAAGCACGGTTGAGACACGCTTAATCACTGATGGGCTAATATCGCCAAGATTTGCCATCCTGATCACTACCTCGCTTCTTAGCTCATCTGAAAAAAAGCTTAGTGTCTCAGCAGCACTACTTGAATCCATATGAGCAAGGATTAGCGCGATAGTTTGAGGGTGCTCTTTTACGATGAAGTCTGCGAGTTGCTGCGGCTTTATCTTATCAAGATAGCCAAAGCTTTTTGAGTTTTCCATGCTTTTTGCAAGCTTGTCTAAAATTTTCTGCGCAGCCTCTGGACCAAATGTGCGGTATAAAATTTCTTTTGCATACTCTAAGCCACCACTTCTCATATATTGATTTGACTGCATGAGAGCGTAAAATTCTTCAAGTACTGCGCCTGCAACTTGTTTATCTATATTTTTTGCAGTCGCTATGTAGCCTGAAATTTCAGTGATAACATCAACATCCATATGAGAAAATATAACAGCTGTCGCCTCTTCGCCAAGTTGAATTAATAAAATAGCAATCTTTTCAGGCATTGATAGATCATCGTAGATCATCTTTTGCTTATCATTTAACTTCATCGACATTAAATTTCCTTGCGCATGTTAAAGTCATTATCATTTTTAACCATATCTTGAAGTAATGCCGCAATCTCTTCACTACGTTCAGAGATAACCGTTCTCATTTTTTCTAGCAATACGTCGTATTTTAGCTCGTCTTCATTAAATTCACCACCAAGACCAAGCTGCTCCTCGACTTTCTTGCGAGCAGCTTTAAATTTCTCAAGTGTATCTTCAGCATCAGTCTCGATATCTTCAAACTCATTCTGAACTTGTTCTTCTTCCTCTTTTGTCTCCTCAAGCATCTTTTGCATAAATGGTACGATAACTTTTTTGTAAAAGATGTAAAGCAATAATGCTGCAAAAAGATACTTAAATATCGGCAAGAAAGGCACCACATAGCTATTCATAAAGCTATCCATTTTTTCGCTAGCACTTACGTCTTTATGTGTTTTAAACTCGAAGTTATCCAAGCTTACCTCATCGCCTCTATTTTGATTGTAGCCGATTGATTGTTTGATTAAATTTGTGATTGATTCTCTTTGCTCTTTGGTAAGCGGGTTAAATTCAAGCTCGCCAGTTGGTTTGCCATCACTATCTTTTTTACTTTTATAAATGCCATCTATAACGACAGCTGCGCTCACTCTGTTTATGCTAGCAAACTGCCCTTTGACATTTGTCACTTTCTTTGAAATTTCGTAGTTTGTCTGCTGTGAGCTTTTATTGTACTGCTCTTTTAAAGTGCTATCATCAAGACCTTGAACAGGGCCTATGTTGCTAACTGCACCTGGTACGCCGCCCACTTCATTTGGAGCTGAGCCTTGACGCTTTTCTTCGATGTTGCTCTCGCTTCTTACAACGTTATTTGGGTCATAAACCTCGCTTTTTGTATCTTTTTTATCAAAGTCAAAGTCGATATTTACCTTTGCTACGACCTTATCTGCCCCGCCCACGATAGGAGCTAGGACATTTACGATCTTTTGCTCGTAATTATTTTCAAACTCGCGCTTATAGCGAATCTGCTGAGCTATGGCATCACTATCAAACTCTCCGTCTTCATCGCCAAGTGCGACGCCATCTTGATTGACGATCTTGACATTTTCTGTGCTTAAATTTGTAACAGAGGCGGCGACTAAGTTTTTAATGCCAAAAATTTGCTTCGCATTTAGACTAACGCCTGGCTTTAGCTCAACCACGATCGAGGCCGTTGGCAGCG
This sequence comes from Campylobacter concisus, assembly GCF_003048615.2. Taxonomy (NCBI): domain Bacteria; kingdom Pseudomonadati; phylum Campylobacterota; class Epsilonproteobacteria; order Campylobacterales; family Campylobacteraceae; genus Campylobacter; species Campylobacter concisus. Next base: position 1,477,740 of record NZ_CP049263.1, read on the forward strand.
ACTGGCGCTCGGTAAAGACACTCTCTTTTGGTATGGCTATTCTTACGGTTGCTTTTTGTATAGATGAGAGGCTCTCGATTGTTCTAGCTAGCTCACCCTCAAGCGCTCTTTGGAATTTAACTCTCTGCTCGGCGTCCGTTGCGCCAAATTCTTGCTTGTCAAAAATTTCAAAACCGATCTTGCTCTCTTTTGGTATACCAAGCGTTGCAACAGCGATACGCTCTTTATATACATCACTTATTGGCACAAGGATCGTGCCTTCATTTGCTAGTTTATACTTGATGCCATCTTTGTTTAGCTGATCGACTATTAAGGCTGAGTCGCTTGGGCTGATGTTTTCAAAAAGGACGCTATATCCTGCAAAGCTATCACTTTTGCTTTTGTAAAGCGTTAAAAATACCAAAAAAGCCACAACCAAAACGATCGAGCTGCCTGCGACGATCTTTTGTTTTAATGAAAGCTTTTGATAAATTTGACTTATTTGATGAAGTAATGCCTTAAAATCCATATCCCTACTTTAAAATTTGCTCTAACTCTTCAAAAACTCTATCGTTTTGCCATGCCTGACCGATGGTGATTCTCACCGCATTTAAGGCGTAGCTTTTTAAATCTCGTAAAATTATACCTTTTTTTAGCATCTTTTCGCATATCTGGCTTGATTTTGACTCGTTAAATTTAAATGTGATGAAATTTGTGTAGCTTGGGATAAACTCGATGCCATTTTGCTCTGCAAATTCCTCATATCTCTTCATCTGCTCGAAGTTGTTTTGCATGGTTTTTTGCACAAACTCATCATCATCAAGTGCTACTATCGCAGCTCTTAGGCTTGGAGTTGTGATGTTAAATGGAGCTCTTAGCTTTGAAAGAGCGCCTATGATCTCTTCATTTGCCACGCCGTATCCCACGCGCATGCCACCAAGTGCGTAGGCCTTTGAGAAAGTGCCAAGATAGATGGCATTTTTAAATTTCACCACCTCGCTTGGCTTTATCTCTTTTTTGCTATCTTTAAATTTAGCGAATTCGTTGTAAGCACAATCAAGCACCACAAGCGTGTTTTCATCAATGTTTTTTATAAATTTATAGACTTCATCGGCATCGATGCATTCGCCCAAAGGGTTGTTTGGCAAGCAAAGAAATATGACAGAAATTTCATCTTTATGTGCGTTATAAATTTCTAAAAACTCACTCAAATTATGCTCCACGCTCTTTGTGCGGTAAATTTTAGCCCCTGTTTGTTTTGCATAAATTTCATACATCGCAAATGTCACGCCAGCCATCAAAACGCCACTTTGTTTGTTTGCCTTTGCGTGAAGTGCAAACTCTATGATCTGGTCACTTCCAGAGCCGATGATTAAATTTTTGCTAGTTACGCCAAATTTCTTAGCCAGTCCCTCTTTTAGCTCAAAGTAGCTATCGTCTGGATAGAGATGTGCGTTTTTAGCGACCTCTTTTAGCGCCTCTTCTACGCGTTTGCTAGTGCCAAAAGGGTTTTCATTGCTCGCTAGTTTTATCACATCTTTTGCATCGATGCCAAACTCTCTAACTACAAGCTCGATCGGCTTTCCAGCCTCGTAATTTACTAGATCATCTAAAAAGTCATTAAATTTCATTACTCATCTCCGTTTAAATAGCTTCCAAGCCACGTTATCTCAGCGCCGCTCTCTTTTGCGAGCTCAAAGGCGTTTTGCACCTTCTCATCGTCGATATGCCCTTCAAAGTCAAGGTAAAAAATTGACTTAAATTCACGCTGCTTTATAGGACGTGACTCAAGTTTTGTGATATTGATATTTTCATTTTTAAAGATAGAAAGCAGATCAGCAAGGCGTCCTGGACTGTGATCAGTCTTTGCTAGGATCGAAGTTTTTGAGTTTTCAACCTTGGCGTTTTTAAAATCACTAAGAATGAGAAATCTCGTTCTATTTGCCATATTATCTTCAATAGTCTCATAGACGATTGGCACGTTGTAAATTTTAGCTGCAATTTTTGAGCAAATGGCGGCTGATTCTCTATCCATAGATGCCATATATGCGGCTGCTGCGGTTGATTTGGCTGGGACAAATTCGACCTCATTTAGCATATGATCTTCTAAAAATTTACGGCATTGGTTGTAGCCTTGCGGATGCGAGTAAATTCGCTTTATCTCTTTTAAATTTTCATTTATGCTAACAAAGCTGTGGTGGATATCTACGTAGAGCTCTGCCACTATCTTTATATCATCAAATTTACTCAAACAATCAAGCGTAGCTCCAACAGCGCCTTCAGTGTTGTTTTCGATAGGCACAACGCCATATTTTGCCTCTTTTTGAGCTAGCTTCGTAAAAACTGCCTCGATCGTAGCAAGTGGTAAATACGCGCTCATCGCGCCAAATCTACTTTGCGCCGCTTGATGCGTATAAGTGCCCTCAGGCCCTAGATAGACGATCTTTTGAGGCATCTCTAAATTTCTACTAACAGCAAAAATTTCAAGATAAATAGCCTCGATAGCAGCCTTATTTAAGGCTTTATCTTTACTAAGGCTAGTTAAGCGGTTTATGATAGCTCGCTCGCGCTCAGGACGATATATGGGCGTCCCAGTCGTTTGCTTTAGCTTGCCGATCTGCTCGACAAGCTTCATTCTTTCATTTAGTTTATTTAAGATGAGATCATCGATGCTATCGATCTCTTTTCTAAGCTCATTTAGCTCTTGCATCAGCACTCTCCAAAAACTCAATCTCAGGTGCCACGACATCCTCAAAGCTCTCTCGTCTTCTTATCAGCCTATCTTTGCCATCAAGAACGCAAACTTCAGCGGCTCTGTTTCTTGTGTTGTAGTTTGAGCTCATGCTAAAACCATAAGCTCCAGCCCCTTTAACTACGATGATATCGCCACTTTCACACTCTGGTAGCTCTATATCTTTTGCTAAAAAGTCGCCGCTTTCACAAACTGGACCGACCACATCGCAAGTGCCTAAATTTTCATCCTTGCCATAAACAAAAATTTTGTGATGCGCGCCATAAAGGCTTGGTCTTATAAGATCATTCATCGCGCCATCAGTGATGACAAATCTCTTTTTGCCATTAAATTTCTCATATAAAACGCTTGCGACAAAGTAGCCAGCATTGCCCACGATGAAGCGTCCTGGCTCGCAAACGATGGTCACATCTTGACCCTTTAGTGCGCCTAAAATTCCTTGTGCGTAGTCGTATAAATTTATCTCTTTTTCATCGTTGTAGATGATGCCAAGTCCGCCGCCAACGTCAAAAAATTTGATATCGATCTCAAGCGCTCTTAGCTCTCTTAAAAGCTCACTTACGATCTTTGCAGCGTCTATTATCGGGCTTAGTGAAGTTAGCTGCGAGCCGATGTGAAAGTGTATGCCAGTTGGCTCAAGAAACTCTGATGCTTTAGCGTGGATATACATCTTTTTAGCTGTCTGTGCATCGACGCCAAATTTGTTTTCATTTAGCCCTGTCGAGATATATGGGTGAGTTTTTGCATCGACGCCTGGATTTACCCTGATGCTAATCCTTGCCTTTAAATTTAACCCTTTTGCTATCTCTTCAAGCCTTAAAAGTTCGGCAAAGCTCTCGACATTTATCAGCAAAATTTCATTTTCTAAAGCCTCTTTTAGCTCTTCATCGCTCTTGCCAACGCCGCTAAAGATGATCTGATATCTCTTAGCTCCTGCCAAAAGCGCTCTTTTGACCTCGCCGATGCTCACGCAGTCAAATCCAGCTCCAAGATCAGCCAGAAATTTTAAAACGCTTAAATTTGAGTTTGCTTTTACAGCGTAGCAAACCAGAGATTTTCTAGCGTAAAATGCGTTTTTTAGCGCCTCGTAGCGCTCTTTAATGTAGTTAAAATCATAAACGTAAAGTGGGGTTTTGTATTTGCTTGCAAGCTCTTTAAAATCCATAAAATAGCCTTTTTTAAAATGGCTTGATTTTACAAAAAAGTTGCCAAAATTTGGCTTAACGATGCGATTTTATGAGATAAATGGCGTATGCAAAAAGCAAAATAACAGGGAGAACCATGCCGATCTCTGGCAATATGACTGAGGTTTGAGCAAATTTGATTAAGATAAAGAGAAGCCCCCAAACTACGAGTGTTATCACAACAAAGATAAATGTTGAGAGTGCGAGGTTAAAAAACCTGCCAGTCACTGGCAAATGATAGTAGAAAATAAGCAATAAAAATGGCGCAAAAAATGGCGTGATGGCGAGGTTATAAAAGGCAGTTTTTGCGCTGTCAAGTCCAATGCCTTCGTTTTTAAATGTCTTTATAAAATTTATCGCATCAGGTATGTTAAATTTAGAGTTTTCAACGCTTGCAGCACTCTCAATGCTCTTTGGCTTAAAGCCTCTTAACGCATCTAAATTTTCGCTTTTTACCTTATTAAAACCATTTTCGCCAAGCTCTAAGGTTTGAGGCAAAAAGGTCTGATTTACATCCTCTAAAATCCACTCATTGTCTTTAAATTTAGCGTGGTCGGCAAAGGTTGTCGAGAGCAAGTCAGTGCCATTAATGTCAAAAATTCTCACGTCATTTGCCCTTTGCTTGGCTGAGTTTAGCTCTTTTATATAGATAAATTTGCCTTCAAACTTCAAAAATGAGTCGTTTGTGCTTTTTGAAAAAGCGGTATTTTTTGTGATACTTTTTTGATAGTCATGCGCATAAGCAAATGGCGTAAAATTTAGCCCAACGTAAAAAATCGTCACAAAAAGTGCGATGAGAAATGGCGGCAAAATGAGCTTGTTTTTACTGATGCCAAGAGCATAAAAGCTGATTAGCTCGTTTGAGCGAACCATATTTACATGTAAAATTATTAGCGCAAAAATGAGTGAAAGTGGCAAAACGTAGCTAATGGCACTTAGTGCAGTAAGGCCAACATAGAGTAGCTGAAGGTTAGCAGATGGCGGCAGATCTTTTAAATTTGTAAGCAGATCAATGCCAACATAAAATAGCTCAAGCGCTAAAAATACGATAAGAAAAGATTTTATATAGACCCAGCCAACGTATCTGGCGTATAGTTTCATTTGATAAGACCTTTTTTTACCGTAAATTTTTGTGAAATTTCGTTGATGTCGCTCTTTAGCAGCTCGCAAACCGCATTTTTTGTATAGGCTAAAATTTCATCTAAAGCCTTTTTCTCCTCGTCACTAAACTCGCCAAGGACAAAATTTTTAGCATCGCCCTCATGTCCGATACCAACACGCACCCTTTCGTAGTCGTTGCCTATTATATTATCGATCGATTTTATGCCGTTATGTCCGCCGCTACTGCCGCCTTTTTTAAATTTAACCGCGCCAAAACTAAGATCAAGATCGTCGTGGATGACGATGATCCTATCTGGTTTATAAAAGTCTTTTACCGCCTTTACACTTTGACCTGAGAGGTTCATAAAGGTTGTTGGTTTTAGCAAGATAATGTCGTTAAATTTAAAAACTTCACCTTGAAATTTAGCTGAGCTAACATCTTTGAAATTTGAGTCTTTTAGGAGGTCTATAAGCATAAAGCCTATGTTGTGTCTAGTATTTTCGTATTTGGGGCCAGGATTGCCCAGCCCCGCTATTAGTGTCACAAAAGCCCTTTTTATTTAGCTTTAATAACTCCAAGTACCGCAACACGGTCAGCGTCAATGATTGTAACGCCTTTAGGAGCTGTGATATCACGAACCAAAATCGTATCATCAATGTCAAGTTTGCTTACATCAACGTCAAATGAATTTGGTAAATTTTCAGCCGTGCATTTTACGCAAAGACGTCTTTTTGACTGGATCAAAACGCCCTTATTTTTAAGACCAATAGGTGTTCCAACTGGCTTAACTGGGATCATATATTTTGATAAAACGCCTGGAAGTGCTACTTTTAGATCTACGTGTTTAAGATCGCTTGTAACAACATCTCTTTGGTAATCAACAATAACGACATTATAAACTTTTCCGCCTACTTTTACATCAAAAGCAAGGCTCTCTTTTTTGCGTGCTTCTTTGATAAAGTCATTGACTTTAAAAGCAGCTGCAACATTCTCTAATCCCTTGCCATAAATGTTGGCGATTAGATAACCATCTCTTCTCAAAGCCTTCGCAGACTTCTTACCGATACTCTCTCTAACGATTCCTTCTAACATCGTTTTCCTTTCATAAAAAATAGGTGCTGATTTTATCTAATGCTTTATAAATTTCAGATAAAGCTTATTTAAATTTCTTTAAGTGCGATCACTTCAGGTTGATCTTGTTTGCTTTGAGGTTTGCCAAAATTTACACCATTTTCAAAGCTAAAACCTGCTACATTTGAGCTTTTTATCTTAAGCTGCAAGTCGCCCCTGTTGCTAGCATTGTCAAGCGCTACTTCGGCACTAATTATCTTATTTTCATAAAGCTCAAGCAGGTGCTGATCAAAAGTTTGCATGCCGTAAGTATTTTTTGACTCAGCTATGGCAAGATCGATCTCATCAAATTTCTCTTCAGATATGAGCTCTTTTATGCGGGTATTTTTTCTCATGATCTCAACTGCTGGGCGTCTTGTGCCAAAAAGCGTCTTAACTAGCCTTTGTGAGATGACGCAAGCAAGCACTGAAGAGAACATAAGGCTGACCTTATCTCGCTCACCTTGAGGGAAGCTATTTACTATCCTATTTACGCTCTCTTTTGCATCAAGTGTGTGAAGTGTCGAAAGCACCAAGTGACCAGTCTCAGCAGCTCTAATGGCAGTCTCAATCGTCTCAAGATCTCTCATCTCGCCCACCAAAATGATATCAGGATCTTCTCTAAGTGAAGCCCTTAGCGCATCTGAGAAATTTAGCGCATCTGCCCCGATAGAGCGCTGGTTGATTATACTTTTATCGTCGTTAAATACATACTCAATCGGATCTTCGATAGTCACGATATGTGATCTTTTTGTCTGATTTATGAAATTTATCATGCTTGCAAGCGTTGTCGTCTTGCCGCTTCCAGTTGGGCCAGTCACCAGGATGATGCCACGAGTGGTCTCTGTGCAAATTTTTTCTATCACGCTTGGTAAATTTAGATCTTTTATGGTTGGAATTTTTGTTGGAGTGACACGAAAGACAGCAGAAATTCCATTTATCTGCAAAAACATATTTACACGAAAGCAGTACTCATCATTTAGTTTATAAGAAAAATCTATATCTTTTTTATCCATAAACTCATCAAATTTAGCCCCCAAAAGCTCGTTTGCGATAGCCACCGCATCACTTGGGTCTAAATTTTCTTCACTAAGCGGCATGATCTCACCATTAAATCTACCATAAACAAGGCTTGCAGACTTTAGATGAAGGTCGCTGCCGCCTTTATCTACCAAAGAGCACAGATATGAGTCTAGGTCTTTTTTGGTCATTAAAGTGATTTCATAATCTCATCAAATGCTGCAACAAACTGCTTTAAGCCGTCATTTAAAAGCTCTTTATAAGTAGCATTTATATCGATCTCATTATTTTTTATAATGTGAAAAAAGCTTGAGATATTCTCTTTGCTAGGGGCATTTTTTGCCTCAGCTTTTTCTTTTATAAATTCTTTTATCGTATCTATCGGAGCTGTGTTTATAGAGTTTTTATACATTAGCTCCCTAACGTAATAATCCCCTCTTAAGCCACCACCTTTTACGCCAGTGCTTGCAAAAAGTGTCCTTACGTTTTCTAAGCCAAAGTCCTCAATGATATGATAGATATTTGCAGCGTTCATTATGCCGATCTGCCCTGTTGGTAGGCTCTTTGCAGACATTGTCTCATCAAGCTTTCTGTCAAATCTACTAACAAAAACGCTGATCACACCTTTTGGCATCGTCGTATCCACAAAGCGGCTTGCATAAGCTTTGCTGCCCTCTTTAAAGGCCTCTAGGCAGTTTTTAGCCTGATCTGGCGAGAAAATGAGCGTCGCATTTACGCTGATACCTCTTGCCATAAGCGCACTCATCGCTTCATAACCCTCTTTTGTGGCTGGAATTTTTATCATGACATTTGGCATTGAGATAAGGTTATGAAGCCTAATGCCCTCTTCTATCGTCGCAGCTGTTTCGCCACTTAAATTTGGATCAACCTCAATGCTAACAAAGCCATCATCGCCATTTGCGTAGTTTTTTAGCATTTTACATGCGGCGATCTTGATATCTTGGGTCGCTAAAATTTCATAAAGATCTTTTGGATGACGCTTGTTGCTATTTTGTATGATCTGTTTGTAAGCAGGTGATGCAAAAGCTGTTTTAAAGATAGCTGGGTTGCTTGTAGCTCCGTTTATAACGCCTTTTTCTAATAAAGAGTTGAATTCGTTTTGTAAAAAATCTCTCTCTATAAAGTCACACCAAAGAGAAAATTTAGCTTCATTGTCATACATTTTTTTACCTTATAAAATTTAAAATTTCACGCAGATCCTTGACATCCACGCAATGCGTCGCCTCTTTTTTTAAAATTTCTTTCGCACAAAAGGCAATTTTTAGATCACATTTTCTAAACATTGACACGTCGTTAGCTCCGTCGCCAACGCACATGATCTCTCTTTTATCTAAATTTAATAGTCCCTTTAAGCGATCTATCATTTCGCCTTTTGAGCTACCAAACATCATCTCTCCGCCAACTTCACCTGTTAAAATTCCATCTTTGTGGTGCAAGATATTTGCAAAATTTGCATCAAATTTAAGTTTTTCTTGCATCTTATCAGTTGCGATATGAAAACCGCCACTAAAGACCACGACCTTTATGCCTTTTTGCTTTAGAGCAACTATAAGCTCGCTAGCTCCTGGCATGATGGGTAAATTTTTACAAATTTCATCTGCTTTTGAAAGTGGCATTCCTTTTAAAAATTTTACTCTTGCTGTAAGACTTTCAAAAAAATCAAGTTCGCCGTTCATCGAACGCTTCGTTATGCTAGCCACCTCATTACTGGCGTTGTTAGCGGCGGCGAGAATATCAATCGTCTCGCCGTCCATTATCGTAGAGTCAAAGTCAAAAACACAAAGTTTTATCAAACTATGCCCTAAAAATCACGCTTTAAAAGGCTTTCAACCTTTAAAATCGTAAGGATGTTTTGATCGCGTTTGCCGATACCATAGATCATGCCTTTGTCTTTTACCAAAGTCTCTGGCGGCGGATCAATCCTGTTGCGGTCTATTCTGATAGCCTCCGTCAAGCGGTCTATCACGAAGCCTGCTATGTTATCCTCATCTTTCATGACGATATATCTTGTACTTGGGCTTTGTTTTGTAACATTTAGTGAAAAACGCTTACGCAAATCAATAAGTGGGATAACGTTTCCACGTAGGTTAAAGACGCCAAGAACATAGTCAGGCACGCTAGGAACACGGGTGTATTCAATAGGTTTGATTATCTCTTGGATATTTAAAATAGGTATCGCATACTCTTCTTCGCCAACAACGAAGCCTACTAATTGAACTATATCTTCATTGTTTTTTGACTCAGGTCCGTCAATTTGTTGTTTTTGTTTGCTTAAAACCTGGTTTAGTTTATCGTTCATCCCTTACCCCTAAGCTAATTTTATATTTTTTCTAACAACGTTTTCAAGGTATTCTGCTGAATACGGTTTAGTAATGTATTCAGTCATACCAACCTCTACACCACGCAATCTATCTGTTTTAGACGTCCTTGACGTAACAGCAATAAGCGGTAGATTGCGATATTTAGAGTATTTGCGAATTTCACCAGCAAGTGTATATCCATCCATCCTAGGCATCTCAATATCAATCAAAATTGCATCAAATGAATGCTCGCCAGATTTTATAACATTTAACGCCTCGACACCATTAGTTGCTTCTATTATAGTTACTCCGGTTGGTTCAAGTGCTTTTTGCATGATGGTTCTATCCATTTTAGAGTCATCAACAATCAAGACCTTATAATCACTTGGCTTTTCCTTTGCTTTTGTGCTATCTTCTATTTCGGCTCTAATATCTACTTTTATATCTTTAGCCATCTCCATCATAGCACCAACGTCTATAATAAGAGTTACACGGCCATCGCCTCTAATGGTAGCTCCAGCAATGCCTGGGATATTTTGTAGATAATCACCCATTGACTTAATAACGATCTCTTCTTGACCAACTAAAGTATCTACTATGATGCCTAGTTTTGCTTCAGCAACGCCGATGATAACGACATAAGTATGATCACCGCCATCAAACACTTTTTCAACTCCAAAGACATCTGAAAGTCTAACAAGAGATAAAACCTCATCTCTTAGTCTTAGAACGTTTTTGCCATCGATCGTGTAAATATCATCAATAGGCACACGAACAGTCTCAAGAACGCTAGCAAGTGGTATCGCATAAAATTCCTCTTGTGTTCCAACAAGAAGTGACTGAATAATCGCAAGTGTGAGTGGAATTTTAAGCTTCATGACTGTACCTTTTCCAACTTCACTCTCGATATCGATGATACCATTTAGTTTTTCAATGTTTGTCTTAACAACGTCCATACCAACGCCACGACCAGATACGTTTGTAACCTTTGCAGCAGTTGAAAATCCTGGTCTAAATATAAGACCAAATGCCTCTTTCTCACTCATCGCATCAGCTTCTCGCTCAGTGATGATGCCTTTTTCTATAGACTTAGCTTTAAGCATATCAGCGTCCAAGCCCTTACCATCATCAACTATCTCAACAACGATATGGTTACCCTCGTTGTAAGCTTTTAGCTGAACAAGACCTTTTTCAGGTTTGCCCATTGCCTTTCTTGTCTCAGGATCTTCAATACCGTGGTCGCATGAGTTTCTAATGATGTGAACTAGAGGATCACCAATCTCTTCAACGATTGACTTATCAAGCTCCGTCTCTTCACCTGAAATTTCAAGATCTATTTGCTTACCAAGGTCGCGGCTAAGATCACGTATCATACGTGGAAATTTATTAAAGACTTTAGCTATTGGAAGCATCCTTGTCTTCATAACAGCTAGCTGGATATCAGTCGTAACTAGACTTAGACTTGAGACTACTTGATTTAGCTCCTCAAGGAATTTCTCGCCCTCATATCTCTCTTCTACGTCATCATAAATTTTTAATAAGCGGTTTTTACCAAGAACAAGCTCACCGATTAAATTCATCAAGTGATCAAGTCTTTTTACTTCAACACGTATCGTTTGCTCTTGTGCTACTGCACTGCTACTACTAGCTGCTGGTACTTTTTTATCTGCATCTCTTTCTCTACTAGGAGCTGGTTTCGCTGCAGGTGCTGGTGCAGCGCTTGCAGCTGGAGCTATCTCTTCAGGAGATTTTGGGGCTATGCCTTTTGAAGCACGTCTTGCTTGATCTTCTGCTTTTCTAACTTTTAAGAGTCTCTCTATCTCAGCTTCAACCTCAGAGTCACTTAACTTTGAAAGCTCGGCATCGCTTACTTCAGGAGCTGCTTCTACGGCTGGTGCGACAGGTTCTGGCTCTTTTACCGGCTCAGGCGATGGTGCTGCTGGAGCTTCTGCGGCTGCGCTTGGTGCTTCGCCTTCAGAAATTTGAGTAAGTCTTACACAAATATTTTTAATATCGATGCCAGCAGCCGAGTCACTACCATTGTCTCTAATACTTTCTAGTAGTCCTTTCATCATATCAACTGACTCAAGAACAACGTCCATAATGTCTGGAGTGATCTTTAGTTCGCCTTTTCTAGCTTTGTTCAAAACATCTTCCATGTGGTGAGTAAGCTCTGTTAAAACATCAAAATTTAAAAAACTTGAGCTACCTTTTACTGTGTGAGCAACGCGGAAAATTCTATTTAAAAGCTCTAAATCCTCAGGGTTTGACTCAAGTTCGACAAGGTCATGGTCTATCTGCTCAATAAGTTCGAAAGCCTCTATTAAAAAGTCTTCCATTATTTCTTTCATATCATCCATAATTCACCTCATTTTGCAGATTGAGAATGTGCTTCAATTACTTTTAGCACCTCTTGATAAAATACACTAGCATCAAATTTTGTAAGATACGCAGCGCCACCAGCTTCTTTACTCTTAATCTCACTAAATTCATTACTTAATGAAGAGTTAAATACAATTGGAACCTCTTTGAACCTATCATCATTTTTAATAGTTGAAGCAAAGCGGTATCCATCCATTTGTGGCATTTCGATATCACTTAAGATAACTCTAAGCTCTCTTGTTAGGTTATCCCCATATCTTTGATAAAGCTCCTCCATTCTCTCTAAACCCTCAACGCCGTTTTTGGCTTCAACTACGCTAAGGCCCATCTTCTCAAGTGCATCTTTTACTAGCTTTCTAGCAGTCGAGCTATCATCTAGAACCAAAGCAGCACCTTTGATCTTTTGATCGTCTGTTACGTCAAATTCGATCTTTGGTGAGTAAATTCCTAGCTCTTCAACGATGCTTTCAAGATCAAGAATAAGAAGCACTTCATCATCTTCTATTCTTGTTACACCTGTGATCTTGCCCTTATCTAGAGTGCCAGACCCTGAAGCAAAATTTGCAGGCTCTATGTCTTTCCAGCTTATTCGCCTAATCCTCTTGGCCTCATGGACGATAAAACCGATCAATATACCGCTAAATTCAGCGATAATAACACGTGGCTTTATAACTACACCCTCAGTTGGTTCGACGATATTCATCCATCTTGCCAAATTTATAACAGGGATAACCACACCTCTTAAATCAAAAATTCCCTCGATATACTCAGGAACGCCAGGAAGCTCGGTAAGATTTGGCATCTTAATGATCTCCCGCACCTTTGCGACATTGACTCCGTATATTCCTTCATATACTTTGTTTTCGGCCTTTTTAAAGATACGAAAATCAACAAGTTCCATCTCGTTTGAGCCCGTTTTTAGTACGTTGTCTCCAAACATCAATGTCCTTTCAAACTCATTTTGAGCAAATTCAACTTTTGCTGGGCGTATTCTACAACAAAATAACTTTGCTCGCATGCAAAACAAGGTAAATTTATATAAAATCTATCGTAAATATCAAATAGTTCACCTTGATGATAGTGTCCCTCTATCACTATACTTGCGTCAAAGCCCTGCAAATGCTTGCTCATTAGCTCCTTGAAGTTTGAAATTTTATAGTGCAGATTTTTCTTAGTAAGTTTGGCTAGTATCGCTTTTGAAATTTTAAAATCCGAAATTTTATCAAGCGCGTTCATAAATTTCAAAAACCATCTAAGCCTTAAAAACCTAAGCGCATACTTATCTATAAAAAGTAAAAATATATCGCCATGTGCGATCTGGACGTGCTCGCCACTTATAGTTCTAAATTTCACTGGCTGAGCGCAAATGTCATAGACCTTTACCCCCTCAAAGCTTAGCCTCTCGCCTTTGTCCCAAAAATCTCTAGTTTTATTAAATAAATTTGAAAGCCTAAAATCGTGGTTGCCCTCGAAATAAAAAATTTCCACCTTTTGTGAAATTTTATTTATAAGTCTTAAGTGCTCAGCGTAAAATTTTTGCGTATATTCGCCCTCGCCCGTTAAAAAATCAAATATATCGCCAAGCAAGAAAATCTGCGGTGGCTCCTTAATCTCTTTGCTATCAACGGCGTGCAAGAATTTCAAAAATCCATCTCTATTTACATTTTCATGCGCATCAGCCAAAAAGATCGCGCCTTCTTTTATAACGGGGGCATATAGATATTCGCTCAAATTTTGCCTTAATTAAAAATTAGCAGAGCCAAAAAGCAGTTTTTAGCCCTTCGCCTCATCTTTTTAGTCAAATTTTATAGGTTTGTAGCAGATCTTAACGATCTCGACGTCGCTTCTGCCTTTTGGTAAATTTAGCGCTACCTCATCGCCCTCAGCCTTGCCTAAAAGCTGCTTTGCAAGAGGTGAGTTTATTGAGATATAGCCCTTGTCTAGGTCACTTTCGCTCACACCAACTATCGTGTAAGTATGCTCTACCTCGGTCTCTTCGTCCATTATCGTCACACTAGAGCCAAATCTCACCCTATCATGCTCGTAGCTACTTGGATCGATCACTTCAGCGTTTGCTAAAAGTGCGCTAAGCTCAGCGATCCTAGCGTCTATAAAGGCTTGCTTCTCTTTTGCAGCGTGATACTCAGCGTTTTCTTTTAGATCGCCATGGCTTCTTGCGATGTCGATCTCAGTTACGATTTGTGGGCGCTGAACTAGCCTCAGATCTTTTAGCTCAGCTTCTATCTTCTCGTATCCATGCATTGTCATTGGTTCACTCATTTTTTACTCCATATTTTTTAAAATTTTTACTACATTTTTACTGCTGCCATGACCTAGGTAGGCCCTTAGTTCATCGCAGCCTTTTAAGAATTTCTGCCTATCGCAGCTCTTGTAGGCTCTTAGCAAATTTTCAGCCGTTGCAAACTCTTGAATAAATTCCTCATGAAGCGGCTCTTTACCCATAAAATCAAACATTATATTTGCAAGTCCCGCGTGCTTGATCTTTACAAATTTTCTAGCGATGAAAACATCTATCGCTTTTGCCTTATATGTTAGCACAAATGGCGTGCCAATGAGCGCTGCCTCAAGCGTAGCAGTGCCAGAGCAAACAAAGGCAAAGTCACTCTCATACAAGGCTTCAGGCGTGTTTGAAACGACCTCAAAATCGCTCACATCACCATAAATTTCATCCACTTTATCAAGCAAAAATGGCGGCACTACAAGCAGCCTTTTTGCTTCTATCTTTTTAGCAAGCTCTCTATAAACTGGCATAAGCCTTGAAATCTCTGACCTTCTTGATCCCGGCAAAAACGCCACTTTGCCACTGCTACTTAGGCTAGTTTTCTTAAGCTTTATCTCATCCATCAAAGGATGGCCCACGTAGGTCGAGCGACTATAAAATTTAGAGTCAAATGGCAGGATCGAAGCTAGGTTGTCACAGTATCTCTCCACAACGCTCACTCTTTTTGGCTTCCACGCCCAAACCTGGGGCAAGATGTAGTATGTCACGGCTGCTTTTGCACCGGCCTCTTTTATCGCCTTTGCAAGTGGGAGATTAAAGGCTGGACTGTCTATTAGCAGCACTGCATCAGCCTCTTTTGCCATCTGACTCATCACTTTCATCGCTTTTTTTGCCTTAAAAATGAGCGGCAAAACCTCGACAAAGCCCATCGCAGAAAACTCGCTGCTTTTCATATATGGCGTGCCAAGCTCTTCGCTAAAAATTCCCATTAGCTCAAATTTGCCCTCGAAATTTTTCAAAATTTCTTTTAAATGCAAATTTGCCGATGGCTCAAGAGCGGAGACTAAAATTTTCATTTACACACTTTCATCAGGTCTTTTTTTGGGGGCATTATACGCAAAAATTCTTTAAAATTTTAAGAAAGCTGTGATAAAATCCAACCCTTTAAAGGATAAAATTTGAAAGAAATTTTGATAACAAATGACGATGGATTTGAGGCGGCTGGACTACTTGCCTTAAAAGAAGCTTTAAACGAGCTAGATGGCGTAAATGTCACGATCGTAGCTCCAAGCTCTGAAAAATCAGCCTGCGCTCACTCTTTGACGCTCACAAGGCCTCTTAGGTTTATAAAACTTGATGATGGCTTTTTTAAACTTGACGACGCAACGCCCAGCGACTGCGTCTATCTCGCACTTCACGCACTTTATAATAAAAAACCAGATCTAGTGATAAGCGGCATAAATCACGGGGCAAATTTAGGCGAAGATATCACTTATTCTGGCACGTGTGGAGCGGCGATGGAGGGCGTTTTACAGGGCATTAGAAGCATCGCTTTTTCGCAGTTTTATGAAAACAACTCACTAAATGAACTTGGCTTTGAGCTAGCAAAAAAGATCGTTAAATTTATCGTACCGAAGGTGCTAAATGATGAAATTTCGCTAAATCAAAGAGAATTTCTAAATGTAAATATCCCAGCTAGAGCTAGCAAAAATTTCAAAGGTTATGCCGTCGTGCCAGCTGGCAGACGCACCTACGCCACGCATGCCACGCTTAATCGCAACCCAAGAGGCATCGAGTACTACTGGCTTGGAAACGCCGCACTTGAATACGAAAAAGGCGAGCCAAGCGACATCAGCAAGGTAAATGAGGGCTTTGCCACGATAACGCCCATAAAACTAAATATGACTTCATACGAGAGCTTGGAGAGCTTAAACGGGAAATTTGATGCAAAATGATAGATTTACAAGGATAAGATGGCTTTTTGGTGAGGATGGTTTTAGCAAGCTTCAAAGCGCAAAAGTGCTAGTTTGCGGAGCTGGTGGTGTGGGCGGAATGTGCGTAGATGCGCTTGCTAGAAGCGGGGTCGGAAGCATCGCGCTGATCGATAAAGACATCTTTGACGTGACAAATCAAAACCGCCAAATTTACAGTGAAAACGTAGGCGGCGTAAAGGTGGAGGAGTTTGCCAAAATTTATCCTTGCATCACGCCTATGCAGACGCTGATCACGCCTGAGTTTGTCTCTGGATTTGACTTTAGTAAATTTGACGTGGTGATCGACGCGATCGACGATATCGCTGCTAAGATCGCCCTTGCAAATGCGGTAGATCCTAGCAAATTTATAGCCTCGATGGGTGGGGCAAAAAGGGTTGATCCAACCAAGATAAAGGTGGCCTGCGTTTGGAAAACTTCGGTCGATCCACTAGCTAGAAAATATAGATATGAGCTCAAAAAATCAGGCTTTAGTGGTAAATTTGACGTGGTCTTTTCAACAGAAGAGCCACTTTGCAAGCCACTTGGCAGCTTCATGGGCGTGACTGCCTGCTTTGGGCTAAATTTAGCCTCACTAGCTGTTAAAAAGATAGTTGAGCAATAAGTCAAAAATTTACACTCCGAGCAAAATTTCAAATTAGAGCTAACATTTTGGATAAATTTAACAGCCAGCTCTACAATACACAAATTTAACAATCCAAGATGAGCATCTAGCAAATTTTAAAATTTCATGAACGAGTAATTTTAGTAGTCAATTCTTGCTAGTGAATGGAATTTTAAAATTTGTAAAGCAATCTAATCAAATTTAAATGTTTGATTCTTTGTTAAGGGGGAATAGGCTTGAATTACAGTCTGCTTGCAGTTACGAGGCAAAGCCCTAGTAAACCCCCTTCGCACGTTAGAGATGGTATGCCTTAGTGCTTCGCACAGCATGCGGTTTGCTTCTAAGAAATTTCTAACAAATTTTAAAATTTTATGAACGAGTAATTTCGACTCTGATTTTAGTGGCAAGCTTTGCGAGACCTAAAATCAGTAGTCAATCCTTGCGAGTGAAAGGAATTTTAAAAATTTAAAAAACGCAGTAAATTTAAAGAGTAGCTAAATTTAAATTAGCCAGCTGCAAATTTAGCAGCCAGCTAAAATTTTAGTTTTTATGGATGCGAAGGTAGCTATTTAGTGCGCCGACATAGGCCTTAGCGCTTGCCATCATCGTATCAATATCAAGTCCGTGACCCATTACGGCTGTCTTGCCCTCAAACTCGACTTTTACATCAACCTTTGCAAGAGCATCTTTGCCCTGAGAAACAGCTGTAACCTTGTAATCTTTGAGCGTGCCATTAATGCCGCTGATGCGATCAACTACCTTAAATATCGCATCTGCTGTGCCATTGCCAAGGGCTGAGTCGCTAACGATCTCGTCGTTGTGCCTGATGCTCATAGAGGCGCTTGCTAAGCTGCCACCGCTACTTTGAAGCAAGTCCGTGATCTCGTAAGCTTGCGGGATCTTGGTGATCTCCTCTGCCACAAGTGCCCTGATATCGTCGTCAAATATCTCTTTTTTCTTATCTGCCAACTCTTTAAATTTCTCAAATGCCTTATTAAGCGCATCGCTGTCAAGGTCAAATCCAAGGCTAGCAAGCTTATCTTTAAACGCATGGCGGCCGCTGTGCTTGCCAAGAACGAGCGAGTTTTTCTCTAAGCCGATGCTCTCTGCACTGATGATCTCATAAGTCTCTTTGTGCTTTAGCACGCCGTCTTGGTGGATGCCACTCTCGTGCGCGAAGGCGTTTTTACCAACGATTGCTTTGTTTGGCTGTGGCTCGATGCCTGTGATGCTAGCGATCAGTCTTGAAGTCGGATAAATTTCTTTTGAGATGATGCCTGTGTAAAGCGGCGCAAAGACGTCCTGGCGAGTTTTTATAGCCATCACGATCTCTTCAAGTGCAGCGTTTCCAGCGCGCTCGCCGATGCCATTTATCGTGCCTTCAACCTGCCTTGCACCAGCTTTTATAGCAGCTAGCGAATTTGCCGTAGCCATGCCTAGATCGTTGTGGTTATGCACCGAAACTACCGCTCTATCGCCTATAAATTTTACTATTTCGCTGATGCGAGCTGTGATCTCCTCTGGATACAAGTAACCAACCGTATCAGGGATGTTTATGGTTTTTGCCCCTGCGTTTATCGCTGCGTCGCAAATTTCTTTTAAAAAGCTCATCTCGCTTCTGCATGCATCCTCGCAGCTAAACTCCACATCATCGCAAAACGTTTTTGAGTATTGCACCGCCTCAACTGCACGCCTGATCACCTCATCTGGGCTCATTTTTAGCTTGTACTGCATGTGGATCGGACTTGTTGCTATGAAGGTGTGAATTCTTTTGTTTTTAGCTGGAGCTAGTGCCTCGCCAGCCGCCTTGATATCACGATCAACCGCACGTGCAAGCGAGCAGACAGTGATGTTTGAAGCTTGCTTTGCGATCTGATTTACCGCGTCAAAGTCCCCTGGACTTGCAGCTGCAAATCCAGCCTCCATCACATCCACACCAAGCCTTTCAAGCTGAAGTGCGATCTGAAGCTTTTCAGCTGTGTTCATAGAAGCTCCTGGGCTTTGCTCGCCATCTCTTAAAGTCGTATCAAAGATTATAATTTTATTTTTATCCATTTTTTGTCCTTTTATGATTTTTTATATTTAAATTTAATGAGTTAAGTAAAGAAGAATTTGCTACCTAAGTAGCAGCAGTAGAGAGTTTTTGATTTCGATTTTTGGTAAAAATTTACGCGATTTTATTATGCCATTTTCGCTCATTCGCTCTCCTTTTTTTTGTGATTTTTGCTAAACATTATAGCCGCTCTAATAATACCATAAAGCATATAAACGCTCATAAAAAAGGTCGCACTCTCGTAAGGATATAGATAAAGCATAGAAAAAACAACTACAAGTGCTACTAAAATTCGCATAACATGAGTTTGTTTTAAATTCATCTTTTTAAAGCTTGGGTAGCGGATGTTGCTAACCATCAAGATAGCTAAAACCGCTTCAAGCAATATCAAGCACCACTCAAAACCATATAAAAATTCATGCTTTAGATAAACACCAACCCAAAGCACTCCGATGATGGCTGCTGATGGTATAGGAAGTCCGATGAAAACATTTGGCTCGTATGTGCCGGTAGTGACATTAAAACGAGCTAGTCTAATAGCTCCAAAGACTACAAACATAGCTGCTATTAGCGCACCAAATCTGCCAAATTTTGCACCAACTGTTAGATAAAATAAAATCGCTGGAGCCACACCAAATGCTACAAGATCCGCAAGGCTATCAAACTCCACGCCAAATTTACTTGTAGTCTTTGTAAGTCTTGCCACGCGTCCATCAAGTCCGTCTAAAATCAGTGAAAGAATGATGTAAATAATGGCTTTAAAATAGTTCCCCTGAATAGATGAAATAATGCTTATAACGCCCAAAAAAGCGCTTGCTGCGGTAAATAAATTTGGCAAGATATACATTAACTGCATTTTTTGTATGCTATTCATTTTATTTTTCCTCTTCAAAGTATCCAAGAAGTGAAGCAGCTTTAACGCTCTCGCCAACGCTTACGCAAATTTTAGTATCTCTTGGCAAGTATAAAATCACTTCTCCGCTTCCTAAAAAGCCAAATTTTCTAGAGGCTTTTAGACTGGTAATGTTATAAATTTCTAAACTTCTACTAAAAACTCCAGCTATGATCTTCATAGCAAATTTAATACTTCCTTTTTCAAAACGAATTATCGCTCTTTCATTTAGCATCTCTGAAATTTTCATAGCTTGGCATAAAAAGAGCCCATGCCTTTTTTTAACTTCAGTGACGTTAGCATCGCTTATAGCTCTTAGAGTGCCTACACCAAAAAATGGCTTTGAGATAACTATCTTAGCTACCTCTTTATCATCAAAATTTGAAACGCTGATCTCTTTTATCTTACCATCTATGGGCGAAAGTAAGGCTAGTTTATCGTCAGTAAAAGGCTCTCTTTCAGGGTCTCTAAAAAAATATAGAGTTAAAAGAAGTAACGCTAGAAAAAATAGTGGCGCAATACCAAACAATGCAGATATAGCAAATAAAATCAAAAAGAGTAATATAAATTTATATCCTGCCTTTGCGATGTAACCACTCATTTTATTCCTCTTTTTTGCCTTTTTCCTCTTCTTCAAGCTCTACAAGCCTGCTTTCAAGACCATTTTCTTCTTCGTAGTTTTTGATGATCTCTCTAACTCGTTTTCCCTCGATAGTCTCTTCTTCATAAAGCGCTGAGACCATGTTTTCAATGGCACCTTTATAAATTTCAAGAAGACCAAGCACAGCCGTATATCTCTCATGAAGAAGTGCTTTTACGAACTCATCGACTTTTTCGGCCATCTTGTCGCTATAGTCTTTTATGCTTTGCCCGCCATTTAAAAATGTCGCGCGTTGCTTCTCAAGCACCATAAGACCAGCAACATCGCTCATACCATACATACTAACCATAGCTTTTATGATATCAGTTGCACGCTCTAGGTCATTACTAGCTCCAGTTGATATCTCTTTTATAAAGACCTCTTCAGCAGCCCTACCAGCCAAAAGCACATCCACTTCTGCAAGTAACTCATGCTTTTGCATCATAAATTTATTCTCTTCAGGTGTATTTAGCGTATAGCCAAGCGCTGCAAGACCGCGTGGCACGACTGAGACTTTTGTCACTCTTTTTGCACCTTTTGTTAGCTCAGCTACCAAGGCATGGCCGCTTTCATGGTAAGTGACTATCTTCTTCTCTTTTGGATTTACGCGGCGTGATTTTTTCTCTAAACCAGCTATCGATCTCTCGACAGCCTCCACTAGATCAGCCTGCTCAACAAAAGTCTTTGACTTACGTCCTGCAAGAAGAGCTGCCTCATTTATGATATTTTCAAGATCAGCCCCTGCTAAACCTGTAGTAAGTCTTGCTATATCTTCGATATTAACGTCTTTGCCGATCTTTACATCTTTCATATGAACTTTTAAAATATCGCAACGTCCCTTAAAATCAGGCTTATCAACAAGCACTTGCCTATCAAATCTACCTGGTCTTAAAAGCGCAGCATCCAAAACCTCAGGTCTGTTTGTAGCTGCTATAACGATGACCGGTGACTTATCCGCATCAAAGCCGTCCATCTCAGAAAGAAGCTGATTTAGCGTCTGCTCTCTCTCATCATTTCCCCCCATTGGACCAGAATTTCTGCTCTTACCGATCGCATCGATCTCATCTATAAAAACAATCGCTGGAGCCTCTTTTTTTGCATTTTCAAAAAGATCTCTAACTCTACTTGCACCAACGCCAACAAACATCTCAATGAAGCTTGATGCCGACATAGAGAAAAATGGCACACTAGCCTCGCCCGCAACTGCTCTTGCAAGAAGCGTTTTACCAGTGCCTGGAGGGCCAACTAGTAAAATACCTTTTGGAATTTTAGCTCCAAGTCTTAGGTATTTATCTGGGCTTTTTAGATAATCAACTATCTCTTGAACCTCTTCTTTTGCCTCTTCAACGCCTGCGACGTCATCAAATTTAACTTTTGGCTTTTCAGAATTTATAAGCTTTTTCGCACTTCCTATGCCAAGTATGCCACCGCCGATATTCTTTTGCATACGACTAGCGATAAACATCCAAATAGCAAAAAATATAAACACCGGTATGATCCATGAAAATATAAGATCTCCAAACCAGTTATTTTCACTATAAACGCTGTAAGTTATGCCATTTTGCTCAAGTATGCCAATGAGCGTTGGATCATTTATTCGCTTTGCGAGATAGATGGTTTTGTCATTACCAACGCCTTTTATCGTGGTTTCAGATATCGCAACCTCATTTAGTTGCTTATTTTTTAGCATATCCTTAAATTCAGAATAAGCTATCATCTTGCTTTGAGCGTTGCTACCAAGCCCAAAAGTACCGCCTAGTCCGTCGCCACTAAAGCTTCTAAAAGCTAGAACTATAACTATCGCAAAAATAGCAAAGATAAAGATGGGATTTTTGTTAAAAAACCCGTTATTATCGCCATTATTTTGGTTATTATTTTGATTATTCATCCATTTCCTTATAAACAAAGCTAACCCAATCATTAGCCTGTTTTATCTCAACTAGCTCCAAATCCTTAAACGTATCTTTAATCCTATCTTCGTATTTATTC